>JAZPZN010000058.1:0-46157 GCA_045544715.1 Oscillospiraceae bacterium | reverse complement strand
GTTGTTATATATTTTTGAAACTATATAGATATATTGAATGTATATTATCAGTTATAGGTGATTATATGGTATAATCACTATATAGAAAGTTGTTTGACGGTACTACACATTACTTAGTGTTATCATAGTTCTGGGCATATTCTATATAAAAACTGGCTATTGCATTGTAGCAGCTTTGCAGTTCCTGCGTGACAAGTCTTTTGTTGTTCATGACTAGATGTACATAGTGTCGCATTGGCATATCCTTTATCAGTCTGAATTCAAGCGAGTCTTTGTAGTGGCTGTATCCTGTGCATTGAGGGGCAAAGGCAATACCAAATCCTCTTTCGATCAGATCGCACATGATCGATGGTGTTTCTACATACATCGTTATGTTTGGATGTAGGTCAGCGTTTTTACAGTATGCCGCTATTATTTTAGTGATATTATCAGCATGATTAAGGCTGATAAGTTCACAAGTTGCAATATCTTGCATTGTGATCTCAGGTAGTGCACATAGCGGATGGCTTTTGGGCATTATTACACCGATTTGTTCTTCTATTACTGTTGTTGAGGTGCTTCCGCAGTCAGGCCCCATTGATGAGCATATTTTCAGATCCCAGTCTTTGTTGCTGCCAATGTAGAAGTGTGGTACAGACCAAGAATAGTGCGTGCGCATCTTTTCTGCTACCTCTTTTATCAACAGTGTGGTTGAATCCACTGCGATATTGATATCTATTTTACGGTTTCCGTTGTATTCTGCCAGCTCTTTTTTGGCACTGTCGAGTGAAACAATTATTTCGTCGCAGTATTTTAGGAATATTTTTCCCGCACCATTGAGCACTATCTTTTTTCCACGTCTGTCAAACAGCTGTGTGCCAAGCTCGTCTTCAAGTCTTTTTAGCGTCTGACTGAGCGACGGTTGCGCTATATAAAGCAGTTCAGCAGCTGCAGAAATACTTTCAGTGTTTGCTATCACTCTGAATTGTTTTATCTGATTAAGTTCCATATACATTTTCCTTTATAGTTTTATTGTTATATAATTATATCACAGGAAAAGTATAAAAGCAATATTATCAGGAGGTAATTATGAAAAAAAGGAATTTGTGTAAATTGGGTATAAGGATATCAGCTGCTGTATTGATAATACAGCTGGTGGTATTCCTGTTTTTGTTTGTTTTTATCAATGTTTATGTATCTGATTCGGCATATAAAACTGCTATCAACAATATGCAGACAGCAGCTGCTGATCGTTCAGAGATCATAAGTAATTACATCAATTCAACAAAAGATAATCTTACAGCATATCTTAAAGCTGAGCAGGTATACGATGTTATCCGTGACCCTTCAGATAGTGCAGCTGCAACTGCCGCACAGGAATATACCGTTGATTTCGGTAAAGATATTTCTAATCTCGAAGGAATTTATTGCAGTAAGTGGGATACCACAATACTTTCTCATACAAACGCACCAGTCATAGGTATGGTGACCCGTCCTGATGAAGCACATCGTAAGCAGTTGCACGATGCTATACTTGCAACAGAAGGTGTATATAACACAGGTATCATCATTTCTCCCGCTACAGGTGAGCAGATCATTTCAATGTACAAGGCTGTACGTGAGGATGATGGCACGGCAATTGGTCTTGGCGGTATCGGTATTTTTACAAATGGACTTGTTGCAAAGCTTGATGAGCTGCCTCTGGATGGACTTGAAAGTGCGCAATATTATCTTGTTAATGTATCAACTGGTGAGTATATATTCCATCCTGACAGTGCGATGATAACAACAGTAGCAGAAGATGGCTTTGTTGCTGATATCATTTCTCAGATCAAAAATGGCAATGAGTGCAGCTTTGTAAATTACAAGGATGAAAATGGTACTAAATGTATTGCTGCGTTCAAGAGTATTGATGAGCACGGCTGGGCATTTGTTATTGCTGATAAGGAATCAGAAGTGTTGGAATCTGCAACAGCATTGAGAGTAAATCTTGCTCTGCTTTTTGTCGTTAGTGCAGTTATCCTTGCTCTGGTAGTATATTTCATTATTAGTAAGCTTGTTAGCCCTCTGAAGTCCGTTGAGAATGCAGTAATAGACCTTTCCAATATTGAACTTGGTGCTGCACAGAAGATCGATAAGTACATAAGAAGAAATGACGAGATAGGCAGCATTGCAAAGGCGGTTGATATGCTGTGCTTGTCGCTCAATAATGCAACAACTGATATAGGACGTGTACTAGGCGAAATGGCAGATGAAAACCTTGCAGTAGATGTAACTCAGAATAAGGAGTATTATAAGGGTGACTTTGCTATATTGTCCGACAATCTAGTAGCTATTAAGAGCAAGCTGACAACCGTTCTCAGCGAGATTTACACCGTTGCTGATCAGGTAGATTCAGGATCTACGCAGGTTGCTCAAAGTTCACAGGTGTTGTCTGACGGTACTATGGAGCAAACTGCTTCCATTGATGAGCTTGCAGATAGTCTTCGTGATATTGAGGCACATCTGAAGAGAAACTCTGACAGCTGTTCTGAAACCTATGATCTGATGAATAAAACATCTGATTATGTAGTGGAGGTAAACGATAAAATGTCACGCCTCACTGATGCGATGAATGATATTAATGAGACATCGGGTAAGATAAGCAATATCATTAAGACTATTGAGGATATTGCGTTCCAGACCAATATACTTTCGCTTAATGCTGCGATCGAGGCAGCAAGAGCAGGAGATGCAGGTAAGGGCTTTGCAGTAGTTGCCGATGAAGTAAGGACGCTTGCTGCAAAATCTGCAGAGGCTGTAGGAGACACAACAAGGCTTATTGAAAGCTCTGTTGAGGCTGTAAACAAGGGCGCAGATATTACTCGCCAGACTGCTGAAGCAATGCAGACTCTTGACGAATACACACATTCCGCACAGAAACTGGTTGAAGATATCACTGAGTCAGGTCAGGAGCAGGCTGAGATGGTGGTTAGGATAAACGAGGATATTACACGGATTTCTGGTGTAGTACAGTCGAATTCTGCAACTGCAGAACAGAGTGCTGCAGCATCCGAAGAGCTTTCGGGACAGGCAGGTAAGCTTAAGTCGCTTATTGGCCAGTTTGAGCTATAAGCGGATGATTTAACTAAAAATACTGGTTCAGCGGATCTGCATCGATCCGCTGAACTTTTGTATATTAGATATATGAAAGTTACTTTGATGATGGTACTCCTAATTCAGAACAGCACTGCAAAATCCATGTCGTTTTATGCTCTGTTGAGTTCCTATTGTTTCAGAAGAAAAGCCATCGTATTATACGATGGCTTTTTCATATCCACTGTAATTTTAATTAGTCTGCTTTTCAAAATCACATGAGTATCGGACTAATGATTTACGTTGTTTTTGTTATGGATTGATTCTGGTGGTTTCAATCATATTTTCTGTAGTGACAGTGCCATTTTTACTATGAATGCCTATGCCATCACCGGTTAGGAACAGCATATCGATATTTGCTTCACGGATGTTGATATTACCGCTACCGCTGGTATCACCGATTCCAAGGACGCTGCCACCTTCACAGTAAAAGTTTGTGGAAAGATATGAGATAACTATATCGATATCGCCCTTATCGGTACCTACGCAGAGGATCGATCTACCATGCATATCACATTTTACAGTGCTGTCTGTCATGAAGATCTTACCGTCGCCCTTGTGTTGCACGCCAATTCCGCAGAGATTAACACCAGATTCTGTTATGTTCATCATTACGTTTTCTATGTAAAGATCTGCGCTGCCGTTTAGTGATCCAACAGCGACTGTGTTTGTAGCTGAGCATTCAATGCTGCATTCACAAGTTGTGACATCCACACAACTGTTGCCTTCCATACTGCCTATACCAACGCAGTTACCACCCGAGGTCTCAATATGAATATCTCCTGCAAGTATTCGAATGGAAGAACCGTTTGTGTTTTTGCCGCCGCCGATGGCAATAGCATTTTCACCATTGGAATCCACTTGCAGTTTTCCTGTACATTCGATTAGAATGTTACCGTAGCTGTTGTCCTTGTCTGTGCCGATTCCGTAGCAGTTCATAGCTTCGGCGTGTACATGGAGGCATCCGCTACCTATGACTTTGAGTTTTGATGTCTGTGGTACCCAGATTCCACGGGGGAATATCTTATTATCACCTTCAATGTTAAGCACGAGTTCTGCGTTGTTACCAATGAAGATAACTGCGCTGTCACGCTCCGTTGTTATTGTAGAATTCTTGAGTGTAAGCTTGATCTTGCAGTCATCCTTGATGGTTATGGGGCAGAGGATAGGCGTATCGCCTACACCTACGATAGTGATGTTGTCGTACTCGATAAATATAGAGCCATAGCGTTCTGCCGTGAGCTTTGAAAGCTCCACGACCTCGTTTTCGACAGGATGATAAACCTTGTAGTAGCTGTCAGAGTAGATAAGATTTATCTCCACTATCTCCTGTTTCAGATCATCCTTTATCTCATGCAGCAGGAATGGCTTCGGCTTTGAGATGTAATATCCCTGTATGAGATCAGCACCAAGCTGAATCATGGTTTTCAACTCTTCATAGGTCTCAACGCCCTCCGCAAGAGCCATATATCCATTTTCGTGGATGAATTCCATAATACCTGCAACCAGCTTCTGCATCTTCTGATTCTCGTTTATGCCCTCGACAAGTGAACGGTCTATCTTGACATAGTTGGGTTCATATCTGATGAGATTTGTAGTGTTTGAGTAGCCAGTACCGTAATCATCTATTGCAAGCTGTATATTGCTTCTCTTGAGCCTGTTCTGGATAATGGCGAGACGATCGTTATCCATCTGCGAGTCCTCTGTCATCTCGATTACGATCTTCTCCATCAGCTCGCCGTACTCGTTTACGATCATATCCCAGTCTGAAGTGCTTAGCATATGTGCAGGGATAGAGTTTACAAATAGCTTGCGCTCTGCAAATGCCTCTTGATTGGCACTTATGAATGAAAGAGAATTGCGGATAGTAGCTTTTTCGATGTCATACAGTCTGCCGAGCTTTGTAGCAGCACCAAGAATCTCCAGTGGATACATACCAATAGAGGGATCTGTTCTCATTAATGCCTCATAGGCATATATTTCGCCGTTACGTGCGCTGACGATAGGCTGGAAATGATATGTGAACAGGTTGTTGTCAATAAGCTGTGAGAATCGCTTCATATTCTCGTATTCAGCCTTCTGCTGACTGTATCGTTCAGCGGAATAGATCCTTACACTGCCTGCACCAATGGCTTCAGCCTCGTACAATGCGAATTCCGCTGTCTGCATACGCTGATCTGAAGATGAAGAGTCGGCACCGCAGCCTGCTGTAAATGTGAGATTAAGAGACTGTTTATCAGTGTTTTCGGAGATATATTTGCGCATATGTGCCTGCAATCTTTCTAGCCAAATCACCTTGTCATCCGTAAAATCGGGGATATAGAACCAGAATCTATTCTTAGATGCAGCTGAAAGTATGGCATTCTGCGGAGAATTTGCGATTATACCTGTAAGTGCCAGCTTGATATCAGCACCGGAAAGCTTTGTTCCAGTGTAATCCTCAATCTGGAGCAGTGAAAGCAGCGAGTTTGTTGTATCCTGTGTTATGGCTGAAATAAAATGAGCGTAGGAATATACAGGTAACTGGCCGTTATAAATCTGTGCAGTATCCGGAGGTACACCGATGTATCCGGCGGTGATATCCTCATCATTTTCGGCAATGACGAGGGTTAGTTGAGAAAAGCTGTCCTTGTGCTGCATATTGTCGATTATATTGCAAAATGCTTCGTAGTCGGGTAGTGAAGATACATCCAACAATAGTGCAATGTTTTTGTCAGCAGTCAGTTTTTGTTTTTTATGATCCAGCAGAAATGCGCCTATTTCAGGGATGTTTTCCGAGAAGGCTGCCCATCCAGACCCAAATATTGTTTCCCAGGTTTTCATATTTCCAGACTTCCTTATTAGTTTATATAATTATATAATAAAGTATATACTTAAAATTTACTGTTGTCAACGTACATTTCATACAATCGGCGATTTTGCCAATTTATGGCATAATTAGTTGTTAAAATGCGCTAGTACAAAAACAGTAGGTGAATTCCAATATATCGTTATCTCGTTGAGAGAGTAGCACCTGTCATCGTCAGCAAAGCATTTCATGGCTGGGGTTCCCTCAGGGATAAGCAGCTTTGCATCAGGATCGCTGAGATATTTGTTCGGACCACCGCTAACCATTCCAGGTATGCATTCTTCGATATCGTCTGCAACTGTAGGTCTAAGATGCGGCTTGTTTATGGAACGTACACCTATACCGCTTACATAGCTTAGTCCCAGTGGACTTCGGCCCAGAAGATAATGCAGCTGCTCCGCTGCAGCGTCATTGTAACGTTTGTCATTGGTGATATGTTCAGCAATAAGCATCAGCATTGCATTTTTCATCACTGACATATTGCTTCCCCAGCCGAATTCGTACTCCTTTAAGGAGCAACCGTAGCCACAGCTTTCAGATTCATTTATCAGCGCATCAGCTCTGTTCAATATGCTTTGTGTAAATCTGCTTTTAATTTCGCTATCTGCATTGCTGCAGAAGATATATGAAATCATGCCAATGCCATCCATTCCTGTATAGCCTAGGGATATGTGGATATCATCACGTTGACTGTATTCCTTTATTGCATCGTGGTACTTTTCCTCACCAGTGGTAGCAAAGAGCTCTGCTGCCGCCCAGAAACGGTTACCGATATCGTCACGTTCTCCATAGCTACCTGTGGTGCATTCCTGCACATTTTCAAAGAGGTATTCGGGATTGGCTTCCAGCCAACGATAGCTTAACAGAGCTTTGTCCAGCAATTTTTCTGAATAAGCTTCGTCAAAGCGTCGATAGACCCTGCTTGCGAGGGCAAGCACTGCCGCCGTGTCTGCAGCAGCCATTGATGAGGGTGGTAGCAAATAAAGCTGCGCAGTGTCATCCTCTGGCATAATGAATGGTGCATGATGCTGTGTGGTGAGCTTATGATATACAGCACCGTCGTTACGCTGCATTTTCATTATCCAGTTGAGCTCCACACGGCATTCGCACAGGATATCCGGCTCATTGCTTCTGCTTTCGGGAATATTGAGATGTTGATTGTGAAAAGGAGTAGGGTAGAAGTTGTATGCATACAACAGATGTGCAAGCGCACAGGCACCGGCGGTGACATACCTGCCGTAATCGCCTGCGTCATGCCAGCCTCCGCTGACATCTGAAGCCTTGCTTTTATCTGTCCAGACGATTGCATTTCCGGTGTGGCAGGGAGCGTGGCAGAATGCTCCTGCATATTTTCTGTCCAGTTCACAACCGCATCTGAGATAATAGAACGCCTTAGTTACATCATCAAAGCATTTTTTGTATACATCTTCTCCGATGATGATGTCGTCAGAGCATTCTCCGTTAGCCAGTTTAATATAATATGTTCCGCAGTTATCTATTGCAGAAAAATCGGCGATCCGTAACTCCTCGCCTGATTTGGGGCTGAATCCGATGCTTTCGGTCTTAGCTGAAAGGCACAATCTGCCATCGGTGCTGTATATCTCAAAGTTGTCGCAAGGTATAGTTATGGTTGCCCTCTTTGGCATATCGGGAAGATAACCTGTTTGGTTAGTGAAGATATGCTTTTCTTGTGTCATAGTGCCCTCCGCATTGTGATGTTTTAAATATCATACAATATAGATGATTAATTGTCAATAACTAAAATAATCTTTTTGTCGTTTTAAGAAAAAAGCCACTGGATATTCACGAACTATATTTTTTCAATAGTCCTTAAAATGCACAGCACACATTCTTGTTATATGCTACAATTGTTATATGAAAGGAAGTGTCAGTAATGCTTGCAAGTACAAAAATGACAAATATACTGTTTATGGATATATCGGAAATTGCTAAGAGAATAGGTAGCTTTATTGTTTCGTTGAAACCGACGCAGAGCTCAGTTGTTGTAATGAATGAAGCGGAAAAAGCTGCTGAATCTGCTGAGGAAAAAAACGCTGAAACTGAACGGTTGTTACTTCGCTGTTGTGGTTTTGACAATCAGATATATTTGAAATGCTATGAGTTCTTTAGTATTAGTGGGGCAGATATAAAGATTTTGTGCGACTTTTTATCTGAGATAGATCCCATATTCCTTAATTTTGATGAGGATAGTTTTGATTTTGATGATGGGTATGATGTATGGAGGCTTCGTTTCAGAGAGGGGAAAGCTGTGCTCCTCAGACGATATTATTCGGTTCATCCCGACGGCTCATATAGTTGTTTTGATAGCTTTGATTATGAGTTCAGCGGCAATGTTGATGAAGCACTCAAATATATCAGTGATCTGGAATTTGTTGATGAAAGCGATGCAGCTCCTAAAAAACAGAAGGGTAAGGTACAGGAAACACCAAAAACAACGCCTGTTTCTGTTATAGAAATGGTCGAAGAACCGTTAATTGCACAACCGCTCACAAAGGCTGAACGTCAGATGATAGTGCGAAAAAGAGCGATGGACGATGATAGCATACATTATATTCTTGACAAAAAGACTAATCTGCTTCATGAAAAGAGCTGCTGCAATATTTCAAAAATAGCAGATGCGCATTTTATCGTGTCTGATTTTACAGGATCTGAAATGCTTTGCCCGCAGTGTTGCTCTGCCACATTGCTTAGGAAGGCAGGTTGTGCTGATGTAAAAAAAGCTGTTAAGACATTTGCGGAATTTGGAGCAAACTATAAGACGATAAGGGATCTTGTGCAGGTAAATAATGCTCAGATATCTTTTATTAAGACTGATCCTAATATTATATGTATTAAAGTGAGGGAAGATAGGTGGCGTATCGAAAGGCAAAGTAACTCCAGAGTGACATTATGGCATAACAATTATATAGTCAAGGAAGATTTTAGCAGACGTTTTGAGATTGACTATCATATCCAAAAGAAAGAAATCTCTTTCTGTCAGGCGATAGCCATAATATGTGATTATGATTGGTCAATGCATCCTATGGAAATGAAGATACAAGCTGCAAGATCATTTGCATCGAAAGAATACGACATTAAGTATCACTGGAGAGTATTCAAAAGTTCTGCAATTGGTCTGTTTAAGTGTCTATGCAAATGCGTGAAGAAGCAGCTAAATATCAAGCAGAGTGTATAAGCCTGTAGGCTATATGCAGAATTTGACGAGGTGAGAATATGGCAATGTGGAATCCGTGGAGAGGATGCAAAAAGTGTAGCGACGGCTGCCGCTACTGTTATATCCATAAGGGTGATGCAAAGCGTGGTGTTGATACAAGCATTGTTAAAAAAACAAAAGACTTTGCAAAGCCGATTGAACGATTGAAAAGCGGCGTATACAAAATGAAGTCTGGGATAGTGTACACTTGTTTTTCTACGGATTTTCTGATTGAGGAAGCAGATCCTTGGCGTAATGAATGCTGGCAGATGATCAAGGAGCGTGAGGATTGCACTTTTCTGTTTCTTACAAAACGCATTGACAGATTTATGGACTGCATTCCTGCGGATTGGGGTGACGGTTATGAAAATGTAGTCATTTGCTGTACGGTAGAAAATCAAAAGAATGCCGATTATAAGCTTAGTATATTTTCAAAGCTCCCAATTAAGCATAAATGCGTCACCGCACAGCCGCTGATCGAAGCTATCGATATAGAACGATATCTTGATGGTGTTGAACTTGTTGTAGTTGGCGGTGAGTCCGATGTGAATGCAAGACCTCTTGATTACACTTGGGTTCTTGATGTTAGAGAACAATGCATTCGTAAAAATGTATCCTTCGAATTCAGACAATGCGGAACACATTTTATCAAAGGTGGCAAAGAATATAGATTGCAGACAAAGGATCTGTGCTCACAGGCAAGAAAAGCTGAAATTGACTTTAAGTCTAAAATCGTTTAGGAAAAGTATACTGCTTTTGGAGCAACTGCGGAAAGAATTGTGTTGGCGAGAGATGTACCTTATGCAGAAATTCGCTCATTGGAATTTGAATAAACAGCTTTAGCGTTTAGAAAATCCAGAGAAGAAATTACATCTTCTCTGGATTTTTGTTTATGACTACGCTATATGGATCGAGAAGTATGTTAATCTGAGACAATTACTGTTAGCCACACAGATGAATTCTATATACACTGAACCCTCAATCTATGTGATATACCAACTAAATCAAGGTAAGCGTGTTTCCCTCTGCATCTGTATCGAGAAGTTCATCAACATAGATCTCAGTCAGCTGATGTTTGATTTTGCCATAGTGCATTTTTATCTGGTTATCAATGATATTGCTGTAATGAAAAAGTTAAACAGGAGTATCCTACAATTAAAAGTGTGGCTTTTGCTTTATAGTATTGAGTTTTTGATGCGTGTATGGTATAATTAACTCACCGATAAATAAGAATTTGGCGGAGAAGACAAGAGATATGTGGATATACGAAAGCGTCACAAGACAAGAATTTGAATCAATCAAAGATATCGTAGAAAAATACATAATAATGCTTGGCGGAAATAAAGTATCTATTGAATTGCCTTATGAACAAAGAACACGTTCGTATGTAGGAAATGAATTTGTAGAAAACATTTCTACAAGGCCAGTCTTTGAATATAAGGGCGAGTATTACCGAGTGGATGAAGTATGTTTTCCCGGTAAGCCATTTATTGTCATAGAATGTGGAACGTATGAGGAACTCATCAATAATGTTATGGAGGAAGCAGACCCTTTCCCATATGATTTGACTGAGGATGAATTACTGAAAGAGGTAAAATATTCTTTTGGAATAGAACCATATCCTGAGAATTATTAAAGACCGTTATTTTATCAGTTTGTCAAATTCCAATTTGTCATACAACATATATCAAGCCGCACTCAAACGAGTGCGGCGTTTTAGTGCATCTCACGCAGCCGAAACTGTCACATACGCATCAGAGTATTGCAAATTCCGCTCACGCTTGACAGTATTACATAAATGAGCTATAATAAACTAAACATCAAATCTGGCTCTCAGCTTCTCCAGCGCACGCTTTTCGATGCGGGATATGTAAGAACGTGATATACCGAGAGCAGCAGCTATCTCGCGCTGAGTAAGCGGTTTACATATCCTGCCGTTTTTGTCGGGAATCCCGTATCGTCTGCTTATTATCTCGTGCTCCCGCTCATCAAGCTCCTCCTTGATAAATTTGTAGAGTTTTTCAGAGTTAATCTTCAGCAGTGTTTCTTCTTCGATATTTACATCACTGCTGTAGATGTCGGCGAGTGTAAGGGTGTTCCCCTCAGAATCAGTATCGAGAGGTTCATCAATGTAGACCTCTGTAAGCTGATGCTTGATTTTTCTATAATGCATTTTAATCTGGTTAGCAATAACACACCTACGGAAACTCTGTTTAGCGACACTAATCGACGGCAAACCGCATTGTGCTGCGGCTCAGTACAAGTGCCATGTTGCAAGTATCCAAGTGATTCGCTGCTTTGCTCATTAGAGTTTGAGCAACTGTCATTGGGCGAGCAGCTAAAGGTCATGCGCCAGCGGTCAGGTCTTACGATAAACGAGGCGGCTCGGCTTGCAGGGATCGATCGCTGCACTCTAATGAATTATGAGCAGAGGAGGACTACGCGCATGAAGCGGCGAACAGTAGAGAAGCTCATAGAGATCTACAATAAACATTAAGGGAGCAGTTGCGAGCTGCTCCCTTATTTCTGTGGAAAAGCTCGACATATCTCAGGTAACTGTCGGGTAACTGATGCGCGAATATAATATCACGTCTTTTTTGTGGTGAAAAGTGTGACATAAAGGTCTTGATTTCTTATCACTAATGAGTTATAATAATATTGGAAATAAGTGAATGCTTGCCCGAATGGAGGTGCTTACAGATGGGAATATATCTTAATCCTGCTAATAATGGATTTGAGATGGATGTCAATACGGATACCTATGTAGATAAGTCTGAGCTTATCAGCTTTGCAAATTCAAAGCTTGGCACTTCACAACGTTATCTTTGTGTGAGCAGACCACGCAGATTTGGTAAGACTACTGCTGCAAGAATGTTAAGTGCGTATTATTCAAAAGGGTGTTCATCTGATAAGCTTTTTTGTGACCTTAAGATCGCAAAGGATAAGGATTACAACAAGCACCTCAATAAATATAATGTGCTGTTTCTGAATATACAAAGATTTTTGAGCCGTTCTGCTGAGCCTTCCAATATGATTGATTATCTTCAGAGTGAAGTGATAGGTGAGCTGTCGAAAAAATACGATATTTCTTTGAATACTAATAAGCTTTCAAGTGCTTTGGAAAGAATATTTGTGGCTACGGGTGAAACGTTTGTTTTCATCATAGATGAATGGGATTGCATTTTCCGAGAGCAAAAGGATGATGAGGCACTCCAGCTTGCATATCTTGATTTTCTGCGCGATCTTCTTAAAGATCAGGACTATGTGCTGCTTGTTTATATGACGGGAATTCTGCCAATAAAGAAGTACGGTACTCATTCTGCACTAAATATGTTCAGTGAGTATTCTATGACACGTGCGGAAAACATTGCGAAGTATTTCGGATTTACTGATGAAGAAGTAATCACGCTTTGCCAGCGATATAATGTGTCTTTTGATAATGTAAAACTATGGTATAATGGTTACACATTTGGTGATAAATTGCATATCTATAATCCGGATTCAGTTATTGCTTGTATGCAGAATGGCTGTATTCAGGATTACTGGACAAATACCGAAACCTATGAGGCACTTAAGCTGTATATCGATTTGAATTTTGATGGCTTAAAGGATAGCATTATTTCAATGATGTGTGATAAGTCCATTAAAATAGATACGACCAAGTTTCTTAACGATATGTCAACCTTTGAGAGCAAGGACGATATACTCACTTTGCTTGTTCATCTTGGATATCTCACATATAATCACTCCACCGGAGCGGTGAAGATACCTAATCTTGAGGTTATGGAGGAATTTATTCGTGCTGTAAGTTCAACCAAATGGGATGGATTTGTCGAGATCATTAAAAACTCAGACAGGCTTTTATCTGCAACGTTGTCCGGTGATGAGTCAACAGTGGCTCAGTGCATTGAGAAAGCGCACATGGATACTTCTTCAGCGCTGACATATAACGATGAAAATTCACTCAGCTATGCTGTTATGTTTGCATATATCGCGGCAGTATCTACGTATGAGCGAGTTCGCGAGTTCCCCGCAGGCAGGGGTTTTGCTGATATAGTATACCTGCCTGTTCGAGGCAATACAGATCCTGCGATAGTTGTGGAGTTAAAATGGGACAGATCAGCACAGACTGCACTTGATCAGATAAAGGAAAAGCATTATCCTGATTCTGTCAAGGATTACTATGGCAGAGTGGTGCTTGTTGGTATCAATTATGATAAGGATACCAAAGAGCATCAGTGCAAAATTGAATTTATTGATAAATGAAATTGAGCGGGTGGTTTTGTGCCATCCGCTTTTATCATATCAGAATAAAGTGTGTCGAAATATGCTTGACAATATCAGCTCATTTTCATATAATTAGATCAGTAATAAAAACAACAACGAAAGGTCGTGCATCATGCTAATCCCAGGCTTATATGAACAGGTAATAAACAAAGCGCTTGGAAAGGAACTGTCAGACAGCAATGAATTGTTATGTGAAAAGCAGGCTATTGATGGCGCAGAGGCTCCTTCTGTGCTTGCAAAATATATTGCTGAGATAATTGAAAAAGGTCTACGTCAGGTCAGCGGCGTGAATATGTCAGAGCAGATCGACCTTGCTAACAGGATAGTATCTGCAGTTGCAGAGGCCACAGGTGATGACGAGTTTGACGGAATGAGCGTCGACCAGCGTGCGGAACAGCTCCTTGCCGTTGCTCAAAAGCAGAATAGCATGTCTGCGCTTACGGGTAAAATAGAAACACCGCGTCCTGAGACATCACTAGCCGCAAGCTCGCTTTTTACAGGCGCAATTCACGAGCCTAGCATGATGGACGAGCTGCGTAAAGAGATATGCTCTGCTGACAGGATAGACATGCTTGTTTCGTTCGTCAAGTGGAGCGGACTTCGCCTTATTATCAACGAACTTGTTGATTTTACACAGCGTGGCGGAAAGCTGCGTGTCATCACTACGTCTTACATGGGAGCCACTGATGCAAGAGCCGTAGAGGAACTCCGAAAACTTACAAACACCGAAATAAAGATATCCTATGATACTGCTCGCACAAGGCTGCATGCTAAGGCGTATGTATTCTATCGTGATACGGGCTTTACGACAGCTTATGTGGGCTCGTCCAATATGTCGAATGCAGCTATGACAAGCGGCCTTGAGTGGAATCTGAAGATAACTGCACATGACCAGCCTGCAACGCTTACAAAAATATCTGCTACCTTTGAAAGCTACTGGAACAGTAAAGAGTTCACGGTATATTCAGAGGGTGAGGTACACAAGCTGGAGCAGGCTCTGAAAGCAGAAAAGTACACAGGTGGCACTGACGATACATACGGTTTTGACATCAATCCTTATCCTTATCAGCAGGAGATACTCGACCGCCTGAAAGCAGAGCGAGAAATACGTGGCAAGAACCGCAATCTTGTTGTAGCTGCAACGGGTACAGGAAAGACAGTTATCTCTGCGTTCGATTACAAGAGATTTCGTAGAGATAATACGGATAAGCCTTGCCGTCTGCTTTTTGTCGCCCACAGAGAGGAAATCTTACGTCAGAGTCTTAAGTGCTTCCGAGGTGTGCTACATAACGCTGATTTCGGTGAGCTTTTTGTGGGAAATCACACACCAAGCTCGCTTGATAATCTGTTCGTTTCGGTGCAGACATTGAACTCGCGCTCGCTTACTGATGTAACATCGCCCGATTTCTATGATTTCATAATCGTGGACGAGTTCCACCATGCCGCTGCCCCGACATATCAGCAACTGCTTGAATATTATCAGCCTAAGATACTGCTTGGCTTAACAGCAACCCCTGAACGTATGGACGGCAAGAACGTCCTTGAGTATTTCGATAACAGGATAGCTGCTGAAATCAGGCTTCCCGAGGCAATAGACAGAAAACTGTTATGTCCGTTCCACTATTTTGGCGTAGCAGATGATGTTGATCTGTCTGATATAAAGTGGAGCAGGGGCGGATACGAGCGCAGTGCATTGTCTAAGGTCTACACAGGCAATGATATGAGAGTCATGCTGATATTGAAGCAGCTCAGACGCTGTGTAACTGATATCGACAGCACAAAAGGACTGGGATTCTGCGTATCGAAGGAGCATACAGAGTACATGAGCCGCAAGTTCAATGAGGCAGGAATAGCATCTGAATATCTTACTTCTGACAGCAGGGACGATCAGCGCCGCACAGTAAGCAAGCGCCTTGCCAGTGGAGAGATACATTTCGTATTTACGGTTGATCTGTTTAACGAGGGTGTGGATATTCCTGAGGTGAATACGATAATCTTCCTGCGACCTACCGAGAGTTTGACAGTGTTCCTGCAGCAGCTTGGCCGTGGCCTGCGTCTGGCTGATGGCAAGGAGTGTCTTACTGTCCTTGATTTTATCGGACAGGCTCATAAGAAGTATAATTTCGAGGAGAAATTTGCAGCACTGCTGTCCAATACTGCAAGGAGCGTGCAGAGCGAGATAAAAAACGGTTTTGTATCGCTTCCTAAGGGCTGTTATTTCAGGCTCGAGCGTCAGGCACAGGAATATATCCTTGATAACATCAAGCGTGCCATGGGTAATAAGACCGCAATAATTAACCGTATCGCGACCTTTACTGAGGACACTGGGTTAGAACTTACGCTTAATAATTTCCTGATCTATTATCATCTTGATATCAGTGCTGTCTATGCGACCAAAACTTCATTCGCAAGATTGTGCGCTTCAGCTGGTGTTATTCCTGAATTTGATGAGAATATCGAAGATGCTGTTACAAAGGCTCTGCCCAGAATATGTGCAATAGATTCACGCAGGTGGATCGAGTTTATTGTTGACTATCTACCAAAGATGGGCGAGCTGTCCGAGGCAGATTTTACTGATAAGCAGCTGCGTATGATTACTATGCTGCAATTCACGATATGGCAGAAAACATGGGAGGACTGCGGATTTGCAGACATGCTTGACGGTTTCAGAATGCTTGCGGCTTCGCCCGTTATGCTGAATGAGGTCCTGGATATTCTTTACTATAATTATGATAGGATAGACTTCGTTGATGAGGCGATTGATCTGGGCTTTGAGTGTCCACTTGATGTGCATTGTACTTATTCGAGAGATCAGATACTGACTGCACTGGATTTCCTGAAGCCGAATACCGTTCGCGAGGGCGTAAAGTACCTCTCTGAAAAGAAGGTGGATGTTCTGTTCGTTACACTCAACAAGTCGGAGAAACAGTATTCGCCCACCACTATGTATGAGGACTATTCTATTGACGAAAACCTGTTTCACTGGCAGAGCCAGAGTACGGTATCGCCAGAAAGCAATACAGGACAGCGTTATATCAACCATCGCAAAACAGGGGACAGGGTACTGCTGTTTGTGCGTGAATTCAAGCAGAATAAGCTGGGAGCATCGCCATATACATTCTTAGGTCTTGCGGATTTTGTCAGCAGTACAGGCAGCAAGCCGATGAATGTTATCTGGAAGCTGCATAAGCCTATTCCTGCGAAGTACCTTAAAAAGACAAACAAGCTTATTGTTGGATAACGGAGCAATATATGATACATGTTACAGCCGCGATAATCCGCAGCAATGGAAAAATATTGATATGCAGACGAGGCGAAGGCGGAAACTGCGCACATCTGTGGGAATTCCCCGGTGGTAAGATCGAAGCAGGCGAAACACCTTTTCAGTGCATTGTCCGCGAGATACAAGAGGAATTATCGCTTGAAATAAGGCCACTCCACGTAGTCGATGAGTATGCTTACAACTATCCTGATAAGGAAATCTACTTTTCTTTCATTGAAGCGGAGATAGTATCAGGAGAGCTTCAACCATTGGTGCATGAGGAAATATGCTGGGTGGCCCCTGAGGAACTCACAAATTATGAGTGGTGCCCTGCGGACAGGCGTGTGGTAGATGGCCTTTTGCATAAACATTTTAGTTGAATAATCTTCATGCTTCTGTGCACAACCACAACAACGTTCATATCCATCTCGTCAAAACCCGCGATATTTGTTCATGTTTTCGTGCAAATTCGACAAAATGCGTTGAATTAGCAATAGTACACCAAAGGAAACGGCAGTTTTCGACACAAACAAAATTGAAATTCGCATAACAAAGCCATTTGTGCAGTGTAAGTTTCCTGAAGATACGAAGCTGGCAGGGAAGAGTATAGACGAAATCGTAGAACTTCCTATACACTTGCAGTTGAAGTGCCTTCGTTTGCGTGCTGTTCATACAATTGTTGAAGCTGCACAAAAAGCTGGAATCAGTCGATGGACTCTGATGAACTATGAATCTGGCAAAATAAAGAATATGAAGAAGTCGACTATTGATAGGCTGATAGATATCTATACAAAAACATAACGGGAGCAGACACGTTCTGCTCCTGTATTTCTGTATGAATTATATCGAGCAGATAGTAAATGAAGTAAACGGTTCTATGACTATTGAGGGTATGCTTCAGGCAACTGTCGGGTAACTGAATGTAACCAACATCATCAATAGAGAGGTAACTAGAACAGCCTAACTAAAATCTATCATGAATTATTTATTAATATACTTGATTTGTTGTTGTCTTTGCGGTATAATATAAGCATGATGAATAAATAGGCATTAAGGTGGTGTGAATATGAATGATATCGAGCAGATAGTAAACGAAGTAAACGGTTCTATGACTATTGAGGGTATGCCTCTTACTGAAGAAGATATGGAGTGTATGCGCATGTGCCTTAACGGCACATTATCGTTCGATGAAGTCATTACATCAATTATTAGCGAATATACCGTAGGTAGGGCAGTATGAGTCAGAGTTATTATTATGAATACGAATGGGATGGTTCATATTGTTATGCTGATAGTGAGGTTCTGATAAATAAACTCGGGATAACGGATGGTAAGTTATTGCACGAGGCCGAGCGACGAATTACTTCATTGAGGATATCGGAGATATTACAGACACCTGTTGTTGGTGCACTTGATTATGAACATCTGAAAGCTATCCATAAAGCGATATTTTCAGATATATACAATTGGGCTGGGCAGCACAGAATAGTAGATATTGCCAAAGGTAATGTGTTTTGCTTATCTCGTAATCTGGATACATATGCTGGGTCAATTTTCGGTAAGTTAAAAGCTGAAAATTATCTTATTGGTATATCAAGCGATGAGATTGTTTCTCGACTATCTTTTTACTTAAGTGAAATCAATGTTCTTCATCCTTTTCGCGAAGGAAATGGCAGAGCGCAGCGAGTATTTATAGAGTATCTTGCTGCAACGGCAGGTTATCATCTGGATTTTTCGAAAGTAACTGATAAGGAAATGATAGAGGCCTCTGCATTAGCTTTTGCTTGTAAATACGATGCAATGAATGCACTGATATCTAGGATAATAAGTGCAATTGATGAACGGACGCAGGAAAAGTATATTTCAATTTTTGATAAATAGCATTGTGTTATCCCTCTGCTGGATTGATTTGTCTAGTAGAGGGATAATTATATATGAGAGATCTGTTCATATTTCTGTGCATAACCACAACAACGTTCATATCCATCTCGCCAAAAACCGCGATATTTGTTCATGTTTTCGTGCAAATTCGACAAAATGTGTTGAATTATCGATAACAAACCTACGGAAACTCTATTAAGTGGTGCTAATCGACAGCAAGCCGCATTGTACTGCGATTGTGTTAGAGTTATCAGCTGCAAGTGGTATAATGAAAAAAGCTTATTTCAATTGAACGGCTGAATGATAAGTTGAACAGTATTTTAGTGACAAATTCCAATGCTCGCAGACTACGCAGTGCTTGTTCAGCCGAAGTCGGTGATAGATAGATTAGAAAATGAAGATAGCAACGATTTCATTTTCCTGACAGTAAAGGAAATATCTCATAACATGAGGCAGTCGAAACAAACCGCTATGATAATACAACAATGCCCGTAAGCACAAGCCTACGGGCAGAACTGTCATAAAATCGTTATTTCTGATACTCAGCAATGATAGTATCAATAACAGGGACATATTCCTCGTTCAGCTGTGTCCAGGACGCACCGTCAAACATAGGTTGTGAGAGAAGTGTATCCATAGTCGATGTCATCTCTGCATTAAAACCCTTACAATCGTCAAAGATGAGATTGAATTTGCTCGGATCCTTCATATCAACCCACAGATCATATAGCTCGGGGTCCCATACCACAGACCAGCGCTGCATGCCCTTGTATTTACCCTCGACATAGTATATCGGAGTGGGATTTATAGCATCCTCACGGGCAGTTGCAAGCACATTTTCATCTGTCGCATATATTCTGTTGAGATGTATCCAGTCAACTGCACCCTTGATGTTGTCAGAGCCCTTGGGCACCATATATCCGAAGGTGTCATAAGCTATGGAATACACATCGGAGGAAGGATCTCTTGGATATGGAACGAAAGCGAAATCTGACACAGTATTGCAAATGTCATTATCAACGCCTGAAGGATTCTGTATTTCTGCGGCAGCTGCCGTATATGTCCAGTCGGGATTCATACCAAGGAACAGTATTCTGTCGGAATTTGTAGCCCACAGCTCAGGAGAAACCCAGTTTCCAAGCTCGTTCTGATATACAAGTCCGTCGTGTGCCAGTGTCATAACGAACTGCATAGCACGTGCCACATCAGGGGATTTCACGTTGTTGATGATGGTGCCGTCTTTTTCGATCTCAATCATAGCTACGCCTGTTGTAGACACGATACCTGTAGCATTGCAGCCTGCATATCCGATATGCTCATCATCGAGATTACACCACTGTATCATCAGCTCCTTGAAAGTATCCCATGTCCAGTTGTTTTCCATATACAGGTCATATGGGTCGGTAAGGCCAGCTTCCTGAAGTGTTTTTCTGTTGTAGTTAAGCGCGAAATTTGTTTTTGTTTCATAGGGATAATAGTAGTGCTTACCCTTATATGAGTAGTTTTCCGCTACATCGGCAATACCGTTCCACAAAGGAGATGAAGTGTCAATATATCCGTCAAGCGGCTCGTACATATTCTTGCTCATACCGTGGGGGAAACTTGTCCACTCGTAGCTTACAAGGTCGGGAGAATCGCCTGAAGATATCATTACGCCAAGTTTCTCGAAATAAGCATCGCCACTGGAGCAGCTTATATACTCTATCTCGCCGCCGTATTGCTCAGTTGTGAATATCGCATACTGGTCGGAATCACGGATGTCATAATAGCCGAGCCAGATCAGCTTTCCCGCATTGCCGTCAGGAGTATATTCTGAGGTAGTGACATCCTTTATTTCCTTGTCAGTTGCGGCATTTTCGTCTGGATCGGTCGTTGTAAGGGCAGAGGTCGTAGAGGGATTTGAGATAGTGGGAGATGTCGTCGATACGCCCCCTGAAGAATCATCACAGGCAGTAAGCCCCATAACGACCGATGCAGCCAGAGCAGTGGATAATATTTTTTTAAGCTGTGTCATATTCATTCCTCCTTATAATTTTATACAACTCTCATCATTATATCAAAATGCAGATCAGGAAGTGTTATGCGGTATTTTTCATCAAGTGCAGGGCCGCAGGATGCGGAGCCAACACCTGCCATGCCGCTGTCAACGCATACGATGTTGTATTCGCACTTTTCAAGCTCATAGTTATGCCGCTTTGAAGAAAGCTCCTCCTGCGTGTATTCCGAGGCGTTGAACGAAAAGTTTTCGCCTGTAAAGCATATCCTGACATCGCTGCCGCTGACCTCTGCACTTATACAACCATAATGCGAGGAATTCTCCTGCGGACGGATATAGTCCTCGTGCATCTCGGATATCGGCACAGTAAATCGCCCGAAGCGCGACGCCTGATGCTTGTCGATGTAGCTTTCATGCGGTCCGTATCCACAGTAGTCTGCCGTATCGAAGCTTTTGGGCAGGAACATTCTGATTCCGAAGCGCGGCAGGAAGGTCACCTTGTTGCTTGTCTGCATATCGGAGCTGATATGCACACCATTGCCGCTGAAGATCAGTTTGGTTTCTCCCTTTGCGAACGGCTGATAGATGCTCCAGCCAAAGGAATGGTATATCGAGATGACTATGTTTCCATCCTGCACCTCAGCAGAAGTGCTGTACACCTTTGTTACAGGCTCGTGCAGATGTGCCCTGTACCAGTCCCACTTCATATTATCATTGTCAGTCGGTGCACGGAAGAAGTTGAACTCTATCGGCTTTCCGAGCAGTTCTGTTTCTACCTTGCGGATAGAGCTTATACAACCCCTGCGTCTGTCAACGGTATAGAAAACATCGCCTGCAGCGACCATAAAGCTGAGTGCAGTTTCGGAAAGAACAGGTGTTTCTACGCTATCGTCAGGCAGTACAGATTGGATTTCTGTCAGAACTATCTGCTCAAAGCAAACGGGATATCCTTTTTCGCACCAAAGAGTATCGCTGTTTGCAGTAAAGTAGAAATTGATGAAAGTGTTGTCGGCAGTGTAGCTGTCAGCACCGTCTATAAAAAGCTCCGTACTGCCTATGGGTTGTACTGAAAAATCAAGCGTTCCCTCAGATATTACTCCATTAAGTTCACATATCTCATAGCGGCAGTCTAGCAGCTTTCCTGCATCCTCAAAGGCAAGATAGCTTGTGAGGATGAACCTTCCGTCAGCTTCTCCGTGTACACGCACGGGACGATATACCTGCTTTGCTTCAAGCAGACCTGTGTGAGGTGTTCTGTTAGGATAGACAAGCCCGTCCATACAGAAGTTTCCGTCGTTGTGACGCTCGCCAAAATCTCCGCCGTAGCCGTATTTTATCTTACCATCGTCGGTCATTCCCTGTGGCAACGCGTGGTCGCACCACTCCCAGATACAGCCGCCTACAAAACGAGGTGATGAGAAGAACATCTCGTGATAGTCCTCAAGGTCGCCTGAGCTGTTTCCCATTGCATGACTGTATTCGCACAGGAACAAGGGTCGCTTTTCGTCATCCTTTTTAAGGAAATCCCTCATGCCGTCGATTGGCATATACATTATCGACACCATATCGAGGATATCATCGGGGGTATCATCCAGCTTGTGAGTGCTCTCGTAATGCAGAAGTCGTGTGGGGTCAGCGGACTTGACATACTTTGCCGCCGCAAGCACGTTCTCTCCGTAGCCGCTTTCGTTTCCGAGCGACCAGAAGATTATCGACGGACGGTTTCTGTGCTGCGTTACAAGCTTCTTCGCCCTGTCGACTATTGCGTCTTTGAATGACGGCTCCTTTGCAAGCAGCGCGATACCATTGTAGCCATCCGACCATTGCCACTTGAAATCGTTGTAGACCTCCACACAGCCGTGGCTTTCAAAGTCAGCTTCAGCTACCACATACAGACCGTATTCATCGCAGAGCTTATAGAACATCGGTGCATTCGGATAATGCGAGGTGCGCACAGCATTCATGTTATGCTGCTTCATCAGCACGAGGTCTTTGCGCATCTGCTCCTCGCTTGCATAATAACCACTTTCGGGGTAGCTGTCGTGTCGGTTTACACCCAGCAGCTTTATCGGCGTACCATTCAGAGTAACGATACCGTCCTTGAGAGCTATCTCCCTTATGCCGACTTTTTCGCCTATTATCTCATCCTCGGTCTCGATAGTGAGCTGATACAGCACAGGCTTCTCCGCCGTCCACAGCAGCGGTTCATCTATGACCGCGCTTATGGGAGTTCCATCCTGTGCCTGTGTACTGAATACCGTACTGCCGTCAGGCGCTGTAAGCGTGATGGCAGCATCGCTTCCTTTAACTTCAAAGCCGAAAACTGCCTTGCCATTGCTGAGTGTAGTAGTTATCGTGTAGTCCGTCACCCTTTTCTTGGGACGTGAAACGACATACACATCGCGAAAAATGCCCGAAAGACGTATCTTATCCTGATCCTCGAGATATGTACCGTCACACCACTTCAGCACTGCTGCTGTTATGCGGTTATCTCCCTCGTTGAGAAAGGGTGTTATATCGAACTCGGAGAAAGCGTGTGATACCTGAGTGTATCCAACAAATTCGCCATTGACGAACAGATACAGGCAGCTGTCAACACCCTCAAAGGCTAGCAGACGGTCGTTACCGTCAGGAGTGTAGCTGTATTTGCGCTGATACACTCCCACAGGAGTATCATCAGGAACGTATGGCCGGTCATAAGTTATCGGGTAGCAGATATTTGTGTACTGTGGCTTATCGTAACCGTGGAGCTGCCAGTTTGACGGCACAGGAATAGTCTTTGAAAAATCAGCGTTAATAAAATCATCCTCAAGGTCGATGACGCTGTCATAGTATCTGAAGCCACAGTCACCGTTAAGCATCTCAATACGGGACGAATCCTCCTTTGAAGAAAACGCATCCTCGCCCTTTGCAAACGGAATGAACCAGCAGTGGTCAGGCTGTGTGCCGATGTGCAGCGCTGTCGGATCCTCATGATAAATAAGCTTGCTCTTGGGGCTGCCTTTTGCTGAGATCAATGCCAGATCCATATGTATCCTCCATCAGTTCAGTTTTTCATATACTCCTATAAACGACAGTGTAGGAGCAACTCTTGAATCGGTTATACTGATAGTCAGCTTGTCAGCCGTTACTCTATCATTCAGCGGGATTATACGCTTGTAGCCTACAACAGTGCCGCTGTATATTTCTTCACTGCTCTCACCGAGGTGCGCGGTTATAGTAAAACTCTCTATACGCTGGCTCATGAGTATGTTCTCTTTCAGGACGATATTTGAGATGTCAACAGGCTTGTCCCAGAGGATATCTATCTCTGCTGTTGTTACTCCGTCAGCGGTGCGGAAATAGCTGTCATAGCTGTCACAGCGGACATTTTCTATGCCGTAGCCGTCAAGCGCCAGATCACTAGACAGCACCGCATCATCCAAAATGTTATTGCTGAAATTCTTGTTGAGATACTCGCCTATCTCCTCTAATCGCTTCACATCGTTTTTGTGGAATAATCCATCAGGTGTAGGCGGAATATTCAGCAGGAAGGTCGCGTTTCCGCCAACGGAGCAGTTATACACATTGATGAGGTCATCAAGTGAACGCACCTTGTCGTCCTCGTGTGCATGATAGAACCATCCCGGACGGATAGAGGTGTTCACCTCCGCAGGATACCATACAAGGTCTGTTTCGCCCTGAAGTATCTCGCGGCTGCCGATGTCGCCGTCCCATGCGTGTATCTGCCGCTGACGGAATTCCTCATTGTCCTCGTGCTGGCTGTTTTCCGCAATCTTCTCGGTATCCCTCGTGCGTGCAGGAACTACGCTCCATTCCGCTTTGCGAGTATAGCCTGCCTCGTTTCCGCACCAGCGAATATCAGGTCCGCAGACATTGATGCAGGCATTCGGTTGTAATTCTCTAATAACTGCGTAATATCTATCCCAGTCGTAATACTGCTTTTTGCCGTTGTCGCCCTCACCGCAGGCACCGTCAAACCATACAGAGAACACCTCGCCATAGTTCGTCAGAAGCTCTGTAAGCTGATTTACGAAGTAATCATCATATTCCTTGCCATGACCATAGAGTTTACAATTCCTGTCCCACGGGGAGAGGTATACGCCAAACTTTATGCCGTATTTCGCACATGCTTCAGATACCTCTCTTACAACATCGCCCTTTCCACCCTTGAAAGGCGAGGATGCTACTGAATGGTCGGTGTACTTGCTCTGCCACAGGCAGAAACCGTCATGATGCTTACAGGTGAGGATAAGACCTTTCATACCTGCTGACCTGATCGCTTTTACCCATTGTTCCGCATCCAGCTTTTCAGGGTTGAAGATATCGGGAGATTCCTTGCCATCGCCCCATTCCTGGCCTGTAAAGGTGTTTACTGTGAAGTGTACAAATGCGTAGAACTCCAGCTGCTGGAACTTCACTTGACGCTCGGAGGGTACAGTTTTTATCAAAAATTCATCGAAACACATAAATATCATCCTTTCTGACACATATACCTGCCATTATCTAAAGTATAATACATTTCAACAGCAAATTGAATATAAATATTTGCTGATATGTTATACTTTTTTGCATATGTAGGAAATTTGTTTATTTATACAATTTTGCCAAAACTACTATGTGCAAAATAAACATACTATTGTAATTCACAATAGTCACTTGTATTTTTTTGTTGTCTGTGATATAATTACACTATGCGGGAGGTGTATGTTTATGCTATATCAGAGTCAGTTTCAGCGGTCGGAACCGCCGTCAAAATCACACATCAGCTGTTCGGCGTATGCATCCGATGAAAAGGGCAACTATCCGCTGCATTGCCACTCATACTATGAGATATCCTTTATTCTCAGCGGAGAACGATATCAGATCTTTAACGGAAAGAAGTATCATATAAAAAAGAACACACTGTTCCTTATACCTCCGCTTGTGATGCACGGAAATGACAATATAACTGATGTGGAGGATATAGTTCTCCAATTTTCGACATCCCTTCTCAGCAGTCTTTCCACCATAATCAGGCCAGAAATGAAGCTGATTCTGGAAGGAGAACTGCCATATATCGAACTTTGTGAAACAGACAAAGCCTACGAAACGATGATACGACTTGCTGCCAACAGTGAAAAAGAAAAGCAGCTGTTAAACTCCGAACCACATAATTTCAGTCAGGCAGCAGCTATTGAATGTAAACGGAACAGTCTTGTGTTCGAGCTTATTGCGTCTCTCATATCAGACAGCAAAGCGTATATTTCAGATAAATACAATAATCTGACCAAACTTAACACACTCAACGAGATAATAGCACTGATAACCAACGACCCGAAAAATATACCCGATATGAACACCACAGCACAGATGACAGGCACCAGTTATTATAATTTCAGCCGCATATTCAAGGAGGCTACGGGCATGAATTATTCCGAGTATACGAATACCGTTCGTATAGGATACGCCGAAAGTCTGTTGATGAATACAGAGCTGACTATTGCTGAGATCGCCGAGGAGATAGGAATTGATACTCCCAGCTACTTTACAAAGCTTTTTAAACAGGTTATAGGATTTTCGCCTACTCAATACAGGAAAATGTATAAGGGAACCTGATATATCTGACACCAAATATAAACGCTGCCGGAATACTATCCGACAGCGTTTTTTGATAACGAAATAACTTCAGCAATCAGCCTTTGGCCAGACCAACCAGCCTTTCGATAAACTCAGGGTATTTCCATGCACATAAGGAGCGCATATACTCATCGCTCGGTGTATCCCACAAAACAGGACACATATTTCTGCTGTACGCGGCAGTTGCAACATCCATCATCCATAACTCACGAACTTCACGTGTCTTATTTCCACCGAAGCATCCAAACTCGCCAACTATTACAGGGATATCTTTGCTGATAAACCATTCATCAAGCATGTCAAACCACATGTTAAGCTCCTCATAGTCAGCCTCACTACCCCAATCTGTTCGTGCCTTACCCCATTCAACATCGCTTGTGATCAGTGTCAGCGTGGAAGGACCATAATAGTGTACAGATACCGCCATGCGATTTTCTGGATCCTCTGGCAGAACGAACATAGGATCACAGGCGCGCTCAACCGATGTCCAGTATGATGCGATCAGGAGATGCCGTCTTGCATTGTTTCCTCCTGTACTTCTCACGATATCAACAAACTTTTGGTTTATAGTATTGAAAATACGATACGCTTCGTCCTTGCCCTGTGTTCCTGCATACTGATTCCAGATACAGTCAAATCCCACCTCGTTCATCGACTCGAACATCAGCTTTTCACCGTACTTGTCAAAGCGTTTGCATATCTGTGTCCATACATTTTCATAGACCGCCATTGCCTTGTCGTAATCCTCGGGGAATTTCTCCGACCATCCATCATGGTGTGAGTTCAGAATGCAATACATTCCGCTGTCAAGAATCCAGCCTACAACCTCATCTATCCTGTCAAGAAAAGCAGGATCGATATTACCATCAGGATCCATAAGGCTAGCCCATGAAACAGGAAGTCTCATAACACCAAAGCCTGCATCGGCATATCCCTGAATAATATCCCGTGTTATAGTTGGACTGCCCCATGCACTTTCTACATCGCTCGGAGTACCATGTGATGAATACCAGTCACCCATACAGTCAAAGGTGTTTCCGAGATTTATTCCGATGCCCATATCCCGAACATACTCCATGGTGGTTCGAGTTCCCATATCAAGCAGGGGAGTAGGATCATCCTCTGCGTCGGAGTAATCAACATTACTATCATCTGTTGTACCGTGTAGCTCGTGGACGATCTGTCTTATGACTCTCCTGTCTGCTCCTGATTTAATGCGATATTGAGTACGGGAATAGAAATTATCGTTTACATCCCAGATAACAGGAACAAATCCGCTGGCAAGCAGCTTTCTCATCATATAATCAACGCATTCGGATGAGGTGGAAAAAACTGAATTGGAATCAAAATTAGCATGCGGATAGTTTACTGACACTTCTCCTACAAATACGGGGACATCCTTCTGAGTAAACGCTTCGTTAAGCTTTGCAATCTGATCATCGATATATTCCATCCAGCTTGATCCACCGATTTGATTGGTCCAGTACATCAGGTTATCCACATAATGAACAGATACCATGATCCTATCCTCGACTGTGTCAGTCGGAATAATGAATTTAGAGGATGTGGTCCTGTCGATATTGGTCTTATATCCTGAGATTATCAGCACACGCTCAGCGTTTTTGCTGCCGGTAGCTCTTACAGTATCAACGAATGTCTGGTTGAGAGTATTGGTCATACGATATCCATCTTCTTCGCTAAGAGTAACAAGCGTACCACTTTCATCAAACTGCATACCGCCGAGATACTCATTGTAGCCCTCGAATATAACGGTATAAGGATAATCTTTGAAATACTCAGCTATCTGAGTCCACAATCGAGCAAATATTTCTTGACACTCTTCAAGAGAATTACGACGGATAATAAATTCGTCAAAATGATGAATATTTATTACAGCACAAAGGTCTGCGTTGCAGCAGTAGTCAACTATCTCCTTAACCCGTGCGATATATTCGTCATTGATGGTATAAGTGCCGTCGTTCTCCATCATGTTTCCCCAGAACACAGGAATACGCACAGTATCGAAACCCTCAGATTTGATACCGTTTATCACTTCCTGAGTGGTTGCTACAGCCCCCCAGCAAGTTTCATAATCAACGGGCCTATTCTCGTTCACAACTGGCATCCACTCATAGGTCATGCTTTCGCAGTTGTCAGCGTCGTACGCTTCCATTGTGTTTCCGAGATTGATGCCCATTCCCATTTTTGGCGTTGCTTCCATTGCTGTCATCGGCTTATCTCTGTCAAACATACCATTACAGCCTGTACAGGTACAACTCATTATCAGTGTCAATAAAACGGATATAATTCTTTTGCTCATGATACTCCTCCTATAGCATTAGGCACACTGGACATACCTTTAGCTTATGAATTAATTTTATCCTACTTAACTGTATATTGCAATAAACACATTTGCAAAATATTTGTCATATTTTGCAATCGTTAACACATGCTAATGATAAGGGATTGAAATGGCTCTTTATCGTGTCTTGATCGAGCTGAAGTCTGTTCGGGGGCGCATCTTAGAAAAGATTTGCCAACACATAATCGCGCAAGATCTGATCTTTCAACTTTGATTTTCTGCCATATTTTTTCTTTCAGGCACGGTACGATTTATCTGCGTAATGTGCGGAATATGTACCGTTCACTTTGCTTTTCCTGTGGAATTCTCGGCTCACCGATGAAGCTGACCTATTCATTCCCCGCCCAATTGCACGAACACCGAATCAATAACGTGTTCGTCAGCCATCATTTAGTTTTCCTTTCATTGGTCAGCTTTTTCACTTCTTCTAGTGTAGGTGGGTTAAGCGGCAGAGGAAATCTTGATATTGCTATTGCGGAGCAGGCGCTTGCAAAGTGTACGATCTCATCATCGGACATGTTTTTCAGCAAGCCGTAAATACAGCCTGCCTTGAACGTATCGCCTGCGCCAAGCGTGCTTTTCACTTCAACTGAAAAAGGTTTCATTTTCTTCATAGATTGACCTTTTCTGCCGTACAGCATTTCCTTTTCTCCACGAGTGATGATCACAAGACCGTCGGTATTATCTGTCAGAAGTTTGTAGATTTCTTTCAAGCTTTTATCCCTATACTGTTTAGAGCTTGCGCATTCCTTTGATACCACATTGATCGTACAATGCTGATGAAGATAACTGTCGTGATGGCAGTCTATTGTAACAAAGGGTTTGTTGTGCTTGACGCAAAGCTCTGCGGTAACCTGCGTTTCTTCAAGAAAAAACGGGTCGATCGCCGCAACCTTGCAGCCTGCAACATCATCTTCTTTGGGCATATTCCAACGTTTCTTTGCACCCTTTTCGTAAAGCGACTGGAACACACCCATAGGCGAACGAACGAGTCCTGCAATTACAACATAATCCATAAGTCCTTCATAATCAGTGTCAAAATAAAGCGAGGATAGATCAACACGTTTATCCTTATAGAACTCCTTTAAAAGCGGTGCAACCTCTGTTCCGATATGTGTACCATCAATTTTTACAGTTGCTCCCAAAGAAGAAAGCACAGTAGCGGCAGTACCCGTTTCTCCGCCCGGAAGAAAGTATTTTGCCCTGATCTCTGAATATTCGTCAGGCTGTAAGAATTCGCCCTTTAATAAAAAAGAATGTGTTCCGAGTATCTGTCCGTGCATATAAACATCGTAATTCATAAAATCCTCCTTTAAATAGCTTTAATGCTCGGCGTAGGTAGAAATAAAGTGCTGTATAAAATCTTCGATCCGCTTAAAAATCTGCTCCTGATCTTCAGGCTCTCTGTCGCAAAGGTGAACAAGCGATGTAACAGGTGCAGTATAGATAAAGCTTAACATTTCAGGATCATCTTTTTTCAGAAGTCCGTCAGACATCATACCTTCAAAGATCCTGGCGAAGATCTTCTGCGTCCCTTCCAGAAAGTGCTTTGTTGCAAGTTTTTTTACACGCTCATCGTGAAATTGTTCTGTTAAAAGCAACTTCCTTGTAAGAATTATTTTCGGGTCATTTACAGTAAATCTTAGCATATTTACTGTAAGTGTGAGCAGTTCATCGCAGGATTTTGGCTGTGGCGGAAGATTGCTTTCCGCACCAAAACGCTGTGCGTAATAGCTTTCCATTCTGTTGAGCAGACAGTTCCATATATCCTCTTTGCTTTTATAGTGCTTATATAATGCGGATTTGCTTAAACCGAGCTGTGCCGCAAGGTCACGCAGATTTGTACCTTTATAGCCATTTTCGGAAAACATTATCAGTGCCTCATCAAGTATTCTGTTTTTGGTTGAGGGTTCCATTTTATACTCCTTAAAACACGAAAGTGACCATTTGGTCACCTATATTATAGCAGACTTTAAATTGCTTGTCAATAACTTTGAAATGCGGTAATATCTTGCTGATATAGCAGATCTTATTAGTTAAGGGAAGAATGTACCTTTAAATTCATTGCTCCGGCGATCAGATCGGATTACTTATAAAACATCATTCATGAGAAAGTGAAGTGCACCCGTGCTTTTACCCACATTGCACCCAGAGATGCACATGCCGTTTGACATTATATACGACTGATGCTATAATAAGATCAACCAATACTACGGAGGAAACGGAATTGAACGAAATCATGAAGAAATATGGACTTAACGACCGCTTTTATGCGCTCTCGGCTATGTATGAGGGTCTGTCTGTCGGCAGAGTTATTTTGCAGGAAAAGGGTTTGTACAAGATAGTCACCGAAAGCGGTGAAAAGCCGGCGGAAGTGTCTGGTAAATTCCGCTACAACGCAAAAACGATATCCGATTACCCGGCGGTCGGTGATCTTGTTATGGTGGATATGAACGAAAGCGGAAACGCTGTAATTCACCACATACTTGACCGAAAGAGCTGCTTTTTGAGAAAGGCGGCAGGCTCAGACAGGCATGAGCAGATAGTGGCGGCAAATATAGATACTCTTTTCTTGTGTATGGCACTCAACAACGACTACAATCTTAGGAGAATGGAACGCTATCTCTCTATTGCATGGGACAGCGGTGCAAATCCTGTGATAGTACTTACGAAATCAGACCTTTGCGATGATGTCCGTAGCAAAGTGTGTGAGTTAGAAGTGATAGCCATCGGCGTAGATATCCTTGTGACCACGGCTATAGATAAGGACGGCTACGAACAGCTTCTGCCGTACATCAGCGAGGGCAGGACGGTGGCGTTTATAGGTTCGTCGGGTGTGGGAAAATCAACGCTTATTAACCGTCTTATGGGTGAAGAACTGCTCGAAACGAACGGGCTTCGCAATGATGACAAAGGCCGCCACACCACAACGCACAGGGAACTGCTTTTGCTCCCCAGCGGCGGTATGGTGATAGATACACCCGGAATGCGAGAGCTTGGAATGTGGGATTCGGCTGAGGGTGTTGACCGTACCTTTTCTGATATCGAGGAGCTGGCGGCTTGCTGTAAATTCAGCAACTGTACTCATACGGGAGAAAAGGGATGTGCTGTATGTGCGGCGATCGAAAGCGGAGAGCTTTCCGAGGAGCGTCTTATCTCTTACAACAAGCTGAGATCCGAGCTTGCCTATGCCGAGGACAGTGAAAGCTATCTTGCCGCAAAACAACGCAAATTCATGGAGATCGCAAAATACAATAAAGCTAACAAAAAGAGATAATATCGTTATTATCCATTCAGCTAGTCCAACAAAATATCGGAGGTAATGACCATGAGCAAAACAGCCGCATTCAATCCATATCTGCCTAGCTGGGAGTATATTCCCGACGGCGAGCCGTATGTGTTCGGTGATAGGGTGTACGTTTATGGTTCGCATGACTATTATAATGGATATGTGTTCTGTATGGGCGATTATGTGTGCTGGTCTGCACCGCTCAATGACCTCGGCAACTGGCGCTATGAGGGCGTTATATATGACCGCTGTTCCGACCCGATGAACAGGCAGGGAAAGATGTGCCTGTATGCTCCCGACGTAACTGTAGGTGCGGACGGAAGATATTATCTGTATTATGTGCTTGATAAGACCTCGGTGATGTCTGTGGCAGTATGCGATACGCCTGCAGGTAGGTATGAGTTTTACGGATATGTGCGTTATCTTGACGGCACAAGGCTTGGCGAGCGTGAGGGTGACGAGCCGCAGTTCGACCCAGGAGTTATCACCGAGGGTGGGAACACCTATCTGTACAGCGGTTTCTGCGGCAAGGGCGATAAGAGCAGGACAGGCTCCCGTGTGGTGGTCCTTGACACGGATATGTTGACGGTGAAAACAGAGCCTGTAACGGTCGTTCCGGGCTGTGAGTACAGTGCATGCACCGGCTTTGAGGGACACGCTTTTTTTGAGGCATCGTCTATACGCAAGGTGGATGGGAAATATATTCTTATCTATTCGTCCGAGGTCATGCACGAGCTGTGCTATGCCGTAAGCGACAGTCCGCTCGGCGGCTTTGTTTACGGCGGAGTGCTGATAAGCAATACAGATCTCCACATCGACAGCTATAAGCCAGCAGATATGCCGATGGCATACGGAGCAAATAACCATGGCAGTATAGTGGAGCTGAACGGAAGCTGGTATATATTCTATCACCGACATACGAACGGAACATGGTACAGCAGGCAGGGGTGTGCGGAAAAACTCGTTCGGAATGCTGACGGTTCCTTTGCACAGGCAGAAATGACCTCCTGCGGACTGAACGGTGCTCCGCTTGAGGGAAAGGGCGAATATCCCGCATATCTTGCCTGTAACCTGTTTACCGAAAACCACTCGCTCTATGTCGGAGAAGAAGGCGCACCCAGAGTAATGCAGGATGGCAGGGACGGAGATGAGGAGATCGGTTATATAGGCAATATCACGAACGGTGCGACGGCAGGCTTCAAGTATTTTGTATGCAAGGATATCAGCAGGATTTCAGTTACTGTCAGAGGCTATGCCAAAGGAGTGTATGAGGTCCGTACAAAGTGGGACGGCGACATTCTCGCACAGATACCTGTCGAGTTCAGCAATGTGTGGGAGACCTACAGCGTACAGGTCAATATTCCTGACGGAGTAAATGCGATATATCTTACGTTCAGGGGTGAGGGAAACGGTATGCTGCGGTCCTTTGCACTTGAATAAACAGAGGCTGGCTATCGGGGGCATACTTATCATTACCACGATCGAAACTGCTTATATCGTCTCACTTGCCAAAGGTGCCGTTATTTGATAAAAAGATTGACTTTTTATCCGAAATGTGCTATACTAATCAGGTTTATCGGATCATGTCGTTATTTTATTTTTCAGTTCAGGAGGCATATATAAATGAATAACTCGCAAAGCTTTACTGAAGGACGAATTTTCTCGCCTCTGATACGTTTTGCACTGCCTGTTTTGTTGGCAATGTTTTTACAGGCAATGTATGGTGCTGTTGACCTGCTTGTTGTTGGTCAGTTTGGCGGTGACCTAGCAGATGTCTATGTATCGGCGGTATCCACAGGCAGCCATATTATGCAGACGCTTACAGTAGTTATAACCGGACTTTCTATGGGACTTACTGTTTTCGTGGGCAGAAAAGTAGGCGAAAAAAAGAGAGATGAGGCAGGAAAGATCATAGGCAGCGGTATTTGTTTGTTCGGTTTTTTGGCTGTCTTTTTTACAGCTGCTATGTTATTGGCGGCTCCCGCATTCACCCGACTTATGCACGCCCCGACGGAAGCTTTTGACGATACTGTATTGTATGTAGTGATTTGCTCTGCAGGAACGGTATTCATCGTGGCCTACAATCTGCTGGGAAGTATCTTCAGAGGCATCGGTGATTCAAAAATGCCGCTTATCACGGTAACGATAGCGTGTGTATTCAATATTCTGGGTGATCTGTTGCTTGTAGCTGTATTCGATATGGGTGCGGCAGGGGCTGCTGTAGCAACAATAGCTGCGCAGGCGATAAGTGTATTTCTCTCGCTTATCATCATCCGCAAAAGAGAACTGCCATTTGACTTCACTTTGAAAAGTATCACACCGAACGGTAATTATATCAAAAGGACCCTCAAACTTGGTGCTCCCATCGCTCTACAGGATCTGTTGGTCAGCTTTTCATTCCTAGTGATCATTGCGATCGTTAATGATATCGGATTGATCGAATCGGCAGGCGTCGGCGTAGCAGAAAAGGTAGTTGTATTTATTATGCTGGTTCCGTCCGCATTCATGCAGTCGATGTCTGCATTCGTGGCACAGAATATCGGTGCCTCCAAGCCTGAACGCGCCAAAAAAGCTTTATTGTGCGGCATTGTATCTTCTTTGGCGGTAGGTATAGTGATGGGATACATAACCTTCTTCCACGGCGATATGCTTGCCGGTATTTTTGCTAAGGATGCTGAGATCATTCAGCCTGCTGCTGAATTCCTGAAAGCCTATGCCTTTGACTGCATTCTGACTTCATTCCTGTTCTGCTTTATCGGCTATTTTAACGGCTGTGGCAGTACCACCTTTGTTATGCTTCAGGGAATCATTGGCGGTATTTGCGTTCGTCTGCCTGTTTCCTGGGTAATGAGTAAGATTGTTCCTGTGTCCTTGTTCCGTATAGGACTGGCTACACCAATATCTACTGTTGTGCAGATATTCTTTTGCATCGGTTTTTTTGTTATCATGAGCCGAAAACATAAGAAAGCGCTATCGGCAAACTGAAATTCAGTATTGTCACACTAGTTAAAGCAATTTAATTTGATAATCGAGACTCCCGTCAAATGCACGACCACCTGATGGGAGTTTTGTATATTTCAAATAAAACAGTCTATTGCTATGTCCGATAAAGAATAATTATATTTAATATAATATAGTGGACAAAATCCCTGTTTGCGTGAAATACACTGATTTTCATTTTGTAGGTTGTATGTATTATGAAATATTATTTTATTATTCTGCGCATATATGATATTTAGAGTTTGATGACGAATTTAGTTGTATCAAAAAAAGCACTGCTACGGTAGTGCTTTTTTATGATGGTAGACTTGCTAATTAATCGATGTAATTGTTTGCTCTTTTATGCACAACCACAACAATGTTCACGCTTTTCTCGCAAAAACTCGCGCTATTTGTTCATGTTTTCGTGCAAATTCGACAAAATGTTTTGAATTATCAATAACACACCTACGGAAACTCTGTTTAGCGACACTAATCGACGGCAAACCGCATTATACTGCGGCTCTGTGAGAGTGGTCTGCTGCAAGTATCCGAGCGATTCGCTGCTTTGCTCATCGGATATTGATGAACTGTCATTGGGCGAGCAGCTAAAGGTCAAGCGCCTGCGGTCAGGTCTTACGATAAACGAGGCGGCTCGGCTTGCTGGAATCGACCGCTGTACTCTGATGAACTACGAACAGGGCAGGACTACGCGAGTGAAGCGGAGAACAGTAGAGAGGCTCATGGAGATCTACCATAAACATTAAGGGAGCAGTTTCGTACTGCTCCCTTAATTCTGTGGAAATATTCGACATATCCGAGGCAACTGTCGGGTAACTGAATGACATGGATAATGTATGAACAGGTAACCAACGGCTCTGTTAAGCCGATTACTTCGGTTACCATAAGCAAAAAGACCGCTGATTCCATTCCCAATGCAACTTACCCCTCGAAAAACGCAGGTCACCGAAAATTCCTTGCTAAGTCCTCTCCTTTCTGCTAAAATAAAGCCAACGAGGAAAGGAGACAGGAAAATGACGATACTTGATGTGAAAGATCTCACCAAAAAATACGGCGATTTTACCGCTGTTGACAGCATTTCTTTCAAGGCGGAGCAGGGCGAGCTTCTGGGCTTTCTCGGTGTGAACGGCGCAGGAAAATCCACCACCATAAATATGCTCTCAACGCTGCTGAACCCCGACGGGGGCACGGCGGAGGTGTGCGGCTGTGAGCTTGGCAAGGACGATAACGGCATACGCAGGAAGATAGGCATAGTCTATCAGCAGAACTGCCTTGACGGCATACTTACCGTTCAGGAAAACCTCATCTGCCGAGGTGTGATACACGGTGCCACCAGAGCCGAGGCAAGAAACAGACTTTCGGAGCTGTGCGATATCCTCTCGCTCGGAGATATCCTGAAAAAGCGATATCAGAAGCTTTCGGGCGGTCAGAAAAGGCGCTGTGAGATCGCTGCGGCACTCATGCACACACCCGAGCTGCTGTTCCTTGACGAGCCTACAACAGGTCTTGACCCAGCAACCAGAAAGGATGTGTGGCAGGCGGTGGAGGACCTGAGAAAAAACACAGGAATGACGGTCTTTCTCACCACTCACTACATGGAGGAGGCAGCCGCCGCAAACAGGATAATCATAATCGACAAGGGACGGATAATGGCGGAGGGCACTCCCTTTGAGCTGAAAGAAAAATATGCGTCCGATACGGTGAGGATATACTGTTCGGGCGACTCGTCAGCGGAGATATGCGGAAGATTAGCGGAGCAGGGCATAAACGCTGTTAAGGAGGAATACGGACTTCAGTTTGCGGTAAAGAACACCTGCAATGCGCTTTCGCCGCTGTATTCCGTAAGAGATATGATAGACGGCTTTGAGGTGATACAGGGAAGCATGGATAATGTGTTCCTTAATGTCTGCGGCAGAGAAAAGGAGTGTGCGGAATGACTGGTTTTACAGAGCTTATGAAAAGAAATATAAGGGTATATATCCGTGACAAGGGAGCGGTGTTCTTCTCGCTTCTGTCGATGCTTATCGTTCTCGGACTTATGCTTTTCTTCCTCGGGGATATGAATATAAGCAGTCTTACCGATCTTCTCGGGGAATTTCCTGACCGAAACGCAGATACAGACAAGCAGAATGCGGAGCTTTTCGTTATGCTGTGGACCTGCGGCGGTATTCTTTCCATAAATGCCGCAACAGTAACGCTTGCGGTGTATTCCTCAATGATAAGCGACAGGAAAAAGGGCGTTCTGAACTCTATATACACCGCACCTGTAAGCAGGTTCACGATATCCGCCGCTTATGTCACATCAGCCTGGATATGCTCGGTAATTATTTGCACGCTGACGCTTGCAATTTCTGAAATTTATTGTATAATACAAGGAGGGGCAGTTTTTACCCTCGTGTCGCATTTAAAGCTCATGGGAATGATAATGGCGAACTCCTTTACATACGCTTCACTCATGTACCTTGCGGCTGTGCTGGTAAAGACCGAGGGCGCATGGAGCGGAATGGGTACGGTGATAGGTACACTTGTGGGCTTCCTCGGCGGCATTTATCTGCCTATCGGCTCTCTTGCGGAGGAGATAGGTGCAGGACTTAAATTCTTCCCCGTAATTTACGGAGCGAAGATGTTCAGAAGCGTGATGACAGAGGATATCTGCAATGAGATGTTCACCGACGCACCCGAAGCGTTCAGAACGGAATACCTTGACGCTATGGGCGTGAATATTGACTTTTTCGGTGCAGAGATAAGCGACGGCGGCTGTGTGGCGATACTGCTGGTATGCGGACTGGTGTTCCTTGCCGCAGGAGCGTTTGTAACAGGCATCAAATCAAAGCGTGACAGATAACAAGCTTATTTAACAGGAGGTGCGCAGGCTTGAAGATAATTATCGAGCCCCTTTCGGAGGGCGCTGAAGAAGAAATAATCATCAGGAGCAACAGCCTTGACAGCGAGCTTATGGAACTTATCTATTCCCTGAAGGCGGGGCGAAGCAAGCTTACCGCATTCAATGACGACGAGATACTGAAGCTTGCTCCGAGCGATATATTCTATTTCGAATCGGTGGACAATCATGTCTGTGCCTGCTGTGAAAACAGCGTTTACGAAGTGAAGCAAAAGCTGTATGAGCTTGAACGTATATACGAAAACACTGACTTTATCCGCATTTCAAAGGCGATGATAGTGAATGTATCAAAGATATCTAAAATAGTTCCCATGTTCAACGGACGGCTAGAGGCTGTGCTGAGCAACAACGAACGGGTAGTGATCTCCCGTCAGTATGTTCCAGACCTGAAGAAAAAGCTGGGTGTTTAAGGAGGCAGTTATGAAGTTTTTTAAGAGTTTTCTGAATTTTTTCACAGCGATCACAACTGCCATAACTGCGGTGGTAGGAGCCGTGATACTTATAAGCGGCTACACGGGAGTATCGCCGTACATTCCGTTGCAGATACTTGGCTCGGGTGCGGTCACAGCGCTGATAACGGCAGTCATATACAGCTTTGAATTCAGGAGCAGAAAGCATTTTATCCTCATGACAGCGATACATTATGTCCTGCTCTGCATAACCATGAACGCCATCGGAATCATGTTCGGCTGGATAGACGCAACAGCCATCGGTATCCTTATGATGTGCGTAGATGTCGCTGTTGTGTATGTCATAGTTTTCGGCATCACCTACGTTCTGATGAAGAAAGAGGCGGATGAGCTGAACCGTGCGCTGAATGAAAGGAACAAAAAGAAATGACGATCTGATGTCGGCGTGGAGAATACTGAAATGCGATCCCTCCCTTTCCGCTGTGGAAAAGGGAGGGATTTTCGATGTTTGATTTATTATCAGGGCGATATTGGAGAGTAGCTTTGTCAGCGCAGCTGTCCCCCTGATTATATTGGTTTTAAGTTTAAGCAGCTGGCTTGTGCGTTCGCTTCTTTCTTAAATGCTTTGGACGGTTAATTGACTTTTATGTAGATGTGTGATATAATATGTCTATAAAATTGACAATTGTCAGCCGAAAAAATTGTCAAATTTGCCAAAAAACAAATCTTGTTCCAACAAAATACAATTATAGGATTAATCGTCATTCTAGCATTATTCTTGTAGTTATAATAAATCTATAACCAAAAAAGAGGCATTACCATGAAAAATATGAACAAAGAAAAAATGAATTGCAGATCAATTTGTTGTATTCTGATAGCTATTCTATTAACTTTCCTGCTTATCCCGCAAACCACTTTTGCTGATGAACAAAAGGTTATAAGAGTTGGCTATGACAGTAATTCTCAGTTTATCAAAGAAAATGACGGGCACTATTACGGATATGGTGTTGAGTATCTCGAAAAAATGGCTGAATACACTGGTTGGAAGTATGAATATGTCAGAGTTGATAGCTGGCACGATACTTTTGATCTGTTGCGTAATGGCAGCATTGATCTGATTTGTACAGCTCACTATACTGAACAGCGTGCAGCAGAGTTTCTATATTCAGAGATGCCTATTGGATATGAAATTTCTATTCTCTATGCAAGAACAGACAGTAAGTATTTCTATCAGGATTACGATGCAATGCAGGGCAGTAAGATCGGCTTGCTTTTAGATAGTTATTCTTCCGCAGACTTCGAAAAGTATGCGCAGGATGTGAAAATTGAATATGAAGGTGTATATTTCACTAAAGAAAACGATATGAAAACAGCCCTCGATAATGGCGAGATTGATATGATGGTAGTTGGAAGCCGTTATGCTACTTCAGGGTTGAAATTGGTGGATATTTCCGGTACAGACGCATTTTATTGCCTGGCAAGAAAAGATAACCAGTCTTTGATCGATGAGGTAGATGATGTTCTTCATGAGATCATGTTCGATGAACCATCTTTTGAAGGCGAATTGAGAGCTAAATATTTCAGCCATTATTCTATAAGCAGTATGCCTCTTTACACCAAAGAGGAGTTGAATTACATAAATGATCTCGGTACTATTAAAGTAAAGCTTATTCAGGATCAGCATCCTTCTTGCTATGTGGACAATGGTGAGACCAAGGGTATCTGGGCAGAGGTAATAAAGCTTCTTGCTAAGAAGAGTGGTATCGATCTTGTGCTTGAGGGTGGCGACCTTGAGAATTATTCTCAGGAAACATATAAGCAATATATGGATAATGGTTATCTTCTTTTGCGGACGCAGAATGCGTTACAACATATGAGCGATATGAAGGATACTATTATCTCCAATTCCATTACAAATGTTTCTGTTTCTTATTTCAAACGCAAAGCAGCATTTGTTGAAGATAAATATGTTTCCCATATTATTGCATTGACAAAGGATCTGTCATATTTAGAGCCAATGCTTCTTGAGGAAAATCCTGATTATGATATTCAGTATTTTGACGATGCAAAATCATGCTTTGAAGCACTTATTAGCAAAAAAGTTGGTATAGTGATACAGAATACACACCGTGCAAGTTATCTGATGCAAAAACCTGCCTATTCGGATCAGATCACTGCGGTTCCCGGAGTAGATCACGGAAACAATGTGTGTTTAGTGGCGTATGAAGACCAACAGATGCTTATAGATATTATTAACAAGGCTATTCACCATATCTCATACGATGAGATCAATGAGATCGTGAAACGTGAATTGCTTGCATCACCCTATCCTCTCGAAACCGATGACTTCGTTTATCAGAACTGGAAATGGATGCTCATAGTTGCCATTCTCTTAACATTCGCAATAATTGGATATGCTGTTTTTACAAATAAATTAGCAAATGCGAAAATACAAAAAAGGGAATTTGAATTCCTTCAGAAAAAAGCACGCGAAGATGAAATTACAGGTCTTTATAACCGTTCCTATTTCTATGAGGTTGTAGAAAAGCTTATTAAAGATTCAGATGAAGAATTTTATATTATTTCTATGAATATTTCCAACTTCAGAATAATAAATGAGCACTACGGCATGAGCGTTGGTGACCGTATACTGAAAGAAATAGGAAAACAGCTGCAGAAATTGGATGAAAACAGTCGTATGATATTTGGTTGTTTTATGATGGACAATTATTATATGTGCGTTCCTGAATCTGAATTTGATCAGCTGAAATTACCAAAGTTATTCAAGACCTTCCTTGATGATATTGATATACGCGTAGTTTATGGTGTGTTCTTGGTAGAAGATAAGGAACTGCCTGTCAATGTTATGTGTGACAGGGCGTTGGAAGCGACTCGCAACAAAAATCATACTTATAAGGATTATATACATTTTTATGACGACAATATTCGCAAGCAGGCTCAGTTAGAACATGAGATAGAGTCTGAAATGGAACAGGCTTTAGCAGAAAACCAGTTTTTTATAGTTGTGCAGCCGAAATATGATTCGATCACTGAGAAGATAGTTGGTGGTGAAGCATTGGTGCGTTGGCAGCATCCCCAAAAGGGTCTTGTTTCTCCCGGCGTATTTATCAGTGTGTTTGAAAGCAACGGATTTATCGACCCTCTTGATCATTATATCTGGGAAGAAACCTGTCGTCTGCAGGCAGGATTAAAGAAAAAGGGGATTAATATCGTTCCTATATCAATTAACGTATCCAGAATTCACTTCTATAGCAGTGAGTTGCGCAGTCAGCTTAGCGAGCTCATCAAAAAATACGACCTGGAGCCTGCGGATATTGAACTTGAGATAACAGAATCGCTCTGCAGTGAGGATTCAGGTAAGATCTTTGATACGCTCCGTGAACTTCAGTCGGATGGTTTCAGAATTGCTATGGATGATTTCGGAAGCGGATATTCTTCGCTTAATATGCTGAAAGAAATGCCATTGGATATTATTAAGCTTGATCTGAAATTCCTGGATGGAGAGGGCGATAAGAGCCAGATCATAATGAAGTCATTGATAGAAATGGCACACACTATGGAGCTCGATGTTGTTGTAGAAGGTGTTGAACTTCTCTCGCAAGTTGAGTTCCTGCGCCAGTTTGAAAAGTGTTATCTGCAAGGATATTATTACTCTAAACCTGTACCAACTGAAGTGTTTGAAGAGATGTTAAAAAACTGAGGCTTTTAAATTAAGTTAGCGGATGTTTGTTTTTGCCCTTTAGCTCTTCTTGCCGAGGTGATCTGAATGAATGGCATATGCGGATATTGCGGTCAAGAAAGCAGGTGCATTGATCGGAAGCGGACGGCTTGATGAGGGCTTTGCAGAGCTTGATCGGGCATTTGAATTGTATGAAAGATGGATTAAAATTTCCGACGGAACACTGTTAGGCTTTGGTGAACCCGAACTGTTTGGCGGTGCGAAGATCAACAAGTGCGATTCAGCCAATCGTGTTGAGATTTATATGTCCGACGGAAGCAGGACATGGTGTCCGTATATGTGGTTATTCTGGCAAACACCGAGCGATATTCTGAAATATATGGAATCCTGGCCGTGGTTTGATGATGTTCGGGGCGAGGAACGCTTCAAGGCGTATATCGAAAAGGCAAGAGAATTGTCTGAAAATGCTAAGTAAATGAAGCACCGCCGAGAGTAACAGCTTGTTATTGTTGAAAGGACGATGGCCTATATTGGTTACCGTCCTTTTAACATATTCATTTTCAAAAGATTTTCAATATAAAAAAATCCTCTTTGCTACCGACCGCATTGACATCGCCTCACAAATATGCTACACTTATATCACGATTCAGAGTAAAATGCTACACAGACAGGAGCACCCGACATGAACACCGAACTGCAACAGATATTCACCGAAAACCCGCACTACAAATCCGCTTATGACGAGTTCCTAGAGCTTCACAAAAACGGCTATGGCAAGAACAGCACGCCTGAGGAGTTAGCCACATTCGAGGGGTATTACGCTCGGGATTTCCTGAACGGACTGAAAGTTCCCGAGGATACCTCTGTGCTGATAAAGGGCGAGCGGCTGACTATCCGCAGAGCGAGCCTTGCGGACGCTGATTTCATGGAAAGCGTGGAAATTGACGAGGACAATTCGCCATGGGTTGGACACTGGCCTTTAGGCTGGCGTATCGCGAAATTCGGGGACGGACATATGCTCCAGACCATTATCGAAAAGAACGATGGTACACCCATCGGCATTATGATCTTCTGTGACCTTATGAACTACGAAGCTGAGCTTCAGCTAAAGCGTATCGCAATCCTCGAAAAGGGCAGGGGCTACGGCAAGGAGGCTCTGTACCTCGCACAGAAATACGCCTTTGAGGTGCTGGGTACAAAGTGCCTCAGCCTCGGCACAAAGGAGCATAACACAAGGGCGCAGAGCATTTACAAGGCGACAGGATTTACGCCCGATATGCCCGACCTCTGCACGCATTTTCATATAGCGGCTGAGGATTATTACAGCCGTTCGTTTCAGCAGACACCGAGGCTATCGTGAAGCGCAGACCTCAGTGATAATGCCCCGAACTTAACATAGGTCAATGCAGAAAAGCTCTTGTCGTGATATCATATCTGTCAGGAGGTAGATATGATGAACGACACAAAACACAACTCACACAGAGCATTTGCTATAACCGCAACACTCACGCTGATCGTAGCAGGCTTTGAGATACTGCTGGCTTATGCTCATTACAAGCCCGGGATGAATTTTCTTGACATTGCAAGCTATGTTACGGCAAACAGATTATTTTACTGTTTGATTCTTATAGTCTGCAATCTGGCTCTGATCTCAGGTGCAATACTGCTTTATAAGGAAAATGGCATAAAACTCAAGGACGAAATTTTCGACAGGAATACCATAAAAAAGGATATATTCTACGGACTTATAGCTCTCGGTGTTACGGAGATACTCGGTATACTATTCAGTTTTACGGCAATGGGCAGGACTGAGCTTGCGTTTCAGGGCGGGCAGACCACAATAGAAACAATGGTCATGGAGTTTTTGGCACTTACAGTTGTAAGTGGCTTTTGCAAGGAGATATTTTTCAGAGGTCTTGCAAGAAGATTCTGCGGTCCTGTTATGGGAGAAATGACGGCTCTGATGCTTTTTAATCTGATGTTCGCAGTTCTGGATTGGCATAATCTTGGCTATTCGTTTGTGGTAGGTCTGGTGTGGATATGGTCGTACAAAAAGACAGGACATCTGCTTGCACCGATGATCGCACACGGCGGAGCAAACTTTATAGGTATATTTTATAATCTGATCGTGAATGGGGGAATATAGCTTGGATAAGGAATACATAGTAAAGCAGCTTGCTGCACTTGCGGATAAATTCGGCCTTGATATCGGTGAGGATGTGCTTGACGAGGTCGTGGGATTTTCAAAATTCAAGGTGTATTCAAAGGGCGAGATCCTTGCCTGCGTCGGCGACGATGCGTCCTGTGCGGCGATCGTGATGAGCGGTGTTGTACGCAGCTATTATGTTGACGGCGATGGAAATGACATCACGCAGTATTTCTCTGCCGAGGGAAGCTTCTGCATGGATGAGGGAATGATGGGCTACAGCGAAAATGTCGCAGTGTGGGAAGCAATAGAGGAATCCACTGTTATGCTGTTTGAAGTAAAACGGATGAAGGCACTTATCCTCAGCAATGAACAGCTTAAAACATTGTGGATAGAACTTCTTGAGGGTGCAATGAGATACAAGATCTACAGAGAAAACGGATTTCTTGTTCAGAATGCAACGGAGCGCTTCCTGACATTCAGAAAGAGATACCCCGAATTATCCGAGCGTGTTTCACAGCAGTATATTGCTACCTATCTCGGAATCAAGCCCGAGTCCCTGAGCAGAATAAAAGCAGCATTGAAAGGGAGTGAGTGAAAAGCGCAGACCGCAATATAATATTCAAGCCGTACTTTCACGAGTGCGGCTTTTTGCTTTACGGTATTGAATTTTTGATGCGTGTATGGTAAAATAAACTCACCAATAAATAATCACCGAGGTGATCTGAATGAATGAAGAATGTCTGATCTGCAAAGCGCCGCTTGAATACCTTGACGCAGACGAAGCGATGGAGTGCGAGCTGTGCCACAAAAAGCAGAACAGTAAAACAAGATGTGTGAACGGTCATTTTGTCTGCGATGAATGTCACACGAGCGGAATGGACGGGATGATTTCGATATGCCTTAACAGCAGGTCTGAAGACCCTGTTGAGATCATGGAAGAAATGATGTCTATGCCGTCCTGCCATATGCACGGTCCCGAGCATCACACGATGGTGGGTTCTGCACTCTTGTCCGCTTATAGGAATGCAGGCGGAGATATTGATCTGAAAGCCGCACTGTATGAGATGCAAAAGAGAGGAAAGCAAGTGCCTGGTGGTGCGTGCGGCTTCTGGGGCGCTTGCGGTGCAGGCGTCAGCACAGGTATGTATGTTTCTGTTGCATTGAAGGCAACACCGCTTGCAGGAGAGGCTTGGGGACTATCCAATCAGATGACTGCAAGAGCACTGGACGCCATAGGAAAGAACGGCGGTCCCCGTTGCTGTAAAAGAGATTCTTACCTCGCTATCATTGAAGCGGTCAGATTCACCGAGGAGAAGCTGGGCGTAAAAATGAAGCTGGGACAGGTCACCTGCTCACGCTCGCATATGAATAATCAATGCAGGCTGGAGGAGTGTCCGTTTTACAGCAAACCAAAGAAAAAGATAGCGTTTATCTGTGTACATAACTCCTGCCGCAGTCAGATCGCAGAAGCGCTCGGAAAGCACCTTGCGCCCGATGCTTTTGAGTCATACTCCGCAGGAACAGAAACAAAGCCGCAGATTAATCAGGATGCTGTAAGGCTCATGAAAGCGCTGTATGGTATAGATATGGAGCAGACGCAGTACTCCAAAACCATAACAGATATCCCGAAGCCCGATATCGCTATCTCTATGGGATGCAATGTAGGCTGTCCCTTTATCGGCAGAGCCTTTGACGATAACTGGGAGCTGGATGACCCCACAGGAAAATCGGACGAGGAATTTATAAGCATAATCAAAAGGATAGAAGAAAACATATTGAAGCTAAAGGATATGTATGGATAACATCTGAGCCGCATTCGTGAAAATGGGTGCGGCTTTTGCTTTTCGGTATTGAGTTTTTGAGAAAGATGTGGTAAAATAAACTTACCGATAAATTAGATAAATGGAGGTTCTTGTGAATAAAATAAAAGGCTACCTCTCACTCTTTTTGACAATGCTGAAAATAGGATTGTTCACCTTTGGTGGTGGATATGCCATGATCGCTCTGCTTGAAAATGAGTTCGTAGAAAAAAAGAAATGGCTTGAAAAAGATGAATTTTTGGATGTTGCGGCGATTGCCGAATCCACGCCCGGTCCTATTGCCATTAATGCAGCAACTTACATA
>JAZPZN010000057.1:0-11353 GCA_045544715.1 Oscillospiraceae bacterium | reverse complement strand
CTTTTTAAAGATATTATCAGTCGTAGGGAAGCTGCTGTATACAAGCGAGGATATGCTTCCTGTCATCATAAAATCGCCGTTGTCGGCGGTTAGCGTGCTTACATGGAAATCCTCGCCTTTTATCACAAGCTCTCCCATAACGGTGTTGAGAACCACCTTGTTTTCGGTGAAAGCGTCTATATCCAGCACTCCTGATATTCTGAGGGTCTTGCGCCCCTCCATGATAACGTTGTGGTTTTGCGATCTGATAGTTTCTGCCATAATATCCTCCGTACAGTTTTTTATAACTATATGCGGTGGGGGAGAGTAATATTACTAAAGGGGCGGAAGTACCGCCCCTATGTATCATTCTATAACCAGACCTACCTGTTCCTCGGTCTCGCTTGCTGCGATATCGGGAATAAAGCTCTCCTGTCCGCTGAAATAAGCAGCGATGCCGCCATGTGGATATTTCAGCGAGATGAGCCTGCCTGTAGCCTTGTCAGCGGTCATCTGACACGGCTTTCCGTCGATATCGGTCGTGAGCGTCAGCACGCCGTCGTTCTCAGTTACGCTTTCTGCCGAAATGTCAGAGAGCGCATCGATACTTTCAGCAATCGTGGCAGGTGCGCTGCTCCACTCGGTCGATTGCTCGGTAGTCAATGACAGCTCGCCGAGGCTTGCAGTGATATCATCATTCTCAAGGGTAATTGTGACACCCATAAGCTCCGCAGGCTCAGTGAAGGCGAATACCCAGCTGCCCTCGCCGTTTCTGGTCACATCGGCAACAGCCTCGTGGTCGCCGTATTCAAGCTCTGCCTGCATGGTGTAGCAGGTATCGAAATCGGGCATCGGCGCAGAAAAGCTCATCGCTGAGCAGCCGCAGTGCAGCCCCGTGATAACTGCGATCATAACTAATCTTTTCAAAGTGTTCCTCCGTTCCTGCCCAGTGCGGAGGTACACCGCCTGAGCATTATCGGGAGCGGTAGATTTCGGGCAGAGCCTCTATCACATCGGTCGGCAGAATGCTTTCGGCAGGCATCCGTTCAAGCAGCAAGTCAGCAGCTGCGCCGTGGCAGTATACACCGCACACTGCCGCCTTGAACGTGTCTATTCCCTGTGCTGCCATTGCGGCAATGATGCCCGTCAGCACATCTCCGCTGCCACCCTTTGCAAGGCCTGAGTTTCCGCTGGCGTTGACATATATCTCTCCGTTTTCAGAGGCGATAACAGTGTTTGATCCCTTCAGCACAACCGTCACACCGTATTTTTCAGCGAATTGTTTTGCTGCTGTTATGCGGTTTCGGTCGATATCGTCAAGGCTCAAGCCGCTGATGCGGCTGAATTCCAGTGGATGAGGGGTGATAATAAGCTTGCCCTTTCGCTCCTTTAATATATCTATATTTGCGGCGATGGAATTTATGCCATCCGCATCGATAATTATTGGACGGTCTGTATTTTTAATAACGAATTCCACTATTTTACGGGTGTTATCGCTGTTGCCCATACCGCAGCCGATGCTGACTGCAGTTGCCTTGCCGAGATGATCTGAAAGGCAACTGAAAGCATTCTCATTTACAAAACCCTCATCGGTCTCGGGGAGGGGGAGATAAGTGGTCTCGTGGATTGATGCAGCGAGCATTTTTACAACGCTGACAGGCGCAGCGAGGGTGCAAAGACCTACTCCTGTGCGCAGTGCAGCCTTTGTGCTCATAGCGGCAGCACCGTTGTAGCAAAGGCATCCTGCGATATTAAGCAGCCTGCCGAAGCTGCCCTTATGGCTGCTTTTTCTTCTCTCGGGGAATGGATGTGCACAGCTTTTATCTGTCATCTTAGCGATGTAGTCGCTGCTGTATGCCTTTTCATCAATGCCGATATCCAGCAGCTTTGTATCGCCCAGCATATCATTTGCAGGCAATGACAGCAGCCCCGCCTTCATCGCAGCGAGCACGAGGGTATGTGTCGGCTTGAAGCAGCCCTTGTCGAACTCGCCGTTGTCACTGTTTATTCCGCTGGGCACATCGACAGCTATCCTGTATCTGCAGTGGCTCGATGCCTCAAGCAGCTCTCTGATGGTGTCAGCAAGCTCACCTCTGAAGCCAGTGCCGTATATGCAGTCTATCACCGCATCAGTGCGCATCAGTTGGGCTATACATCTCTCATGATGCGCATCCCAGCGCATCACCTGCGCCCCGAATAGCATATCGAAGTGGTGCTTTGCGCAGTCGGTCTTAGGCTCTCCGTTTACGAGTATCACTGCGGAGGAGATTCCGTGCTCTGCCAGCACCGAGGATATCACAAAGCCATCGCCGCCGTTGTTTCCGCTGCCGCAAAGTATGGTGATATAGCTGCCCCTCGGCACTATGCGCAGTATTTCCTCTGCGCAGGCAGTACCTGCATTCTGCATCATACGGATATAGGATATGCTGTCACGGTTGCATATCTCTTCAGCGGCTTTCATCTGTGCGTTAGTTACTACATATTGCATGGTGATATACCTCCGTTATCAGGCTTCTTTTACAAGCTTACCGCATATATGCTCTGGGGTAAGCTGCAGGATGAGCGTTTCATGTGCAAACGCTTTTATTTCCTTTTTGATATATTCTTCGTCCTCAGTGAACTTGCGGCTCAGCTTTGTTGAGATGTCAACTATCGTTCTGCAGTCGTCGATGATCTCTATCCTGCCGAACACTATCACGCTTTTTATCTTCAGTGCCCATTCGCCGTCATTGCGGCAGCCGCTGTTATACACGCAAAACGAGGCTTTGTTGTCCTTCCTCAGCGCATCCAGTCGGTGACCTGCTCTGCCGCAGTGGAAATAGATGTTACCATCCTCCTCGTTGTAATAGTGGTTCATGGGCATACCGTATGGATATCCGTCGTCGCCGTTGACCGATAGTACTCCACGTTTTTCTCCCATGAGGAGGCTGATGCATTCCTCCTCAGATATTTGCTTATGCTTTCTTGCAAGCTCTCTGAACATTATATCATCCTCCTTGATATTGCAGTCATAGTATCACAGCAGATATTTTCTTAATTATACCATTGATAAGCGATGCCGTCAACCTTAAATTGTATATCAGTATATCATTGGCATCTTGCGATACTCTGTCGGGCTCAGCCCCATAGTTTTATGAAAGCACCTGCTGAAATAAAGCATATCGCTGTAGCCCGTCATTTCAGATATCTCTCCAACGGGCAGCAGGGTAGAGCGCAGCAGCTTTGCCGCCTGATTCATGCGCAGCTGAGTGTGATATTGCTGCATCGTTTGCCCTGTAGCCTTGCGGAATACCGCAGCCATGTATTTATAGCTGAGATAGAATTCCTGCTCTAACGCAGCCGCCGAGAATTGCTCGTTGCAGTGATCGGCGAGATAGCCGCATATCCTGTCGCTCAGCGATGGCTTCGTTGGCTGATGATATTCCCGAAGCCCCATGCGGCTCAGCAGTGAGAAGAGCCTTGCATTGATATCCCATCTCCTGAAGCGGTCGTCGCTATGGAAATATTCAACAAGCTGTATCAGTTCACGCTCAGTTCCGCCTCCGACAAGGTCTGTCAGCTTTTTCGGCAGCTTTAGCGAGTTTTCAATGCTGGTATACTGTTGGATAGGCGAGCTGTCGGGCGAAAGCGGCGGCAGCTGTGTAGGCTCCTCCGATGAAAAGTGCACGAAGTACCAGCTGGTTCCTCTCGGAATCTCGGTCTTGCCGTAGTGCCGCACTCCGCTTTTGAGGAACAGCAGCTCTCCCGCCGAAACCGAGTAGTCCACATCATCCTCGGTAACGTAGATGACACCCTCGGTGACGTATATCAGCACATGGAACAGGGCTACTCTGTCGGTGTGATAGAAGGGCTCTGCGGCTGTAAGGTGGTCGCAGCCGCTTATGACGGGCAGTGCGGTATTGCTGATGATTATCTCGTTCACGATTATCCTCCATATAGTTGTGACAATAATCTATTGAAAATACTGTATATTAAGATTATAATACATATAACAGATTAAATCAATACCTGTGAAAGGAAATATCGATCATGAAGCTACAGCAGCAGATAGACCAAAAGGCATATATCTCTGGCGGATTTATCAACCGTTGGCAGAGGCTTATCAAGGATACTGTCATCCCTTATCAGTACGATGTGCTGAACGACAGGGCTGAGGGTGCAGAGAAGAGCCATGTTGTACAGAATTTCATCAACGCAGGCAAGGCACTTGCAGGCGAGGATACAGGCGATGGCTTTTACGGCATGGTGTTTCAGGACAGCGATGCCGCAAAATGGCTTGAGGCTGCGGCTTTCTCGCTGATATCGTTCCCCGACAGGGAGCTGGAGCGCACCGCTGACGAGCTTATAGACATCATTGAAAAGGCGCAGGACACCGACGGATATCTCAACACCTACTTTACCATCAAGGACAGAGAAAAGCGCTGGCAGAACCTTATGGAGGGTCACGAGCTCTACTGCGCAGGCCACATGATGGAGGCAGCCTGCGCATATTATGAAGCAACAGGCAAGGACAAGCTGCTGCGAGTAATGGAGCGCAACGCTGAGCATATCTACAAAAGGTTCATCACCGAAAAGCACGAGGGCTATCCTGGTCATCCCGAGGTGGAGCTTGCACTCATGAAGATGTACCGCCTAACTGGAAATGAGCATTGCCTGCAGCTTGCCGAGCACTTTGTCAACATCCGTGGAGTTGACCCACACTTCTTCGAGAAAGAAGCCGATAAGCGTGACTGGACGGTATGGGGCAACAACGCAAAAGATCACTACTATGCTCAGAATTTTGCACCTCTCAAACAGCAGAATGACGCAGTGGGACACGCAGTGCGTGCAGTGTATCTCTACACTGCCGCTGCCGATATCGCATCCGAGCGTGGCGATAATGAGCTTTACACTGCCTGCCGCCGCCTTTGGGAAAGCATCACAAAGCGCCGTATGTACATTACAGGCGGCATCGGCTCTACCCTTAACGGCGAGGCATTCAGCGTTGATTACGACCTCCCCAACGACACCGCTTATGCGGAGACCTGCGCTTCTATCGGACTTATGTTCTTTGCCTCCCGTATGCTTGAAAACGAGCTTGACGGCGAGTATGCCGACGTTATGGAGCGAGCATTCTACAACACCGTACTTGCAGGAATACAGCTTGACGGCAAGCGTTTCTTCTACTGCAATCCCCTTGAGATAATCCCTGGAATATCCCATATTGCATCTACGCATTGGCACGCAATGCCTCAGCGCCCAGGTTGGCATACCTGCGCCTGCTGTCCTCCAAATGCGGCAAGGCTGATATCCTCCTTCGGAAAGTATGCTTACGGCGAAAACAGCGACACCGTATTCTGCCATCTCTACGCTGATGGCGAGGTGACATTCTCAAACGGAATGAAGCTCACCTGCGAGACCTCTTACCCATACGGATTTGATGTCACCTACAAAATAACCGAGGGTGAGAAGAAGATGTCACTGCGCATTCCTGCTTGGAGCAACACCTACACATTGACAAAGAATGGCGGAATTATCGCAGCTGCTCCCGTAAAGGGCTATATAACTCTTGATGTAAAGGCAGGCGACGAGGTAAAGCTCACCCTTGACAGCGTGCCGCACTATGTCTATGCGTCTGCTAAAGTACCCGAGCTGACGGGATGTGTTGCAGTGTGGAGAGGCCCTCTTGTCTACTGCTTTGAGGGCGCAGACAACGGCGACATTCTGCCGATAGCGATAAAGCAGGGCGGAGCGTTGCAGGTGTCCGCAGATACCGACCCTGCCCTTGACGGAGCATACAAGATAACCGCCGAAGCCACACGAATGGCAGATACTGACGGGCTGTACAGCTTTACAGCACCCACGCAGATGGATATTACCGCCACAGCGATACCCTATTATACATGGGGAAACCGTGGCGAAAATCAGATGAGAGTATGGATGACAGAAACCAAATAAAACAAAGGGCAGGAATATTTCCTGCCCTCTGCAATATTGGGGAATGGGGAAGATGTCTCAATCGATTTCGCTTAGGTCGTATGTTATACCAGTGATAGTAACGCTTACAACATCATCGGGGTCGATGGGGTAGCTTGTGATATGGTTGCAATTGAAGTGCCCGTCTTTATACACCATAGATGCATTATTGAAATCCATCGTGCTGCCATCTGCGAATGTTATAAGAGCACCATCAATGAGTGAATGGTTTTCGTATATCTCCTGTTCATCTTCAATATCTGCGACAATGTTGTAGCTGAATGACAGAGGCGAAATGTGTATTTCGTTCAGCGTTACATTTACAATGCTGTTATTGCTGCCGATATGCTCATAAGGAGCATCAACTGTTATCGTTCTGTATGCAGCATCATGTCTGAAATCGCTCATGTCCACCTCGATCTCCTCATAAAGGTCGATAGAGTTTGTGGTATACTCGCCGTTTTCGTCAGTGGTGAAGTAAGAAAAAGCTTGAAGCGTAAATGTAACTTCACTATTTGGGAATTCTTTGTTGCCGTCTATCGATATAGGGCAGTTCATTGTGAATGTATTGCCGTTTTGTGCGATGCAGGCACTTGCGCTGCTGAAGCACTCAGTATCGTTAAGATAGCCAAGCAGGTAAACATCTTTGAGGTCTAAATTACCCTCTGCAAGCTCGTTTACTGTAATATCTGCGAGAATATACGCAGTATTTCTGTCGGCAGTAATACTATGCACTGTTATCGAGCAGTCCTCTCGGGTGATGGTTTTGTTTATTGCCATTCCATACTTGTTAAAATCGAAATCGCTTTGCAAAACGGAGTTATTTTCTGCTGCCCTGCCTGCAAAAAAGCTTGATAGGATGCCCGCATAATCCCAATCATTCGCTGCGCCTACTGCCACTCTGCCAATGCTCAGCGTCAGAGCCGCCGCTACGGGGATGAGAATAGCCTTTTTGTTGAGTTTAGCTTTCTTTTCCATATTATTCGCCTTTCTCAGTACACCCTCAAGGAGCTGATCGTCACTCCTGTCGGATGTGATCTTATCGAAAAGCCTGTTGTATTCCTGCTTCATAAGTTTTCCTCCTTTAAGGGATATATGCCTTTTACTTGTCCGTCAGAGGTGAGCATATCCTTTAGCTGCTTTCTCGCCCTTGTCAGCCTTGTCCTTACTGCCGCTGAGGTCGTCTTGCGGAGCGCAGCTATCTCTTTAACCGAGTAGCCCTCGTAGTAGAACAGATAGATAACTGCGCCGTCCTCAGGTCTCAGCTGCCTTACGCAGTCTAAAAGCCAGCACTCCTCCTTGCTTTCAACGGGGATGTTGTCGTCAAGGTCGGCTCTGCGCCTGTACCAGCTCGACTTCAGAAGGTCTTTCGAGAGATTGATAGTGACCCGAATTAGCCATGCCTTGACATTCTCACTACTGCTGAACTCTTCCTTTGAGCGGTATAGCTTAACGAATGTCTCCTGCGTGATATCGTCGGCATCCTCGCAGTTTTTGACGATGCTGTATGCAAGGCGGAATACCGTTCCACGGTGAGCCTTGATGTATTCCTCCAGCTGTATCTCGGTCACACTCTCACCTCTTTCCTGTATGAATGTTTGAAAAGCGCTTTCATTAGTAAGACGATATAAAAACGGAAAATGTTTCACCAGTCACAAAAACAGGGCGGATATCTCCGCCCTGAAATATTATTACTCAGCCGAATTATCGGAATTATCTGCCAGTGTAAAGTCGATGAAGCCGCCGTTAACGTTGACGCTGACGAGCTTGACTTTGATCTTGTCGCCAACGGTGAACACTCTGCCGTTCATCGCACCTGTGAGGATAACTCCGTGCTGCACCTCGTATTCGCCTGCGGGCATCTCGGTAACGGAGACCATGCCCTCAACGGTATTCGCAAGCTCCACGAAGATACCGCTCGGGCTTACTCCCGATATCGTGCCCTCAAATTCCTCTCCGATGTGATGCTGCATATACTCCGCCATATAGAATTTTACCACCTCACGCTCGCAGCGCACTGCGGCAAGCTCAGTGTTTGATGCCTGCAATGCTGCGCTCTGTGCAAAGCTGGTGTATTTCTTTTTCAGCTTGTCCTCTGCCAGTGCATATACATAGTCTGTCAGTATGCGGTGGATTGCAAGGTCGCTGTAGCGTCTGATAGGGGAGGTAAAGTGGGTGTATTCGGGCATCACTAGTCCGTAGTGACCAAGTGGCTCCTCGCTGTATTTCGCTTTCATCATCGAGCGCAGTACGATGGTGTTGATAACACTGTATCTCGGGTCGTCCTTGTTGGCTTTGATGATGTTTGCGAGGTCAGCTGCCGTTGAGCGTTCTCCGATGCCCTCGGGATTGATACCGATAGCAGTGAGAGTTTCGTTCAGCTGCACAAGCTTTTCGGCAGGGGGAGCCTCATGCACTCTGTAAACAAAGGGAAGCTTCTGCTTCATCGCCAGTGCCGCAGCGGCATTGTTTGCTATCAGCATGAACTCTTCGATTATCTGCTCCGAGATGCCACGCTCACGTGGCTTGATATCGGTGCAAACACCGTTTTCATCGGTTATCACCTTACATTCGACAGTGTCGATGGCAGGTGCGCCACGCAGCTCCCTGTTCTTCTGCAGTATCTGAGCCAGCTCGTGCATGACAGGGATTTTGTCGATAACTCGCTCGTACTTTGCCTTTAATTCATCGTTAGCTTCACCTGCGAGTATTTTGTTTACCTCTGCATAAACGCCCTTTACACGGCTGCGGATCACGGATTTTTCAAAGCGGTAGTTCAGCAGCTTACCGTCAAAGCCCACATCCATAAGGCAGGAGAATGCAAGCCTGTCCACCTGCGGATTAAGAGAGCATATACCGTTTGACAGCTCCTTCGGCAGCATGGGAACTACCTGATCGGCATAATAAACGGATGTGCCTCTGTAGAAAGCCTCGCTATCCAACGTGGAATCTTTCTTGACATAGTGGCTCACGTCTGCGATATGCACGCCCAGCTTGTAGCAGCTGTCGGTCTTGGTGATGCTGATAGCGTCATCGATATCCTTTGTATCTGCGCCATCGATGGTGAAAATAGCCTCGCCCCTCAAATCGAGTCTGCGCTGAACCTCATCGGGGTCGGGCTCGTCGTAACCGAGCTTGCTTGCCTCAAACAGCACCTCAGGCGGGAATTCGGTATGGAACGCATTAGCCGCAAGATATGCACTGGCGCAGGCCTTTGCATTCTCGCAGCTGCCTAAGCCCTCAACGATAGTGACGGTGTGGTCGTAGTGACGCTCGCCACGCTTTTTGATGGTGAACACCACCTTATCACCGAGCCTCAGCAGGTTTTTGCCCGTCTTTGCGATAACTAGCGGCTCATCGCAAAGCTTGTCGGGCAGCACCATCATTTTTAGTCCTACTGCAACGATAGTTCCCGTCATCAGCGCATCGCTGGGATGGATGATGTCGATAACAACAGCAACAGGGGAGCGGTTGTATTCATCGGCAGGGGCGATCATCTTTGCCAGCACGAGGTCACCTGGGATAGCGCCCAGCATATCTCTGCCCTTGACGAAATACTCCTGCGGAAATTCGCCCTCAGCGGTCATAAATCCCGATTTAGGTGTAACTCTCGTTATCACCGCTTCAAAATAGAACTGGGGATTTTTCAGCCAGCTGCTTCCTTTTTTGATGGTTATGTCGTTGTGGTTTTTCATTTCCTTGAGGGTGCTGTCAAGCTTTTTTGCCCCTTTTTTGGTGAGGCCAAGTGCCTTCAGCATTGTGCCCTGAGTCATGCCCTTGTCGCCTGCGCTGTACAGCAGGGAGATAATATTTCTTTTCAGCTCGTTCATAATATCATCCTTTCTATAGTGTCGGATAGCTACTGATATTATGTGCAGTTGTTGCACATTTTACAAAACAAAAGGCAGGCTTTTAAGCCTGCCCTTGGATTTACTCGGATGCGGTGCTTTCATCAGCGGGAGTGGTGATCTCGATCGATGCACCGCCTGCTGTATCAGACTCGGTCTCAGTCTCAGTCTCGATATCGGTCACATCGGAAACAGTGGAGCTTGTATCCTCAGTAACTGTATCCTCAGAGCCGCCGAAATAAACATTGATAACATTTACCGCAAGGGCAAGTACGAAGAACACGATAGCAGCCACGGTGGTGAGCTTTGTCAGCATAGCCTCCTTGGTGCGACCTGCATTCTTGGAGAAGAAGTTGTCGGTAGAAGAAGTACCGGCGATAGACTTGGACATCTGTGTCTTTGTGTCCTGCATGAGCACTACAACAACGATAAGCACGCATGCGATGATCAGAATGATAGCACTGATTATTTCAAAAATACCCATTTTATTAATTTCCTCCAAATAAGCTATGTACAAATGTACAGAATATCATACCATAGCATTATAGCACACTATTATAAAAATTGCAAGTGTTTTTTGGAATTTTTTTAATTTTTTACAGGTTTTCATCTATCCATTCATACCTGTTTTGCAGGAATCTTCTTATATATTGCACCTGCTCATTATATGTTGAAACCGTCTTCATTTTGGAAGGCTGATAGCCGTTGTTGATGGTCAGCGTATCCCACACCTCAAAATTCTCCTTAGCTGAGGGTGCAATTAGCTCGGCATTTTTATCGATCGTATCCATAGCAGTCTGCATTAGAGAATCCTTGATAGAATCCCAGCGTGTACGGGCTTTTTGCATAAAACGCTCATCCTGCATCAAGTAGTTATACCAGTTGATATGGATATAGTCGCTGCTGTTGGAGCTGCCATAAAGAGCCCAGTCGTCATAATCAAGGTTGTCTTGATAGAAGTTACCGAAAGCCAGATCGAAATCCCAAACGGGGCCCATCTCCAGCTTGCCGTCTTTATCCTTTGTCATATAGCAGCTGCGTCTGAAGCAGGAGTCCAGATTATATGTAAGCTCGTGGATAAGGAACCAGTCGATGAAGCTTGTCACATCGATATAATTCTCGTATCCGTCGAGGTTTACGATAGCGTTATCCACCTCGCACATATAGTTGTAGATATAGTCATAGTGCGCCTGAGTCCACTTTTCGGTGTTAGGCGATTTGATAACGACATCCTTAGCACAGCCCGAGGGCAGGTCGAAGCAGTTTACACCCTTTACATCCTCTTCGGGGTCGGCACCGCCGACCTCCAGCAGATAGCCAGTGTTGGGATCTTCCACATTATCATCGATCTCGATGCGGTTTTCCTTTACCTCCAGCTGCTCACCGATGGTATAAACACCTTGATAAATTCCGTTGATATAAAGGTCAACTGGGATAGCGTGGGCGGTGTATGTAAAAGTATACAGCGAGTCTGCCATTGCATAAGCGACCGTATTGCGCAGCATGGATTCATCGCAGTAGTTGGATATAAGCACCCATTCCTTGGCGGTCTTCATGCCGAGGATGTTGGT
>JAZPZN010000056.1:0-4743 GCA_045544715.1 Oscillospiraceae bacterium | reverse complement strand
TATGATGAAAGGAGAGCGTAGCTATGAATTTGAATATTGAATCGGAGCGTATAGAACTGCAAAAAGATATTGCTGCTCACGTGCGTTATTGCCATCGTGAGAATATCTGTGACCGTATCATTAAAATTTGCGGCATTTCTGGTACAGGCAAGACACAGCTTGCACTCAGCTATGCACAGAATATAAAATGCAATATGTATTTCAGCTTTCGTGGACTTGATAACCGCACTGCACTTGCACAGTTTAAAAGCACTTTCAGCGTGTGGGGTGACTTATCCTCTGCAATGACGTGGCAGGAATCATTTCAGTGCCTTGTTCCATTTTTCAAAAAGCACTACACCAGAATCGTTCTTGATGACTTGGAACACAGCAAGTTGGAATCTGAAGTCATCGCTGCAATTGAACAGCTTTCTGAATCGCTGACTGATATGAAGAACCTGTTTTTATTGCCTTGTCGATGTGAGACTTCATTTGGAAAACATGAGCTATTCAGAATACCGCTGTACACATCCTCGGACATAAAAAAACACGCTCAAAAAATGAGCGCAGTGGATGTCGCAAGGTTATGTGCTGTCACAGGTGGTCTGTCTGCTTTGCTAAATGATTATGATGAGAATAAGTCTTTTTTCGATAGTCTGAACGGCTGGCTTTCAACGGATTCTCTGCTGTACCGGCTGATTCCACGGATACTCAGTGAGCAGTTCCGCACGCCTGAATCCTATCATGCGATTCTGTATGCGATTGCGACAGGGAATCACCGCTTGAGTGAAATTGCAAAGCACATGGCTGTTCCGAATAATCAATGCAAGAAATATCTTGACGCATTGATTGCTGTGGGTTTGATTGCAGTTAAAGAGCACCACTACTCTATCATCAACTCCTATGTGGATTTCTGGCACAGATTCTTCTATCTGAACAGAAGCAAATTGCTGACTGCTCCGAGTGATGCTGCAAGTGAAATTCTATCACAGCTTGATGAATTTGCACTGGAGAAGCAGATTCCCGAATGCATAAAGAAACTGCCGTTTCACATCCCGAAGGACGCAAAACGGCAGTATAACGCTGTATTTGCTTTTGTTTTTCAAAGCGGCAGTCACACAGTTCTAATCAAACTCCCCGAATCGCTTGACTGGCACTGCACAAAACTGGAGCTTGATACGCTGATGGATCATGTTACCGACTACTGCGATGCGTTCTATGAAGCTGAGATCTGTGTTGTGAGCTTTAACAGGTTCAGTAATTACTGTGTGAAACAGGCGGGGCAGTTGGATAATTTGCATTTGGTGGTGAGTTGAACACTTTTATCAATAACTGATGAAGCTTTTCATACTATCTCTCCTCCAATAGAAATCCATGATTCATCGGGCCGCTTCCTTTTCCGAGGTCAAGCATAGCGGATAATGCTCCTGAAATATACTCCTTTGCAAGCTTTACAGCGTTTTTGAGGTCATAACCCTTTGCAAGATTTGAGGCGATTGCGCTTGATAGCGTGCAGCCCGTTCCGTGAGTATTGGGATTGTCAATACGCACCCCCTCAAACCACATGATTCCGTCGTTTTCATAAAGCAGGTCGTTTGCATCATTTATGCTGTGACCGCCTTTGAGCAGCACCGCACAGCCGAATGCTCTGCTTATGTACTCTGCCGCTTTCTCCTTATCGGATTTATCAGCAATCTTCATTCCTGACAGTGCCTCAGCCTCGGGAATATTGGGGGTGATAACTGTTGCCATGGGCAATAATTTTTCTTTGAGAACAGCTATCGCTTCTTCTGAAATAAGCCTTGCACCGCTTGTTGCGATCGTCACGGGGTCAACCACGATATTTTTCGCCCTGTAAAAGCGCAGTCTTTCCGCAATCACCCCGATCAGCTCTGCATTTGCAGTCATGCCGATTTTTACTGCATCGGGGAAAATGTCCGTGAAAACTGCATCAATCTGCTGTCCGAGAAATTCGGGCGTGACCTCTGAAATTGCGGTCACTCCCATTGTATTCTGAGCCGTCAGTGCTGTAATCGCACTCATTCCGTAAACGCCGGTTGCAAGCATCGTTTTCAGATCCGCCTGTATCCCTGCACCGCCGCTTGAGTCGCTTCCTGCGATTGTAAGGGCGGCTTTCATGTTACTGCAAAGCATAGAACGCCTCCCTCAGTTCCTTTGCGGCATTACAGGGATTATCCGCTTTCATAATTGCAGAAACCGCACATATGCCGTTGATTCCGCTATCTTTCAGAATGTGGATATTATCTTTGTTTAATCCACCTATAGCATTAACTTTAATCGGCACAGCCTTGACAATATCTTTCAGCGTATCAACGGAAGTCAGCACGGTTTTCACCTTTGTTGTTGTGGGATATATTGCACCTACGCCGAGATAATCCACACCCTGTTCGCAGGCTTCAAGGGCCTGCGGTACGGTCTTTGCGGTAGCTCCGACAATTTTATTTTCGCCCATAAGCTTTCTGGCAATTGTAACAGGCATATCCAACTGACCGACGTGAACTCCCTCCGCATTTACAGCTAAAGCAATATCAACTCTGTCGTCAATGATAAGGGGAATATTGTACTTTAGTGTGATTTGGTGGACTTTTTCGGCAATGGAGAGATATTCCCTTGTCGTTTTGTCTTTTTCACGAAGCTGTAAAAGCGTAACGCCGCCCTTACAGGCTTCTTCAACACGATACAGAAATTCTTTTTCGCTGTAATTCGTGCTGTCTGTGATAAAATACATTGTTGTATCAAGCTGTTTCATAACTACCTCACATATAAATATAATCGTTAAGTACTGGCTGTAAGCCTTCATTTTCAATGTCCTTGTACATCACATCAAGGGAACGTCCGTCGTTGATTTCAAATTGTTCATCGCCCTCTGTGCCATCAGCTTCTTTTCCCTCGTATTTGTTTTCGTGGTCGCCGATACCGGTGGAAACTCCTGCGGAAACCTTCGTTGCGGCAATTTTGACGATACCGTTGCGGAAACTTTCGCTTTCTCTTGAAGAAACGGTAATTCCCACAAACGGCAGGAAAATGCGATATGCACATATAATCTGGCAAAGCTGTGTTTCGTGTACATCAAGAGGATTGATTTTATCATTATTGATAATCGGGCGCAGTCTCGGACAAGAAAGCGACATTTCAGCGTGAGGATATTTTCTCTGCAGGTAATAAACATGCAAAGCACTTGCAAGTGCGTCCTTTCTGAAATCGGACAGGCCTAAAAGTGCAGAGAATGCAACACCGCGCATTCCGCCCATAAGCGCACGTTCTTGCGCATCAAAGCGGTAAGGATAGACACGTTTGTGACCAAGCAGATGCAAATCGGAATATCGGTCGCTGTCGTAGGTTTCCTGAAACACCGTCACATAATCCGCACCGCATTGGTGAAGATATTTGTATTCATCAGTATTCACGGGATAAATTTCAAGCCCAACCATGCGGAAATATTTTCTCGCAAGCTTACAAGCCTCACCTATATATTCAATATTGCTTTGACTGCAGCTTTCGCCTGTTAAAATCAGTATTTCCTCCATTCCGCTGTCGGCAATTATCAGCATTTCATTTTCAATCTGCTCCATATTCAGTTTCATACGACTTATATTGTTATAGCAGTTAAATCCGCAGTATACGCAGTAATTTTCGCAGTAATTTGCGATATAAAGAGGCGTAAACATATACACTGTGTTGCCAAAATGCTTTGATGTTTCAATCCTTGCACGCTGTGCCATCTGCTCTAAAAACGGATCTGCCGCAGGCGATAATAATGCTTTGAAATCCTCGATTGTGCAGATTTCATGCTCCAATGCTGCTTTTACGTCCTTTTCGGTATAACGTGAATAATCGTAGCTGTTCATTTCAGACAGAACCTTCCCCATGATGTCGGATTGAATCCGCTCCATGCCGTCCATATATTCCATATGATTTGTACGGCTCATAGGGTTGCTTTCAAGGCTGTGCTTCTTTTTGAGTGCCGCAGGAGAAAGATGCTCTCCGTCAACAAAAAATCTGTTGTCCATACGCACCTCAATCTCTCAGAAAGCCTGTCAACGGGTCTGAGGCGGAAGCACCACGAGTCAGCACTCTTCCGAGCCCCGAAAGATATGCTTTTCTGCCCGCATCAACCGCCTGACGAAATGCCGCAGCCATCATCGGCAGATCTCCTGCGGTTGCAAGAGCGGTATTTGCCATAATCGCCGCTGCGCCCATTTCCATCGCCTCGCAAGCCTGAGAAGGTCTGCCGATGCCTGCGTCAACGATCACGGGCAGGTTGATTTCCTCCACAAGAATCCGGATAAACTCTCTTGTGGTAAGGCCCTTGTTTGAGCCGATTGGTGCTGCAAGGGGCATGACAGCCGCTGCACCAGCACTGACCAGATCTCTTGCCGCATATAAATCGGGATACATATAGGGCAGCACCACAAATCCTTCGTTTGCAAGGATTTCCGTCGCTTTTACAGTTTCATTGTTGTCGGGGAGAAGATATTTCGTGTCACGCATGATCTCGATTTTCACAAAATTACCGCACCCGATCTCACGGGCAAGCCTTGCAATACGCACAGCCTCCTCCGCTGTTCTTGCTCCCGAGGTGTTCGGAAGAAGTGTTACTCCCTTGGGTATGTAGTCGAGTATGTTTTCCTGTTCTTTAGTATTGGCACGGCGGACGGCAAGCGTGATAATCTCTGCACCTGCGTCCTTTATTGCCGCTTCAATCAGATTGAGGGAGTATTTGCCCGAACCGAGAATAAAGCG
>JAZPZN010000055.1:0-10442 GCA_045544715.1 Oscillospiraceae bacterium | reverse complement strand
ACAAAAGGCAACTCACTTGTGTACAGCTACACTCCTTTTGAGACCTCACTACATCAGGAGGATGTGTTTGTCAGCCCTGAAAGATGCACTGCCGACATCATATTCAAATATACCGATGGCGAATATATCTACAACAGCAATTCGGGCTTTGGGGGTATGACCATCACGCCACCACTGCTTCCTGTGTTTGAGGATATGACCCCAGAGTCCTCTCAAGAGCTGTTCGGGCTGTTGGCAAGGCTATTTTTTGAAAGCTGCGGTACAGCACAGGTATACAAAAACGGCAGATATTCCTTTATCCGTCAGGAGGGCACTGATATCTTCTATGCTCAGGATGAAAATATCCATATCCTCGGCAGACTGGAAAAATGCTATACCAATTGTCCCTATATATACTTCCACGAGAGCTTTGATACACCGTATACACTGTTTATAGAATCCGTTGAACTAAGGACAGCTCGTTCTGTCACTGCATTGCATAATTTTAATAAAAGCGACCTCAACGTAAGCTACAGCTGCGATGATAATGATCCTGTAGAGCTGACCTTCGGCGACTTGAAAAAGCATAATATATTCAAGGATAAGCTTAATATCCCTGACAATATCTATTTTAACGGCAACAGTTTCTATGAAATGTTTGACAAGCTTTCAATACTGGCAGCCATAGCAGAGGCAGTCAATAGCTTCGGCGCAAAGCTTGCCGTCATGCGTAGTCCACATTTTCTTGAGGATCCCCACGAGATGCAAAAGGCGATCTACGATTACAATATGACACCTGATACGGATGTGGTAGCAAAAGCTGTAGAGCTGAAAAAGCATTTCAACAGGACAGGTGTGATACCTAATCTGGCGATTATCGGAGAAGCGGGCTGCGGCAAGTCTACGCTGATAAAAAAGCTGGGTAAGGTGTTTGATAAAGAGGTGCTGTCCCTTTCCCCCTCCGACCTGAAAGGTGCTTATATCGGACACACAAAGGGAGAAGTTATCGATAAGCTTATCATTGCAATGAAGGAGAATAAGATATTCTTCATCGACGAGGTATACGAGCTTATGACTGATAACTTCGGCAGAGAGGCGATTTCGCTCCTGCTACCTCTGATGACAGGCGACAGAACGAGTGCCGAGGCACGCATTGACAAGGATCTTATCTCTGTTGATTTTCTTGAGGGCAAGGTGTATCACAACAACTCACTAGAGTATGAGGCACCTGTAGATTTAAGGGGCGTTCCTACTATATGGATAGCAGGCTACGAGGACGATGTCCGTCTCATGCTGAGCCAAAATCAGGGGCTTTTCAGACGCTTTGAACGGCTGACACTAAAGCCTCCACATACAAGAGAGCTTTATGCAGACCTGCTGAAAAAGCTCGAAAGCAAGCTGGCTGCGCCTGAGGACGAGGCGATATATAACTGTATCAAAAAGCTGTTTGAAAACAACAACAAGCTGATAATGAACTATTTCCGCTGGGGAAATCAGCCGCAGAATTCGAAATACTTTGCAAACTATGCAGGTGTGGAGAAGCTGCTGAACAGTTGCATCAACAGATTGCCGTTTGACAAGTCTGAAGACGAGCTGCGCAACGAGCTTGAGTGTATAATCTCAAGCAGCAAGCGTGACATAAAGTGTCAGCTATCAACCCTTATGCGCAAGGGCGATACGGCAAATACAAAGGCCAATAATGCTGACCATATCGAGGTTATCAGCGATATAGACACACGTTTTTCAGACCTCGTTGGATGTGACAAGCAGGTGGAGTATATGCGTTCTATTATCAGAATGCTGGTGGATAAGAACAAGTATGACAGCTATAATATATCAGTACCGAAGGGCGCACTGCTGAAAGGCCTGCCCGGTGTGGGAAAGACGTTTATTTCACGTGCCTTTGCAGGAGAGATGCAGGAAGCATTTGAAAAGGAAGCCCCCGATAAGCGTGTTGGCTTTATATCCTTGTCCGCCCCTGCACTTGTAAGCAGAGAAACTGATTATATTGCATCTGTATTTGATGAAACGGATGAATATGATTTCTGCATCATTTTCATTGACGAGATAGATGCCATTGCAAGGCATAGATATTCTAATCCCTACTTCAGGCATTATCTTGAGCTCATCAAGCAGATGGACGGCATCGATCAGCGCACTAATTTCTTCATCCTTGCTGCTACAAATGCTCCTGATAGCCTTGACCCCGCATTCATTCGCTCGGGAAGGATAGACAAGGAGTTTGAATTCACGCTCCCCGATAAGGAAGCCCGCTGCACCCTTGCTGAAAGGGCTATCGTCAAGCGCATCAGGTTCCTTAACAACTTTGTATACAGCGACAATGAGGACTCGATAAAAGCGCTTGCAGAAAGCATCGCAAAGCACACCTCACGCTATACAGCAGGGGATGTTGAGAATGTCATCAACACGGCATTTATCATGTACGACAATGATCTGGAAGCCACCACTAAACGCAAGGGCGACTCAAAGGCATCCACATTCGGACATCCTGAACTTGACAGACTTCATTTCCATGTCCTCGAGGCTATCGAGAGAAGGAATATAGGGGATCCCAATCCGTCTGCCAAAGAGGATGCTTTCAAAATTGACAAGAACGATGCCAGCTGCTCTGCCACTGCCATCCACGAAGTAGGTCACGCACTTGTGAGCATCCTTTGCGGCGAAGAGCCTTTTGATAAGATAACCATCCTCCCCAGAGGCAATGCTCTCGGATATGTATCCTACAACCGTGGCAACCTGCAGAGGAATAAAAAGGATCTCAAAAATCGTCTGCGTGTTGCAATGGGCGGCAGGATAGCAGAAATGCTTATCTACGGCGATGAGTGTGTTTCCGCAGGTGCGTCGCAGGACATCGCAATGGCGACCGACCTTGCACGCTATATGGTAGAAAGCATTGGCTATACCGATGAATTCGGTTTTATGGCATTGGCTAACAGCTCTTCCTATTACTTAGGCGGCAAGTACTACACATGCTCCGATGCATTCAGACAGCGCAGCGATGAGGTGGTTTGCAACCTGCTGCACGACCTGTATGCCGAAACTGTCGATATGCTGAGCGACAAAAAGGAGCTTATCATAAGTCTTGCAAAGACAGTGTTCGACGCCGAGACGATGACAGGAAGTGAGTTCGTAAAGGCATATGAGGATATATGCGCCAACTGTAAAGGCTGTGACACTCAGTGTGAAGCGTAATACTTTTTACATGTGATCGTTATATATCATGCTCGCAGATAACTCTGCGAGCATTTCCTTTTTATTGTATCAAATGCTATGACCACCAACGCAGCGCAAATTTCCGCAGTTTTTGCGAAAGCAAAAAAGCGGCAGTGTATAATGAATATACCGAGCAAAGGAGGTGTTCCAAATGACTTAGCTAAGCTCAGAAAACTGCTACCTGCCCAAAGCATTCCTGGCCGATAGCAGCAATCGGCACTCACCGATATATTCTGAAAACAACTGACGAGGAATGCGCAATACACTTATGGAAGCCAATATAACAGGTATATTGGCGGTATGACAACTAAAAAATAAAGGAGAACCAAAATGACACCAATTACAATGCTGAACAACATCCATGATAACAACGGCTATGCATTTTGCGGCACAAAGAAGGATTGGAGCAATACACTATCTGCTCTTGCTGAAATGGCAGAAAACGAAGAATGGAGCTTTGACGAAGATCATCCGTACTCTGTTTTACACAACTACATAAATGCAACATTTAAGCGCTGCTATGATCAGAATAAGATCCTTGAAACAACATATAAGGATAAGCGTTACTCATGCTTCAACACTGGGCTGCTGACCAAGAACGGTGATGATATTATTGCTTTGTGCAAGGCAAACCACAAGCCCGGCGTACAGCCCTGGATCCTGATAGGCTTCAAGAGTAAAAATGACAGACTATTTATGAGCATATTCAGCAGTGTTCCTAAGCTTGCTACGTATACTGAAAACTACGAGGAGCTGTACTTCAATCCAAACTACTCGCTTGAGCTCAATACTGACCATATTTTAGACGATAACTGGGACAGAATAAATAAGGTAATTCCTTTAAGCAAGACTGTAGTACATTCATTGATGACAGGTGCAATTGAAGAAACCAAGAAAAAGATCAGCCGCAATATGAGACTTGTAGTTCCACAGTTCTACAACAATCAGATCATGTATCTGATCCCCATTCGCCTCCCGATCGACGACGAAAATAGCGAGACTATGGCTTTAGCTGTTGAGCTGACTGAAACAAAGCAGTATCGTGCCAACACCATCTTAACAAAGGAAATGGCATACGAAAAGGCTCGTTTGCTGATGAAGCCTGAAAACAACTGGTTAATATAAATAAGTTTAGTTGATTGTGATGCCGACAGGCTAGCTTGTCGGCATTCCAATATTATAGTATCAGCCATAAGACGGCTAGCAAACCAAAACCGCATTTTTTGCGGATGTATTAATCTCAGCGTGTATAATTGTATATACAACAAAGGAGGCGTGTATTATGAAAATGTCACTGAAAATAGCTATGCAAAGCGCAGAAAGCGGATGCCTTTGTGGCAAACAAGACATCATTCATGTCTTGCAAAATCTGCTTTCCACACCAATAAGTGAATTTCCACAGGAATTCAGCACAAACATTCGCAAGTATTTATCATGTACTCATGGATGGCTCAACGAAATCGATGACGAAAAATTCGGACAATACACATATCTTGATATATTGTGCCTGTCCGACACAAGCATCGATATCCTTGAACAGGAAACACCGGATTGCAGCGAATGCATATCCTTGTATTCGGAAACGCTATTGTTGCAATTTCTGAAAAAAACATCCGAATACTGCACATGGGCAAGCCTGTTTGGCTCGATAAGTGTTGAAGCATTACTAAATGTGCTTGACGATCTGGCGAAAAGACCTCACAACAGCTTTAAGGAGCTGCTTGAGATAACCGATCGCCTGTCTGATCATTGGATCAACTACAGCATTACCCCGACCACCACTGTCGGAGAGCTGATGAACCAGACTGAGGATGTTATCAAGCAATTTTGGCGACCATGGCATGATCTGGATAAATTTGCTGAACATGTAAATGTCGGTTATGATGTAATGAACCTAATCGTGTTCAAATGCATCAAAAATGCTTTTCATAAGCATTTCAAGGCATGGGCAAAAGAAGTTGACATAAAGTGTAATGTATTTTAACAAGGAGGATACCAATATGGCTAACATTATCAAGGAGACTGTAAGAGGTTTTGACTGTATCGCAATTGAGGATGAGCTGCTGACAAGCAGAGAGATCTTCCTCGTTGATGAGGTGAACGCAGCAACCAGCAACGAGCTCATTAAGCAGCTCATGTACCTCGAAAAGCAAAGCAATGATGAGATCACGCTCTATATCAATAGCCCAGGCGGAGATGTAACCAGCGGTATAGCAGTGTATGATTACATAAGCCTGATGCACTCCCCTGTAAAGACGGTGTGCATAGGCACTGCAGCAAGCATGGGTGCTATACTCTTTCTGGCAGGTAAGGAACGTCTTATGCTTCCCCACACACTGCTGATGATACACGACCCATCTTATGGCAAGCGTGATATAAGCGGTAAGAAGCCTCATCAGATACAGCGTGAGCTGGATGATCTCAACAAAAGCAGAGAGATGCTTACACAGATCATCGCTGACAAAACAGGCAAACCGCTGGAGGAGGTGTACGAGGTTACCGCCGAGGACACATTCTACAACGCAGCTGAAGCTATAGATTTTGGCTTGGCAACAGGCATATTTGATTCCATCGACAACGGCTGATAACAGAAAGGAGAATGCACAATGAAACAGTTCAATATCCGTCCCGATGACAATTACAGAGATCTCGCAGTAGGTGTGAGAGTATCCAACAACACAAGACTTACAGGTCTTAACAACAATGACATGGTGATCGGCTCATCCGGTTCCGGTAAGACAGGCGGCTACGTCATCCCCGCTATCCAGAACATCACCGGCAGTCTGGTCGTAACCGACACAAAAGGACAGCTTGCAAGACGCTTTACAAAGCAGCTTGAAGACAAGGGCTATAAGGTATATACCATTGACTTTGTTGAACCTCTCAACTCATACGGCTATGATCCCCTCAAGGGAATACGCAGATATGCTGACGGCAGATATCGTGAGCAGGATGTGCTTACACTAGCCAATACCATTATGCCCGTCCTCGATAAAAGCGAGCCTTTCTGGGATAAGGCCGCCGCAGGATACATAGCCTTCCTGATAGCATACTGCCTTGAGGCACTGGAGCCTGAAGAACAGAGCATGATAAGTATATGTGATCTGCACAGTGCCTTTATGAGCCCTAACGGACGTGCATCATTCGAGCTGTATTTGTCAAAGCATCCCAACACCTTTGCAGCAAGGAAGTATCGCTATGTCAAGAGCACGATGAAGGCCGACAAAATGTGGTCAAGCATCAACGAGTTCGCCAACTGTGCACTTGAGCCATTCACATTTGCCGAAGCTCGCACGATATTTGAAAACCCTAATTGCTTTGATATCAGCGTTCTCGGCAATGAACAGACGGTTCTCTTCCTAAACGTCAGCGACACCGACAGGACTTTCGATCAACTTGTAAATATCCTTTACACCCAGACACTTCAAGTGCTGTGCTCAAATGCCGATGCAAATCCCAGTGGAACTCTTGCTGTGCCTGTAAGAATAATCATGGACGACTTTGCTTCCAGCGCAAAGATCCCTGATTTCGACAAGGTGATATCCGTAATCCGATCCAGAGAGATATCCGTAAGCCTTATACTGCAGAGTCTTACTCAATTGGAAAGCATGTACAATCACGCAGAAGCCACCACTATCATCAACAACTGCGACCATCTCCTTTACTTGGGTTGTCAGGATCAGGAAACTGCAAATTTCATCGGCTGTAAGGCATATAAGACCCCCGAGGCCATCCTTTGCACTCCACGCAACAAGGCGATACTACTCACTAACGGTGAAAAGGCGCAGATAGTAGATAAGATCAAACCATACAGCACCATCGAGGATGACATAAGGCTTCCATCGTCCACTGCTGAATTCGAGATCTGATATATACACATCCTCCGCTCCGCAAGCCTAGCTTGTGGAGCGGTAGTTTCTATTTAACTTATTTCGTTTGAAAAGATCAAAATGATCATCAAGACAATTGAGGATATTGCGTTCCAGACAAATATCCTTGCACTCAATGCGGCTATTGAAGCCGCCCGAGCAGGCGAAGCAGGCAAAGGCTTTGCAGTGGTTGCGGATGAGGTAAGAAACCTTGCAGCAAAGTCTGCCGAAGCAGTCAATGATACCGTTGCGCTTATCAATGCTTCCACAGAGGCGGTTGAGGAAGGTAAACAAATCACTGATAAGAATGTTGAATCCCTCAACCAAGTTGTAGAGATATTCGGCGATACCAAGCAGATGGTGGATGATATTTCTGCCGCAGCTGACAGCCAGTCCTCTGCTATCGGACAGATCACCGACGGACTTGGCGATATTTCCGATGTGGTGCAGCACAACAGTGCCGCTGCGCAGGAGATAGCAGCCTCCTGCCAAGAGCTAAACGCTCAGGCAATCGAGCTCAGAGAAACAGTTAAAAGGTTCCAGATATGACATAACCAAAGCCCCTATCCATCACGAATAGGGGCTTCAACATACACAACGCTTTTATATATGATGATATATTCCTATAGACTCCCAGCAACAATCTGATAACGCAAAAGCCGAGCCGATTTGTCAAAAAACAAAACCGTGCACCAAGTATATTTCATGTCGGCTAAGTAAACATCTGTCTGCTTTTCTATAAAATGTATCTTCTTTCAGCTTTGAGATCAAGTTTCTTTAATAAAAAGTGCTATCACATCAGTTTAGCACTTGCAATTAATGGAATAGTATGCTATAATTTACTTACTTAAATTACTTAACAAGCAAGGAGAACAAGTATGACACATTCGATTAAAAGGATGCTTGGATGCGCTATCACCGCTTCGCTGCTGCTGAGTGCTACAGCCTGCGAAGAAAGTGCCGCCAACCCAGCGCAGCCATCCACAACAAACGCTGTTACTGCGCAATCCACACAGGTGACCAGTGTCACCACCACTGACCCTGACGAAAATGCACAAACTGATGAGGAGATTAAAGATATCGACACCAGCTCATACGTACCCAGTGGAAACGCAGGAGTTGTAAAATATCTGGGATACTACGACATCACTAGCGATCAAAAGGGCAAGGAGCAAACAATGATCTTCGAGTCGGATACCTACGGCGGTAAGATCGAATGGATATCTGCCTCCTTTGGAGATGCGTATTTTGACAAGTTGGCAACCCTTATTGCAGCAGATGATTCACCCGACCTGCTGACGTATGAGCCACAAGCATTCCCCTACGGCGTAAGCAAGCACATGTATGAGCCTCTTGATGATATGCTTGATATCAACGACCCTCTATGGGCTGATATGAAGGATCTTATCGAATCCTATGAATACAAAGGCAAGCACTACTTTTTCCCCCACCGCCGTGTAACATGGTATGCGCTTGAATACAATCGCAAGACTATCGAAGAAGCCGGTCTGGACGATCCATACGATCTTTACAGGCGAGGCGAATGGACATGGGATACATGGCGACAGATGATGTTTGATTTCTGCAATCTTTCAGATGAAAACATCGGATATTATGCCACCGATGCTACCATCAATGCATTTGTAAGCACTACAGGTGTTGTAGTGGTTGATTATCTGCCAGGCGGCGGTGCCGAAAACAACCTCGCACATCCCGATGTAACAAGGGCAGTTGAATACCTTGCTGAAATGGGCAGAAGCGGATTGCTTTATCCCGAGAGCCATCCCCATGGTGACTGGGTATCGCCTCAGGTGTTTGCTACAACATCCGATAAGATACTTTTCCTCGGCCTTGAGCCCGAATGGTCGTATATTGCGGCAACAGAAAACATCCAAAACCCCTCCGGAGTAGAAAATGATATCCTTGATACTGTATCTGATTTTGCTTTTGTACCCTATCCCCGTGATCCTAATGCAGATAAGTATTATCAAGGCTCTAGCTGCTTTGGATATATGATACCCCGTGGCGCAAAAAATGCCGCAGGCTCTGTAGAATTTATCATGTGCAATCGCTTATATGATACAGATCCTGATATTCAGGCACAGGTGCGCAAGGATCATATCGACCCCGAAAAGATCACCTTTGTAAGCGGAAAGTACGAAGGAATGCAAAAGTGGCAGATGAAGTGGGATGAAGAGGTATATGATCTCTGGAGAGAGATGCACGACCCTGCAAACTTCGAGTTCGTTGTTGAAGACCTTTACGGTTTCGGCACTGAGATGCAGGGCTATATAGGTCAATCGATCATAGACTGCACATTCGGCTCCGAATCCTGGACGCAGGTTAGCTCCGAAGTAGCTCCGCTCGTACAAGCCAGCGTTGACGAATTCGCCATAACTTAATGACATGATCATTTCATCGCATTTTCGTAAAGAGCTTGCGACTTATTCACCAAAAACTAAAAGCCCGCTACGTTGAAATGCAGCGGGCTTTGCTCATCATATCACATTTCACTGTCTTAATGCGAATCTAAATTTTTAGGCTCTGTCAAACAAGAATTACCGCATTTATCATAACAAGCATGTAGATGATACCTTACCTGCATTAACACATGACCCTGAGGGACTAGAGGTCAAGCCCCAAATAGCAGCAGTTGAAGAAGCTGTATATTATGAGCTGAAGAAGAAATTTGCTGAGATACGTGGATTGCATCCCGATAGCAAAACTCACACCTCCCCTAAAGCAAATAAGCTGAAGATGCAGCTGGAAACATTGAATTTGCAGATAGACAATCTTGTATGCAAAATAGCAAAAACATCTGAAACAATAGGCAAAGTCCTTGAAGAAAAACTTGAAAGTCTTATCGCCCAGCGAGAAAGCGTACAGACAGAACTGTACAAGCTTGGCGAACCCCAAATGCATCAAACCTATGAATCAGTGATACCGCTTTTGGACAAGTTCCTCGAAATGCCAGTTGATGTCAAAAGACAGATTGCAAAGGTATATATGTGGGAGGACAGACTGGAGATACAATGGAAATTCTGATTCCCAATAAATTCGAAAAACATACTCCGTCATTGTATTTTACAACGACGGAGTATTTTCTATATAGATATTCTGTCAACTATTGATTGGCAGTTCCATAATAATGCGATTCCTTCCGCTGTTCTTTCCGATGTACAACAACGAATCTGCCTCGTTTATCACCTTTTCAGCACTGCTGCCGTCAATGGTTTCAGATATGCCAAATGTCATAGTTATTGCTATTTCCTGTCCCTGAAATTCAAGCTTCATTTCTCGTATCTCATCAAGCAATTTTTCTATTTCAGAATGCATCTGCTTAGAATTACAGCCCGAAAA
>JAZPZN010000054.1:0-43835 GCA_045544715.1 Oscillospiraceae bacterium | reverse complement strand
GCTGTAGGGCCGTCTGCACCACCGATGATAGCGATAGAGCCTGCCTCCTTGAGTGTGAAGTCTGCAAGACCTGTAAGGTTCAGCAGAGCCGCACCGAGGAAGGTGAAGAAGATACCGCCCTGAGCCGCAGCACCCATGAGGAAGCTCTTGGGGTTAGCGATCAGCGGGCCGAAATCTGTCATAGAGCCGATACCGAGGAATATCAGCGGAGGATAAATCTGCAGCTTTACGCCGAGATACAGCATATCCAGCAGTCCGCCCTCGTGGAGCACCTTGCCGTAGTCAAGACTCGCCTCTTTAGTGAAGTTTACGAGTATCTGTGCGCCGTTTTCGATATATTCGGGTGCGTAGTAGGGGTTTGTTGCAGGATCCCACAGCTCTGCGTGATACAGACCTGTAAAGGGAAGGTTAGTCATAAGCATACCGAATGCGATAGGGAGCATCAGCAGAGGCTCATACTGCTTAACAATTGCAAGGTAGAACAGCACAAATGATACGAGTATCATTATGATGCTCTGCAAGGTAAGTCCCATAAAGCCTGATCCGGTCATCAAGCCTTGCAGGGTGTCAACAAATATTTCCATTACTTTTTTAGTCCTTTCCGTTGGTTATGTGATCAGAACGGGCGAGTGTTTTCGCCAATGCCCGCAAGACTCCACGCAGAGCGTGTCCTGTTGTCCTTGCGCCTGATGCTCCTGATCTCATACTGCTTTCCGTCTGCTTCGCTGTAGGCGGCGATAGCTGCACTGATGACTGCGATTATCTCATCGTCATCTGTGTAGTCCTCCTCAACCTCCGCAGCGGGAGCGGGAGCTTCGGCAGCCTTTGCTGCTGCCTCTTTTGCCTTTGCGTCAGCCTCAGCCTTTGCCTTAGCAGCCTTTTTAGCGTCAAGGCTCTTGAAGATAACGCCCATCAGCCAGAAAAAGAAGATAAGTATCGCAAGTATGAAAAATACCACAAGGATACCTGTAAGAGTAATAATGCCGACGCTGCTCCAGTAATCAGGGTCAGCCAGCTGTTGCTGCGCTATCGAGATATCCTCAGTGCCCGTATAGCTCTGAAGTCTGTCGATAACACCCTGCTCAGCCGCATCAGCGCTGCTTGCGGCAGACAGAAGGGAAAGTGCTATGTTCATATTATTTCTCCTTTTTTCGGAGCACCGCTCCGAGATAATCAATCATTTCTATTTTAGCATATTATTACCGAAATTTCAACCCCAAAAAAGTAAAATTTCGACAAAGAATCAGCAAAATATTCTTTAATAAAAGCCTCCGTCAACACCGAGAACCTGCCCTGTTATGAACCTGTTCTCTGCCAGCGCACGTACCGCCTGCGCTACCTCCTCCGCCCTGCCGAGACGCATAAGAGGAGTCTGCTCTGCAAGATCTGCAAGATCCTGCGCTGAGAGATGCGCACTATTCATCGGACTGTCGATAACGCCTGGGGCTACACAGTTCACCGTTATGTTACTCGCACCAAGCTCCTTTGCAAGAGCCTTCGTCATACCGATGAGTCCCGCCTTTGTGGTGGAATATGCCACCTCGCAGGACGCACCGTGCACTCCCCACACTGAGGAGATGTTGACGATTGCGCCGCTGTGACGTGCTATCATCGGCTTTAAGCACTCCTGCGTCATATTGAATGCACCCGTAAGATTTACAGACAGCATATGTGCCCAGTCCTCATCCGTTGTATCAGTGAAGAGCTTTATCTGCGAAATACCCGCATTGTTGACCAGCACATCTATCTTGCCGTATACGGAAAGTATCTCAGATACCGCCCTGTTCACACTGCCACGGTCGGAGATGTCGCACTGAACGATGTCACACCCTAGCGCCGCCTTTAGATACTCCGCCTCGTCGCTGCGTCGGTTGTAGGTTATCACCACATCGTCCGTTTTTCTGAACTCGGCGGCAATGGCACTGCCGATAGCGCCCGTGCCGCCTGTTATTACTACAACGCTCATTCTGCGGATACCTTTATCTCGCCGTTTTCTGCGGAGATCGTCAGCTTCTTTATGCCGACCTCGCTGCGGTCAATGATAAGCTCTGCCGCCTTGTCCTCTACCTCAGTACGGATGACCTTGCGGAGATCTCTTCCGCCGAACTTTCCACCCTCTGTTTTGGCAGCGATAGCCTCGCATACACCCTCGCTGATAACAAGCTCGATACCCTTCTCTTCGAGAGGCTTCTTCAACTCGCCCAGCATAAGAGCAACGATCTTAGTCTTTGCATCGTTGCTGAGCGGTGCAAATACCACCACCTCGTCGATTCTGCCGAGAAACTCAGGTCTGAGGAAGTCACGCAGACCCTTCATCGCACGCTCCTTAGTGATGTCGCCCTCAGTCTTGCTGAAGCCGATTCCGCTGGAGGTGGATGTTGAGCCGGCATTTGATGTCATACAAATAATTGTATGCTCAAAATTAACAGTCCTGCCCTGTGCGTCTGTCAGCTTACCCTCATCAAGTATCTGGAGCAGGATATTAAGCACATCAGGATGCGCCTTCTCTATCTCGTCGAAAAGCACTACGGAATACGGTCTGCGGCGAACTCTCTCGGTAAGCTGACCTGCATCGTCATATCCAACATATCCAGGAGGTGAGCCGATCAGTTTTGCAACGCTGTGCTTCTCCATATACTCCGTCATATCAAGGCGGATCAATGGATCAACACTGTCAAACATCTCCTTTGATAACACCTTTACAAGCTCCGTCTTACCTACACCTGTAGGTCCTACAAAGATGAATGAAGCCGGTCTGATGCGCTCGCTGAGCTGTACTCTCGTGCGCTTTATCGCCTTTGCAACGACCTCGCACGCCTCGTCCTGACCGATAACACGGCTCTTGAGGCAATCCTCAAGGGAAGCCATACGACGATACTCGGTCTCCTTTATCTTATTGGCAGGAATGCCTGTCCACATCTCAATGACCTTGCTGAGGTCGTCAAGCGTCACCTGTACATTGGACGCAGCATCTCGAACTGCCTCAAGCTTTGGCTCTGACTGTGCAAGCTTAGTACGTACATCTGACAGCTTTTCATAATCGACCTCAGAATCATCAAGGATATCCTCCTCCTGCTTTTTCAGGTCGGTGACCTCCTTATTGTACTGCTCAAACTCGCTTATTGCCTTGTTGGCAAGGCTTGCGCAAGCACAGCTCTCGTCAAGCAGGTCGATAGCCCTATCAGGCAGGAAACGGTCATTGATGTAACGCTCAGAAAGCACCGCACACATCTCAATGATCTCATCTGATACATGTACCTTGTGGTGATCTTCATAGTATTCTTTTATTCCACTGAGAACAGAAATAGTCTCTTCAATGGTAGGCTCGCCTACAGTAACAGGCTGGAAGCGACGCTCAAGGGCACTATCCTTTTCAATATACTTACGATATTCATTAAATGTGGTAGCACCGATGACCTGCAGCTCACCTCTCGAAAGAGCAGGCTTGAACATATTTGCTGCATTCATGCTGCCCTCGCTATCGCCTGCACCAACAAGACTGTGTACCTCATCGATAAACAGAATAATGTTTCCGTCATGCTTTACCTCGTCAAGAAGGCTCTTCACACGGCTCTCAAACTGTCCTCTGAACTGGGTTCCTGCCACAAGTGCGGTCATATCGAGAAGATATATCTCCTTGTCACGCAGTCTGAAAGGAACATCACCACTTACTATGCGCTGGGCAATACCCTCTGCAATTGCAGTTTTACCGACACCAGGCTCACCGATAAGGCAAGGATTGTTTTTGGTACGACGGGAGAGTATCTGCATGGCACGATATATCTCTTTATCCCTGCCAATGATGCGATCCATCTCACCAGCTTTCGCCTTGCGTGTAAGGTTTGTACAGTATGTCTCAAGACACTTGCGCTTTTTATCAGTCTGGTTGTGTTCTTTCTCCTTGCGCTTTTTGCCCTTGTCACTGCTCTCAGAGTTGCCCTTGTCTCCATCCGAGGAAGAACTGCTACCAAAAAAGTTCTTGATAAAATCAGGGAGTGTATTTGCTCCGCCACGCTCAAAAAGATCCTCACCGTCATTTTTGGCTGATTTCTTCTTGCCTTCTTCGTCGTCAGAGCCGCCTTCATCATCATTCATCATATTTTCAGCGAAATTCTGCATCTCTTTGAGCATATCCTCACCGCTCATACCATCAGTGATGTCATCAAAGCCAAGATTTTTCATCATCTCGGTATTGGGCATACCGTTTTCATCGAGGAAATTATCATAAAGCTCCTCAAACTGATCCTCATTGACACCCAGCTGCTTCAGATAGTCTGATACCTGTGGAATACCCATCTCTGAAGCACATTTGATGCAAAGTCCCTCATTTTTGAGCCGTCCGTCCTGCCTTGTTGTTATGAAAACAACAGCAGGACGTTTATTGCACTTTGAGCACATTATCATTTTTACATACCACCTTTACTGAAAAATCTGTTAATTTAATAGATCAAGAAATTCAAGTCCGTAAAAAATATTGAACAACTTTGTATCCTCAACCACTACATTATTCACAAACATAACATCGCCGCCTGACACCTGAATTATCAGTCTTACAATGATGCACACAACAAATATAGCCAGCACACCCTCAAGCAGACCTGCGACAGCACCGCCAAATGCGTTGATGCCACCTACAACAGGTATATCGTTCAAGAACGAAAGATGCGTTGAAATAAAACCAAGCAGAGCAGCAACTATCGCAAATATCAATATAAACACGATAGTGTTCGCTGCAGTTTTGAAGAGAGGACTGATAATGTTGTCCATTACTGCACCCCTCACGGAAACTGAACTCTCACCCATTGAAAGAACAAGTGTGGTAAGTGCCTCCTCGCTGCCGTCACTTATACCATCTGCCATTCCACCAAAAAGTATAGGCAGTGTCTGTCCAACAACATTTGTATAGTGCATTATCTGACGGAATATCGGAGTATCCTGCATCTCAACCGCAATGACGTGAGCAACAACTACCCTGCCGAGACCATACTTGTTTATCTCACTCATAGTGAATTCGGCTATCTTTCCGTTTACATTTGAGAAATCAACATCATCAAAGCCGAATGCATCAAGATCAAGCCGCTCTATCCCAGTACCGCTGAGATCAACAGAGCTTAGATCCATTACTGCTTTGCTGGTGCCTGTATAGTTAGGAGTAAGCTCATTGATGTCGGTACCATTTATCGATATATTATCATAATCAAGATCAGCCAGACCTGCAATAGTAATACCGTCCATAGCTTCATCCATTGTGCTGTCAATGGTCTGCTCAAGTGGCTCTTCAACTATGGTAGTATAGAAATAATCAGCCACCGGGCTGCTGAACGCAGACGCACACAAAAATGCAATTACTGCCGCTGCAAGCCCTACAATAACACCAGCAAGACCTTTCTTTGCACCTACAAACAGGAATCCCAGCAATAGTGCAATAACTATAATATCATAAATAAAAGAATACTCAATACCCATAAATGCCCTTTCTGTGCATCATTTCAATGTTACCTTATCGACAGATTTGTAGCTTTTCAAGATAGCCTCACCGCCGATGATTATCATATCAGAATAGCTGTCATCAAGTTCTATGATATTTGCAGGCTTCAGCCCAGCATCATAGCTTGTCAATGTATTTCCGCTGAGCACATAAAGGCTCTCCCCCTCAGAGCAGATCGCATCGGCAGAAGGAATATCAAGAGTTGCATCGGGTGCAAGTGTATCATCATAAGATATGATGGTAAAGCCATTTGTGCTGCTGTCACTAAACACCGCTGTACGCATATTTCCGCCTTTTGGAAGCATCTGCAGCTTGCCTGAAAAATTGCCGACGCAGAGTATCTCTCCCGATCTTTCATCGACCAGAAGATTTCCACCTGCGGTGACGATGTAAAGCCCATCATCATCTAGCGAAAGCTGGAATGTAATGTCACTGCCAATAGGTGTACGCCAGATATATCCCTCATCATTATTGAGATCGAAGCGATAGAGATACATCCTCAGCTCGCCATTCTCGGCACCTGCGCAAGTGACATAGATGCTGCGCTCATCCTCCGAAAACACTGCCTGCATTATCTTGTTCTCAACTGATGCCCATCGGAATACCTGAGTTCCCTCATCACCGTAAACAAACAGCACGTTTGAATAGCTAGTGGAGTTCGTCACAACGAAGCTACGCTCATCACTGCCTATGCCTGCAAGGACTATAGCCTCATCCATTGTGTCTGAGTATATCTCGCCTGTACGGGAATACAGCTTAAAATCCTTTCCGTTCTTGTCATACACCAGCACTCGTTTATTATTGGAACGTGCAACAGGATTTTGCATACCGTGCTGCAAGCTGACTATCTGAGCACCAAGACTGTTATATGTGTAGATGTAGGTATCCGTCATCAGATAAAAGCTATCGCCCATTTCATCCAGAGTGTATTCGGCACTTCCTGGGAGCTGTATGGGGAATCCTCCGCCGCTTACAGTCAGTGCAGCATCCTTAAAAGGGGCAGCGATAGTCTGCCAGTTGGCCACCACAAGCACAACTATAAACATAACAAGCAACACGACTACCAGCTTCCAAATTATAGGCTTACGTTCCTTGTGGAACTCAGCAGTTTTGTTACTTGGATGCTGCTGAATACTACCTTGACGTTTTTCCTGCGGCTTAGTTTTGCCCGATTTTTTTGTCTGCTTTTTAATCATCGTTAAGCCCTCTTTAATAGTCTACTTTGTTAAGATATAAGCCCTCAGGGGGCAGCGTTATTCCGCTGAAGGAACGATCACCCGTTTCAAGGGCTGAAATTATATCTGCCTCTGTGCGCTTTCCCTCACTGATGTATATTAGCGTACCTGCTACGATCCGCACCATATTGTACAAAAAGCCGTTTCCACTGACCTTTATCTCACATATACCATCGCTCTCGGTTACTGAGATATCATAGATAGTTCGCACTGTTGTATTCATTCGAGCCTTTCCCTCAGCACGACAAAAACCACCGAAGTCGTGCTCACCGATCAGCAGCTTTGCTGCCCTGTTCATAGCATCAATGTCTAGCTTGTATGGATAGTGATACGCAAGGCTCTGCATGAAAACATCACGCTGAGGCTTGTTGTTAATAAGATATACATACTCCTTGCCCCTAGTGTCGTAACGTGCGTGGAAATCATCACTGACCTCCTCGCAGGAGAGCACAGCAATATCGGATGGCAACAGCGTGTTCATTCCCTTAACAAAACCCTCGCAGGGAATACGGTTTTCTATATGCACATTGAAGCAAAACTGCCGTGCATGCACTCCTGTATCAGTACGGGAGCAGCCATATATAACAGGCGCAGGTATCTTTAATAGCTTGCCTATGGTGTTTTCTACAGTTTCCTGCACGGTAGAGGCATTATCCTGCCTCTGAAAGCCGTGATATGCAGCACCATTATAGGCGATAAATACTTTTAGATTTCTCATTATGTCAGTCGTTCGTATTTAACGGGCACGTCTTGCAGTGCTCTACGCTCCTAATCTTATATCAGTATCGGGAAAAAGTTTATCGCTATCACTCCACCAAGAAGAAGCAGCATTATGAACAGTGCCACATAATCACGGGGAGCAGTCTTTAACTGACGCATTCTGGTACGTCCGCTGTCGCCGTGATAGCAACGGCACTCCATGGCAGTCGCAAGCTCATTCGCACGTTTGAATGCAGATACAAACAGGGGTATCAGAATAGGCACCAGTGCCTTCGCTTTTTGTAGAAAGTTTCCGCTGTCAAGCTCTGCACCTCTCGCCTTCTGTGCAGACATTATCTTGTCTGTTTCCTCAACAAGTGTAGGGATAAAGCGAAGGGCTATCGTCATCATCATAGACAGCTCATGCACCGGGAAGCGCAGCTTTTTAAGCGGTGAGAGAAGCCTCTCGATAGCGTCTGTAAGCATAATCGGTGAGGTGGTATAAGTCAGCAGCGACATGCCGATGATAAGTGCCATGACCCTCAGCAACATGAACAGCGCAGTCCTCACACCCTCAGGATAAATTGAAATTATCCACCAGCTGAATAGAGGTTCATCACCCTTGATGAACAACATATTCAGTATCCCTGTAAATATCATCAAGGGCAGGATGGGCTTGATACTTTTCAGTATCATGATGAACTTTATCTTTGCCAGCGCATAGCATATCACCATAAATAGCATACACACTAACAGTCCTGTATAGCTCTGCGATACAAAGAGCGCAACGAGATACAAAACATCAAGTATCAGCTTTACCCTGCTGTCAAGCCTGTGAACGACAGAATTTCCAGGGAAATACTGTCCTATGGTTATATCCTTTATCATTTGTTCTGTTCCTTTATCAGTGCTGCAATACGCTCTGCAGCCCTGTCTGTCGTATATATATCGTTACCGATGTCTGTTCCAAGTTCTTTCAGCCTATGTGACATTCGTGTCACCTGCGGCACATCAAGACCTATCTTTGCAAGCTCATCGGTGCGCTCGAACACTTTATCGGTGTCATCGTAGCAGAATAGCTTACCCTTATTCATGACGAGCACTTTAGTGGCATACTTTACAATATCCTCCATCGAATGGGAAACCAGTAATATAGTTCGTCCCGACTTTTCATGGTAACTCTTTATCTGCCCCAGTATCTTGTCCCTGCCCTTAGGGTCAAGACCTGCTGCTGGCTCGTCAAGGATGAGCACTTCAGGCTCCATCGCAAGCACACCTGCAAGAGCAACTCGCCTCTGCTGACCACCAGAAAGCTCAAACGGAGAACGTAACAGAAGATGTGTTACACCCATAGCTTCTGCCGCTTCAATAACTCTACGCTTTATCTGCTCCTCAGAGAGACCCATGTTTCTCGGGCCATAGGCAATGTCTTTATCAACAGTTTCCTCAAAAAGCTGGTGCTCAGAATACTGGAATACTATACCAACCTTAAAACGTATATCACGGATATTGATACCCTTGCCCCAGATATCTCTGCCCTCGACCATAACTATACCTGATGTAGGCTTTACAAGGCCATTAAGATGCTGAATAAGCGTAGATTTACCGCTGCCGGTATGACCGATTATTCCTACAAACTCGCCCTTTTCAATATTGAGGTCTACATGGTCAACAGCCGTCTTTTCAAAAGGCGTACCGATGCTATATTTATATGTGAGATCCTTGACAGTGATCACACCACCCTCAGATGGCTCAGGAGTGTCGATATGCTCCGTTGTATGAGAGATGTGTGCATGTGGGCAAAGCTTTGCAACCGCTTCAGCACACTCATCCTCGTAGATTATTTCTGTGGAAATATCAACACCCTTGTCACGAAGCATATATGCAAGCTCAGTTACCTGCGGCACATCAAGACCTACACTGCGCTGCTTTTCAACCCGTGAGAACACCTTTTTGGGCACATCGTCCATTATCACGCAGCCCTTATCCATGACTACTACACGGTCAGCCTGCGCTGCCTCCTCCATATAATGAGTAATGAGAACAACAGTTATTCCCTTTTCCTTATTGAGGTATTTGATTGTTTTCATCACCTCTCGCCTGCCTTTGGGGTCAAGCATGGCAGTGGGCTCATCCATTACGATGCATCGTGGCTGCATGGCAATTATACCCGCAATAGCTATACGCTGCTTCTGACCTCCGGAAAGCTGATGAGGAGCGTGCTCACGGAAATCATACATATCCACCTGTTTCAGTGCGTCATCCACTCTGCGCCGTATCTCGGCAGGTTCAACACCCATGTTCTCGGGGGCGAAAGCAACATCCTCCTCCACGATAGTCGCAACAAGCTGGTTATCAGGGTTCTGAAATACCATGCCGACCGTCTGACGGATATCAAACAGCCTGTCCTCATCTGAGGTATCGATGCCATCAACAACGACCCTGCCCTCAGTTGGGAGCAGAATAGCGTTGAAATGCTTTGCAAGCGTCGATTTGCCACATCCGTTATGGCCGAGTACAGCAAGAAACTGACCCTCGGGTACGGAGAGAGTTACATTCTTCAGCACATTGTTGCGCTCTGTAATATTGCCCTCCTCGTCACGGGTAATATAATCAAAACTAAGGTTCTCTACTTCTATAATGTTCAATTGTTCTACCCCTTTATAATTAGGAATGAGGAATTATCTGAATTTCACTATCGCTGTACTTCCGCAAGGAAGCGGCATTCCCGTCTGCTTAACTGGGAGACCTATCTCCTCTGAAATAATCTCGATATCAAAACGCTGACCTACAGTCTGCTGCAAAAGATAGCTCATAACAGAAGCAGAAAGTCCTGTTGTATAGCTATTCAACAACAAGAACAGCGGCTTATCCGTGAGCAACTGAGTGCACATCATCATAAGGTCATAGATGTTATCCTCAAGCTTCCACATCTCGCCATTGGTACCTCTGCCATAGCTGGGAGGGTCAAGAATGATGCCGTCATAGCGTGTGCCTCTGCGGATCTCTCTGCCGATGAATTTAGCAGCATCATCAACTATCCAACGAATAGGTTTGTCCTGCAAGCCCGACAGCTTTGCATTTGTTCTCGCCCAGTCTACCATGCCCTTTACGGCATCGCAATGACAAACAGATGCACCTGCCTTTGCACAAGCAAGAGTAGCTCCGCCAGTGTATGCGAACAAATTTAGCACATTTATAGGCCTGTCTGCATTCTTTATCTCGTTCATGCAATAGTCCCAATTGACCGCCTGCTCAGGAAAAAGACCTGTGTGCTTAAAGCCTGTCGGCTTCACCATAAAGGTAAGTTCACCGTATTTTATCTGCCAGCTCTCAGGGAGCTTGCGGCGATAATCCCAACTGCCGCCACCAGTTGATGAACGGTTGTATTTTGCATGGGCGCTGCCCCACTCGGGAGCAGTGCCATCACACTTCCAGATGATCTGGGGGTCAGGGCGAATAAGGGTAACATCCCCCCAACGCTCAAGACGTTCTCCATCGGAGGTATCTATAAGGCAGTAATCCTGCCAGTTATTTGAAATTCTCATTTTAATGTCCTTTTCAGCTTATGTTATCAGCAAAGTGTTTTCTTTACTTCGTCAGCTATCTCGTAAGCAAGGCGGCTGACCAGATCATCATCTATACCCTCTATCATTACTCTAAGAAGAGGTTCAGTGCCGCTCTCACGCACCAGCACCCTGCCTTCATCGCCAAGCTGCTGCTCGGCTTCTTCGATACGCTGCATGATAGACGGTGTGCCGCTCCATTTGCCCCTAGCATCCTCAGTGATGCGGACATTGACGAGAAGCTGAGGATAATCAGTAATATCCTGTGTAAGCTCGGTGAGCGATCTTCCGCTATCCTTCAATATCTTTGCAAGCAGTGCTGCGGTAAGCTGTCCATCGCCTGTTGTGGAATAATCCAGCATGATAATGTGACCCGACTGCTCTCCGCCGATATTATACCCGTTTTTGAGCATTTCTTCCAGCACATAGCGATCTCCGACAGGAGCACAGATAGTGTTCACTCCGCAGGTCTTCATATAATTATGGAAGCCTAAATTGCTCATGACTGTAACAACAGCGGTATCGCCCTGAAGCTCTCCATGCTCTTTCAGATAGTTTGCAAGCACAGCAATGATACGGTCTCCATCGATTATCCTGCCCTCTCCGTCAACGGCAAGGCAACGGTCGGCATCGCCGTCAAAAGCGAAGCCTGCATCATAATCATTATCCGCAACATACTGCGAAAGCCTCTCCATGTTTGTAGAACCACAACGCTCGTTAATATTTGTGCCGTCAGGCTGAACAGACATAAATGCACATCGTGCGCCAGTATCAGCAAACAGCTGCTTTGCGGTAGCCGCTGCGCTGCCATTTGCACAATCAAACACGAACTTCATGCCAGAAAGATCAGTACCTACACAGCTCCTTATGTAATTTACATAGTCAGCAGCAGCGGTGTCGCAGCGTGTAATGCAGCCCGCATCACTGCCCTCGCAGAGCGTCAGCTCCTCAGTTTCATCAAGGATTATAGCCTCTATCTCCTCTTCAACGCTGTCAGGGAGCTTGAAGCCCTCTCCCGAAAAAAGCTTTATACCGTTATACTCCATGCTGTTGTGCGAAGCAGAGATCATCACGCCTGCATCTGCACCATACTTACGCACAAGATAAGCAACAGCAGGTGTTGGCACTACTCCCAACAATACCGCATCTGCTCCGACAGAGGCAATTCCCGCCGCCAGTGCACCCTCCAATATCGGTGAGGAGCGTCTTGTATCCATTCCTACTAATATCTTGGCACGCTCACCCTTGCAATCCTTTGTCAGCACATGTGCCGCAGCCCTGCCTATCTCCATTGCACGCTCGCAGGTAAGCTCTGTTATAGCAACACCTCTTGCACCGTCAGTTCCAAAAATTCTTCCCATATATGCTCTCCCAAGAAATATTATTTATATTATTCCAGCGTTTGCTGACCGTCCTTCAGTATGCCTAAATGCTTATAGGCAAGGGCGGTAGCCGTCCTTCCCCTCGGAGTACGTGCCACAAAGCCAAGCTGCATAAGATAAGGCTCGCACACCTCTTCAAGGGTAACTGCCTCCTCGCCAAGGGCGGAAGCTAAAGTTTCAAGACCTACAGGGCCGCCGTTATAACCCTTAATCATCATCTCCAAGAATCTCCTGTCAAGGCTGTCAAGTCCAAGCTTATCGACCTCTAAACGGCTCAATGCGATATCCGCTATCTCATCGGATATCTTACCATTTCCAAGCACCTCTGCAAAATCACGAACTCGCTTCAGCAGACGATTTGCAATACGAGGAGTTCCTCTTGAACGCTTTGCTATCTCCATTGCGCCTGCCTTTGTGCAAGGAATTGAGAGTATCACCGCTGAGCGCTGAACGATATCGCACAGATCCTCTGCCGAATATAGCTCCAGTCGCTGGATCACTCCGAAGCGGTCACGTAATGGAGCAGAAAGCTGTCCGGAACGTGTTGTTGCGCCGATCAGAGTAAACTTAGGCAGGTCGATGCGCACCGAGCGTGCCGAAGGGCCGTTGCCGATGATGATATCCAGCACATAATCCTCCATAGCGGGATAAAGAACCTCCTCCACCTGACGTGAAAGACGGTGTATCTCGTCAATAAACAGTACATCACCTGGCTGCAGATTTGTCAGCAGGGCCGCAAGGTCACCCGGCTTATCAATTGCAGGACCCGATGTAACCTTGATATTTACACCCATCTCATGGGCGATGATGCAGGACAGTGTTGTCTTTCCAAGTCCGGGAGGGCCGTACAGCAGCACATGGTCAAGGCTCTCTTCACGCTTTTTTGCAGCCTCGATATATACTGCCATGTTCTCCTTTACTTTGGTCTGACCTATGTACTCAGACAGCTGCTTCGGACGCAGGCTGTACTCTATGTCACTGTCTTTATCTTCATTATATGCAGGCTCAACGATCCTGTCACTTGGCATTATGTTTTTGCCTGCATCGGACATTTCAATCATGGTATCATTCCTTTTCTTTTTCGATACGTCTGAAGTATTCGTGAGGGAGATCATCAAGGCTTCCCTCTGGATTCTGATTGTACAGGGCTATCGCAGTCATTCGGTTCGAAAGCTTTACAGGATCATCATAACCGCTGAACTGAGCCTTTTTATAATACTCAAGACTCTTCTCCTCGTCACCCTTGATAGCGCAGATGACCGCAAGTTCGCCATATATAAGAGGATGTGTGCAGCCATTCTTAACAAGTGCCTCAAGCGTTTCGACCGCCTTATCCTCCTCGCCTCTGATTGTGTATATCTTGCTGAGCATATAGTTACCATAGCTATTCGCAGGATCGTATTTCAATGCCTTTTCAAAGCAATACTCCGCATTACTGAGGTTGCCGTCATTGTAATATGCGTGACCAAGACGCATCTGATTATCCACATTGTCGGGGGCATACTCCACCGCCTTACGCATAGCCCACAGCATACGGGGATCGTTTTCGGTTTCCTGATAAAGCTTGTATAGCCATGCAATACAAAAGCTCTGATTATTTCGGTTATCTGAGCGGTCATGCGCTAGCATAAGCTTTTCCTCTGCCCTCGCATAGTCACCTTTATATAAATAGTATATACCGTCAAAAGCAGCTCGGGCTATTTTATCCTGAATTACCGCCTTGATTCCACCCTTGCCGATGGCACGCAGTGCCTTGTTGCGGTTCTTAAAATACACTCCGATGGTATGAGCAAATACCGAACCGATCACCTCAAACAGCATCATCGCCGTTATCAACACCACCGCCGTTAAAAACAGCGAATCAGTACTGTACCAGTCCAACAGAAAGACCATAAACAGTCCTACTACCAGCAACACCACAGAGAGTAATATATTGAACAGACTAGATTTATCCATTTTATTCTCCGTTATTCCGTCTTAACCAAGATTTTTCAGTGCATGCTTGATAAGATCCTCAACAGAGCCGTTGGGGTCTGCACCTGCAAGAGCCGCCTGCGCCGATGGCATCGGGAAGCCAAGCACGCAGAGAGCCTCCAGAGCCTCCGAAACATTGCTGCCACCTGCGACGACCGCAGGTGCTGCTGCAAAATCCGCTGCGGAAATGTGCTGCTCCTTTGCAACCTTGTCCTTTAACTCAAGCACGATACGCTGGGCAGTCTTTGTACCAATGCCTACACAGCGTGTGAGAGTCTTGCTGTCACCTGTCGTGATACAAAGGGCAAGTTTTGACGGTGTGAGGTCAGAAAGTATCGACAAAGCTGCCTTAGGCCCCACTCCCGAAACCGAGATGAGCTGTTTGAAGCTGCTAAGCTCAAGAGTGTCAGCAAAGCCGAAAAGCTCAACTGCATCCTCCCTAACATGGAGATATGTGAATAGCTTGACCTCATCACCTAATTTCAGCTTTCTGAGAGTGTTCATAGTAGTACGGCAGCCGTAGCCGACTCCTGCGCACTCAACAACTGCAAGGGCCTGCTCGGTATGTATAAGCTCGCCTTTTACACTGTATATCATTGTTTCTTCTCCATTTCAAGTATTTTTGACAAAGATGAGCCGCTGTAATGCCCGTGGCATATTGCTATCGCCACTGCGTCTGCCGTGTCGTCGGGCTTAGGTATTTCATAAAGGTGAAGAATGTTTTTTACCATCTCCTGCACCTGCTTTTTCTCTGCCTTGCCGTAGCCCACCACCGCCTGCTTCACCTGCAGGGGAGTGTATTCGTGTATCTCGATACCACGCTGTGCTGCGGCGAGCATAATCACACCCCTCGCCTGCGCAACATCTATGCCAGTAGTTTTATTGTTGGTGAAATACAACCGCTCGATCGACATACAATCGGGCTTGTATTTATCCAGCACATAGCAGAGATCGTCGTAGATCTCCTTCAAGCGTATCTCAAAATCAGTGCCAGCCTCAGTGGTTATCGCACCGTATTCGACCACGCTGAACTGACTTCTGTTGTAGTCAAGCACGCCGAAACCCACTATTGCATAGCCAGGGTCTATTCCTATTATCCTCATTATGTGTAGCTCTCGTTGTCAGTAACATACTCACGGACTCTGAGGGGAATTCCCATCTCATCAGAGAGCTTACGGCAGGCGGATATCTCCTCGTCAGAGATGACATCTACCACAGTAAATCCAACCTTACCGCATACGCTCTTCATGTCCTCCGCAAACTTCAGCATAACATCAAAGCTCTTCTCGCCGAAGGAGGGTCTTGTCACCTCGTTGTATCTCACCGCCGTAGGCGCATTGAGGCTTATCGAAACACTGTCGATAGCTCCCCTGAAACGCTCCACATCAAAATCAGGGTGAATGAGCTTTACAAGTCCGTTGGTGTTAAGACGTATACTGAGGTCGCTGTTAGCCTTGATGTACTCAGCGACTTTTACCACCATATCCGCTCTTACGGTAGGCTCACCGTAGCCACAGAAAACTGCATCGGTCATACCCGTCTTGTCAAACTTGTCGAATGCCTCGCATATCTCCTCAAAGCTCGGCTCGTGCTCAAGCCACAGGCTGTCATTATCGGTTATAGAGTCACCGTTGTCCCTTATGCAGAACACACATCGGCAGGGACATCCGTTTGTGATGTTGATGTACAGCTTTCCCTCAAATTTATAGAAAATAGTCATTTTGTTCACCTCTGTAAAACTTACGAACATTTAGTATGTTTAACTTAAATTTATCCATACTTCTGAAAATACTTAATCAGTTTATTATAACACTATATTGCATTTTTGTCAAATGAAAACGGGCAGATTTCACAATATTTTCTGATGATATTTGTCATTAATGTTGCAAACGGCTTGACAGCGCAACATATTGACAAACAGCGTAGGATTTAGTATACTTAACTTATTAAAATAGGAAAGGTTGTTTGCTATGGCAGGAGTTCACAGGCGGTTTGCTGAACAGAGGGACGAAAAATTCCCCTTTCAATCAAGAGGTAATTTCAAGGTAGCCTTCGGTGCGGAATACATCTTTATGGCAATCATCGCCGTTGCTTTCGTCGCAGGACTGATAGGAATACTGATTGGTGCGCCTGCACTGTTCACTACTCCGCCCGAGAACGAGGACGCTCCGCATTTTGACCCGAACAGCCCCGAATGGAAGCTGTTCTGCGCTATACTTGAGCTTGCGGGGATAGCTCTGCTGGGCTTTATCTGCCTCTTCGCCCTTAAAATAGTGCTTGGCGGAAAAACGGCGCACTACGATGCTGATAACTACCGTTTCTGCGTCAGCGTCGACGGGGAGAAAGAGGTGTTTTTCTACAATGAGATAACCTCCGTCACCTACGACCCGATAATGTTCCTCGGCAAAATAAGGGGGTACAGAATTGATATACGCACCTCAAAAAGCGCAAGGGTGTTCAGCTATCGTGTGGCGCTGAACAAAATGCAGATATCTCCCAATCCCGACTCTACGCCCTTCGTTATCCTTGAGGAAAAGGCTGAACTGCGCAAGGCGGGGCAATCCACCGTATACGCAAGAGAAGAGGAGGATATGACCGCCGCCTCCCTCAAGGGATTGAATGCCCCCGACCTGCCTCTGCCCTCGCAGACAGGCCACAACATTACCGACGAGATGGACGATGAGGAATATCTGCAGTATCTTCGCAGTAACGCAAGCGAGGTGCAGGAGATACGTCGCTCCGCCGAGAGCTCTCCCACACCCGTTGTCGATACCGAGGAAATGTCGGACGAGGAATACCTTGAGTATCTCAAATCAAAAAGAGGCGGGACGATTTCTCACGATATTCAAGAAACCTCTATGCCTTCGATCTCCGTTGATGATATGCCATCAATCTCCCTTAACAACGCAAATTCGGTAGAACCACCTAAGCTCTCCCCTGCCTCTGACAATGTGTTTTGCGCCACAGCACAGGCAGAATCTCGCTCACGCTCAAGGGGCAAGGTCAGCAGAGGCGAGATGAGGGTGGCTTTCAAGCACGAAAAGCCAATTAAAACTGCAATCAAAATAGTTGCCGTCATCGGCGCTGTTGACTGTATCTTCGACAATGTGATGAAAATACTCGCTGCTCCTACCTTGTATATGATAGGCAAGGGTATTGGTATGACGGTGCTATTCTGCGCTGTTTGGCTGGGGCTTGCGGTGTTATTCACGAAGATACTCGAGCTGGGCAGAGATGTCACCTTCGAAACGGATTCCGCCCGAATGGCATTGTATGACAAGCGCAACACCGTACTCATACGCTATGAGGAGCTTATCAGCGTTAAATTCTACCCCCTCAAGCGTGGCTTTTCGCAGAGTGGGTGGGAGGTAAACATCGTCACTACAAAGCAGACCTACACCTACGGCTGGCTGTTTATGTCTGGCAAGGAGTACATTCCCGAAAGCGAAACGCCGTTCTATATCCTGTTGGAGAATATTCCCCGAAAATAGGGGTTGCATTTTTCGTTATATAGTGCTATAATATGTATTTGGTAGACAAAAAAATAACAAACCAAAGGAGAAACTACTATGACCTACGAAGAGATCGTAAAAGGCGCAAAGGAAGCCCTTTGCAACAAGGATGTAAGCAATATCCCCGGTCATCTGGCTGTCGAGATCGACATCATCGGTGAGGGCGAGGGTGCATTCTACATTGAACTCAAGGACGGCGAGCTGTTCGTTGAGCCCTACGAGTACTACGACAACGACTGCAAGCTCATTGCTTCCGCTGATACTTTTGTAAAGCTCATCGACGGCAAGCTGGACGCTGTTCTTGCTTTCACAACAGGCAAGCTCAAGGTTGAGGGCAGCATCGACAAGGCGCTGGAGTTCCAGAAGATCACAGGTGCTAAAGACAAGAAGTCCGCTAAGAAGGCTCCTGCAAAGGCTCCCGCTAAGGAGAAGGCTGTCAAAGCTCCCACAAAGGCTAAGGCTCCCGCTAAGTCCGCAAAGTAACATAGCATGAAAGCCACTCGTACAGAGTGGCTTCAGTTTTTATAGCTCATATGCGGAAAACGGCAATAAAAAAAGAGCTGTAAAAACAGCTCTTTCTGGTGATCCACCCGGGATTCGAACCCGGTACACCCGCATTAAAAGTGCGGTGCTCTACCGAGTGAGCTAGTGGATCATATTCATAACAGATGATATTATACCACATTACACTCGGTTTGTCAAGCCCTTTTGCAAAAAATCACCGCATAGGTACTATGCGGTGATTTATATCGTCGAATATCAGATATTCTCGTTCAAGTGGTTGATAAGACCGCCAATCTGAGGCTTAGAGAACTGCGCATTTGCACCTACGCTCTCGCCCTTAACACGCATCTGATCGTTGATGAGCGAGGAGAACAGATATACGGGAATGGCACTCAGCACAGGATCGTCCTTAATCTGCTTTGTAAGGCGGTGTCCATCCATCTTGGGCATCTCGATATCGCTGATAAGGCAAGAGATGTGGCTCAGAATGTTACCTCCGAGGTTCTTGTGACCCTCTATGTAATCCCAAGCATCCTTACCGTTGTCAAAGGATACTACATTCTTATAGCCTGCATCATTAAGCGTGGAAACGATAAGGCTGTTAAGGAAGGGAGAGTCTTCTGCAATAACGATGTGCTTATCGGAACGGTCGCCGCCTGCCTTTGATACACCCTTGGTATCAAGCACAGCAGTCCTGTTCATATCGGAAACGATCTTCTCAAAATCGAGAATGAGAATGATCCTGTCCTCAAGCTTTGCGATACCAGTGGCGATGTTAGATGCGCCGTCACCAGAAATGCGAGGAGGCTTCTCGATATCCTCCCATGAGATACGCTTGATACCACGCACAGCAGTAACGTGGAAGCCCACATCCATCTGATTGAAATTACAAATTATGAGCAGGTCGTGATCCACATCGTTGCTCTCCTTATGGAGCACCTTGTGCAGATCTATAACAGAGATGACCTTGTCACGGGGTGTAAACACGCCCTCAAACTCAGGGGGAGAATCGGGCACGGGAATCATAGGCTGATAATTCATGATCTCAGTAACCTTGGCGATGTTGATACCAAAGCTCTGCTCGCCTACTAAGAACTCAAGCACCTCCAGCTCGTTGGTGCCGCTTTCAAGGAGTATATTGGATTCCATAATTGTAGATCTCCTTTTTAATATTTTTTCGTCAATACAAGCCTGCACAAAAGCAATACCTATTGACAGAAGCTACATATCATCCAAGCATACGATGCTGATGCAACTAATGCAAAAACACGGATAGCTTCCACTAGATATATTATACAACATTCAATAAAATAAATCAATATGTTTTGTAAAAAATTCGTAATTTTTGTTAATATGTTGAATGAATTTCGGCAAAATTGACAGATTTTTAATAGAGAAATTATTAAGCTTGACAAAGCGGAAAGTTTATGGTAAAATAATCAAGCGCAGAAATGCGCCCCTGCGGGTATAATTTAATAGAAATATTCAACGACACATGTGGCAGTTAATGCGTAAATCTGATTACGGGACGGAATACCCGAGGGTTTACTATAAGCTACAATGTGTCGATTTTTTGTTTTTAAAGGAGAACAACCATCATGCCAAGAAATCAATTTCAGAGAACAGTATTCGCACTTATTACAGTACTTATCACTGTCCACAGCTACGTTTTCTACAGTCTTTATGTAGTGAACGGCTCATTTTTCGCAAGCCTTTCCGAGACAGGAAGCGTGCTTGATGGCATCAATGCCAACGGCGGAGTTTATATGTGCGGAATGAATATGCCGATATGGGCGGTGGTGATTGTCGAGTTCATACTTGCTATTTCGCTGGAGCTGTTTATGGGTAGCCCCTGTTCATTCAAGCTGGCGAGCAAGGTATTTGACCCTCGTTCCACACATCCCGTACTGTTCGAGACGGCGATTATCTGTGCGACTGTTGCGCTGATGTGCCCCGCAATGAGCTTTATTGCTGCTTTCCTCTATTACCCCTATTATGCAGGCTTTAATGTACTTACTCTTCTTGCGGATTGGCTCAAGCTTGTATGCTTTAACTTTCCGTTTGCATTCTTTACACAGCTTTTCTTCATTCAGCCATTCGTACGCACAGTGTTCAAGCTGATATTCAGAAAGGACATTGAAGCCCGAAAAACAGAGGCATTGGCTCAGTAACATCAAAACCAAAAATGGCGACCAACGGTCGCCATTTTTTATCTGCGTTTTTTGTACTCAGCCAAAAATCTGTGCAATTTTCCAAGACACACATCTCCCGATGATGCTATTCCTGCCTTTTCACGTATGATGGCTAACTCAGCCCTTGCAGTCGCTTCATCAGTGAACTCTATTTCAAGCTCGTAGTCGGTTATGGTTTCAAAATAGCTGCTCATATCAAGGTCTATCTCCGCACCATCAAGCTTCTTTACACATCTAACTGTAGTAAGGCCACCCAAAAGCTTTACATCTGGCATCCCCTCAACTCCGCATAGCTTTGAAAGCCTTGCACCAGAAAGATGGCTCAAAAGAAGCCCACTATATTCCTCCTCTACCTCAATGCGAGAGTAGTCCTTTCCGTTAGGCAGCTTCATCTGAAGATACTTCTTATCCCCAATGCTGCGAATGCGACAAGTGATGTGCTGCGAGGACAGCGAAAGCCCCTCAGTATCGTAATAATAGTTGGTCTGCTCCACGATCTCGTCCCAGTTGTAGAGCTGCTTTATGGCATTGTATTGCTCCTCAGCAAGCATCACTTTGAACTCGTTTTCAACCATGTTTCACCTCATACGTATCCGTAAAGCCCACGAACACTGACCTCTCCTGAATTCACGCTGAACTCGCCGCTGTTGTCACGGCAGATAAGATAGCCATTTGGGGCAATATCTGTAGATTCAGCTATGCGTTCAATTCCATTCATAACAAGCCTTACTTCTTTATTTAGAGTTATGCAGCGACGGCGATATTCACCATATATATCCGAAAAGCTGCTTTTACTTCGATATATTATGCGCTCAGCAAGACTTTCGGCAAGCTCTTTTCTGTCTGGAACTACTCCGGTGAGCATTTTGAGAGATGCCCCATAGGGGATACCTGCATTACTGAAATACTCTTCATCCTGCGTAATATTGACACCAATGCCACATATTATCTCGCAGCTGTCACCAAAAAACACACTCTCGCATAAAATACCACAGAGCTTTCTGCCATTAAGAACTATATCGTTAGGCCACTTTATCCCAAACTCATAGCCACCGCAGAAGCTCTCAAGAACCTCGCACACCGCAACTGCAACGCAAAGCGTCAGCTCTGACGGGTGAGGCGGCGATTTTAACAAAATGCTGAACGGCAACATTCCGTCAGTGCAGAGCCACGCTCTGCCTCGCCTTCCCCTGCCCTCGGTCTGACGCAGCGCAATAACTGCTGCACCGTCTGGTAGCAAAGTTCGATGTTGTTTCAAATGATCGTTAGTCGAGGTGACCTCGTCAAGCTCAATCAGCATCTGGATCTACTCTTGGCTCTACGGTGATAATGTTCATCATTATCTCGCCGTTGCTGTTTACCTCTATCTCGCCGTAGGTGGGAAGATTGTGATTGCGTGGACAGTCGGGACTGCCTGGGTTCATCACGAATACGCCCTCGAAATTCTCAGTACGATAGAGGTGCGTATGACCGTAAAGAGCTATCTTGCAATCGTTATCCTTTGCAGTCTTGACGAGATACTCTAAACCGCTGTGAACGTGCATGGTATGACCATGACAGCAGAACATCTTATATCCACATACTGTCACAACTGCTGTTTGCTTATGGGGTGCGTAATCACAGTTTCCGCCTACATATACCATTGCCTTTTCGGGATAAAGAGTCTGCACATCACGGAATTCATTCTCTCCATCGCCAAGGTGTATGAACAGGTCGGCATCAAGGTTTTTCTCAATAATACTGTTAAGCACGCCAAAATTGCGATGGGTATCTGATACAACAATAATCTTCATATAAAATCCCTTTCGAAATGAAAGTAATAATCAGTGCTTGCTGAAGGTCGCCCCAAAATTCAGGCAGAATGTGATTTAATGCAAGCAACACTTCTAATCTTAAGTATTATAGCATAAAATTAGCAAGAAATAAAGGGGTTTTTACAATTTTTTATTCAAGGAGGTCATTTTTATGACAAATGCTGATTATGAAAAACTGATAAATGTCGCCAGTGCAAAACTAGGAGCATCACCTGATAGCCTGAAAAATGCACTAGGCAAAGGAGATCTGAACTCCATCGCATCAGGCCTCAGCGCATCAGACAAGGAGAAGCTGCGTGCTATACTCGGTAACAAACAGCTTATGGCAAAGCTAAAAAGTGCCTCATCCCCCGAGGAGATAATGAAGATACTCGGCACAAAATGATAAGGAGGGCTGCGTATGGATAATATAGAGGATATTCTCCGTGCGCTTGCCTCAGACGGAGATGATGATAACTCACACGGAGATCATAGCAGCACTGATGAAAATCAATGCGGCTCCGAAAGCAACGGCGGGATTTTCGGAGATATCGACCCTGAAATGCTGTTCAAAATGTTCTCCCTGTTTGAAACGCTGAACTCTCCCTCCGACAATGAGCGGTTTTTGCTTGCCCTGCGCCCCATGCTGAGAGAAGAGAACCGCAGCAAGATCGACAGCGCTGTAAAAATAATGAAGCTGCTGACTCTACTGCCTGTTTTAAAGGAAAGCGGAATGCTAGGAAAGCTTTTGTAAGGAGGTAGTCGCATGGTTTGGAACAGCTCGCAAAGCTCACTTTATCGGGCGGTGGAGGCACACAATCAAACTCTTATTCAATCTCGTGAATGCAGCTGCGAGGAAAAGCCTCCTCACTCTGAGTCATGCCGCTGTGAAAAGAATACTTCACACGAAATGCATTGCCGCCAAATAAACAGCAACCAAAACTTTATCGCACAACTGCTATCAGACAGCGATACTTTACTGCTTGCAGCACTGCTTATGGTGCTTATTCATGAAAAAGCTGACAAAAACCTAATAATCGCAATAGCACTAATTATGATATTGTGAGAAAATGTTGCCACCCCCTTGCAAAATCAAAAAAAATAGTGTATAATCCAAGTATGTGTATATTTGAAAGGCTATAACACAGCAAGAGTAAGTGGAAAAAGTGACCTTCAGAGAGCTGCGGCAAGGTGTAAGCGCAGCGGTTACCTCCAAAGAAGTGCGGCTGTCAGCCGACGGGGGGAATTTAAGTATCTCCGTCCGTAGCTCTGCGTTAAGGAGTAATGAGGGACAAAGGGCGTAATTTTGTATCGTCACTATGTCTGAAGCGAAGTGGAACAGCGTATTTTTCACGCCTTCGCACCATAGGGTGCGGAGGCTTTTTTTGTTCCCCCCGAAAGGAGGCTTTCTATGTTCAAAAAAATGCGGGAGGAGATAAACTCAATCAAGGCCCGTGACCCTGCGGTGCGTTCAGCACTGGAGGTCATCTTCCTCTATCCCTCTTACAAGGCGGTGAGGGATTATCGCCGTGCTCACTGGTTCTACGAGAGAGGGCATTTCTTCATTGCGAGATGGATCTCCCAGCGCTCCCGTGATAAGACGGGCATAGAGATACACCCCGGTGCAAAGATAGGCAAGGGGCTGTTCATCGACCACGGCGCAGGTGTAGTCATCGGCGAGACCGCCGAGATAGGCGACAACTGCACGATATATCAGAATGTCACCCTCGGAGGTACGGGTAAGGATGTCGGAAAGCGTCACCCTACCCTCGGCAACAATGTGCTGGTGGGCGCAGGTGCGAGGGTTCTCGGCCCGTTCACTATCGGCGACAATTCAAAGATAGCAGCGAATGCTGTTGTGCTGGAGGAGGTTCCGCCGAACTGTACAGCGGTGGGTGTTCCCGCAAAGGTCGTAAAGCGTGACGGTATCAAGGTTGGAGTATCTCCCAACAGCGACCTCGACCAGATACACATTCCCGACCCTGTATCCCAGCGCCTGTGCGAGCAGCTCATCCACATCGAGCGGCTTGAAAAGCAGGTCGAGGAGCTTAAAACAGAACTTAAAACACTCAAGGAGGATAAATAAATGCAGATCTATAACACAATGACCCGACAGAAAGAAGAGCTAAAGCCCATAACCGACGGCACCGTAAAAATATATGCCTGCGGTCCTACTGTCTACAACCTTATCCACATCGGAAACGCAAGAGCGCTCTGCGTATTCGACACCCTGCGCCGCTATCTCGAGTTCCGTGGCAACAAGGTTTTCTATGTTCAGAACTTCACTGACGTTGATGACAAGATAATCAAGAAGGCTAACGAGTTGGGAATAACCGCCCACGAGGTATCCGAGAACGCTATCAAGGAGTATTTCACCGACGCTGACGGACTTAATGTACGCAGGGCTGATGTTCACCCCAAGGTAACGGAAAACATGGATATCATCATCGATATCGTAAAGACACTTATCGACAAGGGATACGCTTACGAAGCAGGCGGAGATGTATATTTCGATACCGCCAAGTTCCCCGAATACGGCAAGCTCTCCCATATGCCCCTTGAGGACCTACAGGCTGGCGCACGTATCGAGGTAGGCAGCCTCAAGCGTGACCCTATGGACTTCGCAGTATGGAAGGCTGCAAAGGAAGGCGAGCCTTACTGGGATTCCCCCTTCGGAAAAGGCAGACCCGGCTGGCATATCGAGTGCACCGCTATGAGCCGTCACTACATCGGTGACACCATCGACATCCACGGCGGCGGTGCTGACCTCATATTCCCCCACCATGAGAACGAGATTGCACAGAGCGAGTGCGCTACAGGCTGTCCTCTCGCAAATGTGTGGATGCACAACGGTATGCTGAATGTAGACGGCTCAAAGATGAGCAAGTCCAAAGGCAATTTCTTTATGGTACGTGACCTCTCCAAGGAGTACGGCTATGAGCCTATCCGCTTTATGCTGCTGTCTGTTCACTACAGGAGCCAGCTCAACTACACTATCGAGGTTATCGAGAGCTGCAAGGCTGCACTCCAGCGCCTTTATACCTGCCGTGATACTATGCAGAGAGCCCTCACTACTGCTCCTGACGGTGCGGCAAGCGAGGCAGTGCTCCAGAATATCAAGGCAGCAAGAGAGAATTTCATCAAGGTGATGGACGACGATTTCAACACTGCTGACGGAATCTCCACCATTTTCGAGCTTGTAAGAAAGATAAACACCGATATCTCCGCAGGCGCTGCAAAGGGTGATATTCAGGCTTATCTTGATGAGTTCAACGCATTGACAAATGTGCTTGGTCTGCTGTATAATAAAGAGGATGACGAGATCCCCGCAGAGATCACCGAGCTTATCGAAAAGCGCAAGGAGGCTCGTAAGGCAAAGGATTTCGCCCTTGCTGACGCTATCCGTGACGAGATAACCGCAAAGGGCTACATCGTCGAGGAAACAAGACAGGGTACTATCGTTAAAAAGGCATAATACCGAAAGGACTACAAATTGAAAAGATTTCTTGCAGCAGCCGCAGCAGCAATTATGCTTGCAATGTCGGGCTGTACTATCACAAGCTCCAGCTATAATGCTATGGAAGACTATGACTTTACTCAGATGGATCTGATACAGCTCTCCCCTCCCGAGGAGGGCGACACCATCGCCATAATCGATACCTCCCTCGGTGAGATAAGGGTGGTGCTTTATGAGGAACAAGCTCCCAATACCGTTGCAGCATTCATCGCTGAAGCCGAGGCAGGCAACTATAACGATATGCCTGTTTACGGCATCATGACAGACACCTACTTCCTAACGGGCGGCAAGGAGAACAAGCACGGAGTATACATCGGACGTGACAGCGACGAAGAGCTGGTTGCAAACGAGTATTCAGTTGACCTGTGGCCGTTCAGGGGGGCTATGATCTCTTTCTCTGAGAAAGTTGGCTATGGCGACTCACGGTGGTATATCGTGAATACAGATGCGGCTAATCTCACTGAGGAGGCTATCGGCGAGCTTAAAAACTCCGTTGCGGAATGGGAAAATGTTGAAGAGCGTGACAATCTTATCAACCTCTTTGATAAGTTCTATGAAATAGGCGGAGTGTTTGGGCTTTCAGGAAAATGTACAGTCTACGGTCAGACATACGAGGGGCTTGACGTTGTTGAAGCTATATGCGCTACTAAAGCTGACGAAAACAACCGTCCATATGAGGAGATAACTATAAACTCAATTACCATATCCACATACACCAACGAGTAACACGAAAGGAAAAACACAATGAAAAGATTTGCAAAAATTCTGCTGAGTGCAGTGCTCGCAGTGAGCTGCGTGCTTGGTACAACAGGCTGCTCCGGAGTTAAGAGCTCTGTAGGCAACGTTGAAGAAATGGTATTCGCTGATGGTGACAAGATCGCCGAGATAACCATCGAGGGTTACGGCACCATCAAAGCTAAGCTCTATCCCGAGGTAGCTCCCAATGGCGTAAACAACTTCATCATGCTCGCTGAGCAGGGATACTACGACGGTCTGAAGATCCACAGGGTTATCGAGGATTTCATGATGCAGGGTGGATCTCTCAACGGCGACGGCACCGGAGGCACTGCTCTTATCAACAACGAAGGTCAGTTCGGTATTGAAGTAAATAACGACCTTGCACGCCACTATTACGGCGCACTCTGCTATGCAAACGCTATGGGACAGAATTCCACACAGTTCTATATTGTCAACAATAAGCAGCCGCAGGATCTTTCTACTATCGACACAACTCAGATACAGACAGCAGCCGCTGCTTATCTCGAAATGGCAGGACAGTTCGAAAGCGGCACCGACGGCTACAACTACTACGAGTTCCAGTCCAAATACTACACCAATATGGCAACCGCCATCAGCAAAGCAACCGATGAGGTCAAAGAAAAGTACCTTACAGAGGGCGGCACCCCTTCCCTCGACGGAAATTACACTGTATTCGGTCAGGTATTTGAGGGCTTCGAGATAATCGATGCTATTGCTACAGTTGATAAGGAGCTTGGCTCTGACAATGCGCAGAGTAAGCCTGTTGAGGATATCATCATCTCCTCTGTTGTCATCACTGAGTATGTAACTCCAGGAACTGGTGAGGCGGAGGAAGAGGACACCTCCAATAACAGTGCAAACGATACCGAGTCAACCCCTGCCAATGGCGAAGATACCGCTGACAGCGATGCGACCACAACTGCCCCCACTGAGAGCGACGCTTCTGCTGATACTGCAGCTGCTGAATGATACTAAAAAAACACCGCAAAATATCTTGCGGTGTTTTTTTGCGCAATTTTGTAAAATATGTGCGTATTACTTGACAATTTAAAGTAAAACAGGTATAATTATAAAATACGTATAAAATTTAGGAGAGTGTTTATGGAAACAAAGGAAACAAAAAAAACCACATCCGTCTCTTCTGCGGAAAAAGGCGGATTTACAAGTAAGATAGGATTCGTGCTTGCGGCGGCAGGCTCAGCAGTAGGTCTCGGAAACATCTGGAGATTCCCCTATCTCGCTGCTGAATATGGCGGTGGTATCTTCCTGCTGGTATATCTCATACTAACCGTCACATTCGGCTTCTCACTTATGGTGACAGAGATATCTATCGGCCGAAAAACAGGAAAGAGCGTTATCGGAGCTTACACTGCCCTCGATAAAAAGTTTGCCCCTCTTGGATATGTGGCAGCATCAGTGCCAATGATAATTCTTCCTTATTACTGCGTTATCGGAGGATGGGTGCTGAAGTATTTCACTACCTACATTACAGGCGCAAGCAGTGCAGCAGCTGACAGCACATATTTCAGTAACTTCATCGGTGACTGGATGCAGCCCACGATCTTCTTTTTTATATATCTTGCACTTACAGCAGTTGTTGTAATGCTTGGTGTTGAAAAAGGTATCGAGAAGTTCAGCAAGTGGCTAATGCCAGTACTGATACTTATTTCTATCGGAATATCTATCTATGCCCTTACACTCCCAGGCGCCATAGATGGCTTTCTTTATTATGTCACACCTAATTTTGAACATTTCTCTATCAAAACTGTTGTTGCAGCTATGGGTCAGCTATTCTATTCTATGTCACTGGCAATGGGTATCATGGTCACTTATGGTTCTTACATGCGCAAAGAAGATAACATTGAGACCTCAGTGCGCCAGATCGAGGTATTCGATACAGGTGTTGCATTCCTAGCCGGTATGATGATCATCCCAGCAGTGTTTGCTTTCTCAGGCGGTGATCAGAGCGCACTTAACTCAGGCCCCAGCCTTATGTTTGTGACACTCCCCAAGGTGTTCGACTCAATGATCGGTGGCAGCATCGTAGGCGTTATCTTCTTCGTACTGGTTGCACTGGCAGCATTGACATCATCCGTATCGCTGATGGAAACTGTCGTTTCGATCATCATGGAAAAGACAGGTCTGAAACGTATCCCAGTATGCCTTATCGTTATCGGATTCACCTTTGTGGTAGGTATGCTTTCCGTACTCGGTTACAGCACATGGAAAGAGGTCACAGTATTCGGATATCAGTTCCTCGATTTCTTCGATTTCATCAGCAACAGCATCATCATGCCTATCGTTGCACTTCTCACCTGTATCCTTATCGGCTATGTTGTTAAGACCCAAACCGTTGAGGATGAAGTGGAGGTCAACACTGAATTCAAATCTAAAAAGCTGTATCGTGTAATGATTAAGTTCATCTGCCCTATTTTCATGCTGGCAATATTCATCTCTGCGATCATCGGCTATGTTTAATAACAAAGCTCCCACTGAGATCACTCAGTGGGAGCTTTTATCATATCGATATCTCTTTATGCTCCTTACGGCTCTTCATCCAGCGGAACAGCTTACCGAATATTGCAGAAAGAATCAGAGGCAACACAAATTTTAGCACAGCAGTCAATATGTACCACAATACCATTATCACTACCACAACACCTGTTCCAACATCGCCGATGATCTCAACTATCTCGTCGAGGTTAGGATCGTTTTCAGGGGTAAGATTATCAAGTGTGATTCCAATGGTAATCACATTCTTCACTGCGGATACGATACTGCAAATCAGCATCCATATTGGGAAAAACATTATCCTGTCAGTAAGCTTAACCATTATCACCGCCGCTATTGAAAGCATGACTATAGTCACAAAAGTTCCGGATACATCCAGAAGCGTCACCACGGTGACCACCGTTCCCACCGCCGAGCAGACAAAATATATCACCAGACTAAGCAATGACATCAGCCAAAACTTCCATGTTTTTATGCTCATACGAACACCTCATTTCTAATTTGAGGCTGCCGCCACAGCAGCCCTGCGCATGCCACAAGGCGCAATAAAGTTTCAATTTCAAAAGAGAGTGAGCTGCTCACATCCATCATCGAACTCACGCATATACTCAAATATCTTGTCGGGATCGCTTTCTAGCCCTGCCTTATCACACTCTGCCTTGAACAGCCGCCACAGCTCTCCCCCGTTAGGTACCGGTATCTCATAGCTATCTCCATAACGCTCGATATATCGCTGCTTCAGCCCAATAAAATGCTTATCAAGCTGGGCATAGAAGTACTCTCTGTCGCCATTTCTAAGTGTCATACCGATGCCAAAAGCAATGATTCCATAGCTGCCCGCCCGCTTCGCCATATCTACGATGGCAAGAATGTTCTCCTTAGTATCGTTTATCCATGGGAGTATCGGTGTCATCCATACGACAGTGGGAATCCCCCTGTCACGCATCTCACATAGCACTTCAAAGCGGCGGCTGGTAGGACACACATTGGGCTCTATGATACCGCAAAGTTTATCATCAGCAGTGGTGAGAGTCATCTGCACTACTGCCTTTGAACTGCGGTTAATGCTGTCGATAAGGTCGATATCTCTCATTATGAGATCGGATTTGGTCTGAAGTGCAACACCAAATCGGTAGCGTTCGATAAGCTCAAGGCATTTCCTTGTGAGCTTCAGCTCAGCTTCCAAAGGAAAATACGGATCACACATAGCCCCAGTGCCTATCATGCACCTCCTGCGCTTAGATCGGAGAGCAGCCTCAAGCAGCTGCGGAGCATTCTCTTTAACCTCTATATCCTCAAAATCATGAGTGAAATTATAACAATTGCTTCTTGAATCACAATAGATGCAGCCATGAGTACATCCACGATAGATATTCATGCCATTGTGGGCTGACAAAATACTCTTCGCCTGTACTCTATGCATAGAGCACCTCCGTTCACTCACGCTTTTTGTTATGAACATTATATTATATTTCTTCTCCATTGTCAAGAGGAAAAGCTGATTATATGGTACACGAAAAGCTGCGCATTGCTACGCAGCTTTGAAACTATGGTCGTGCGGTTCAAAAAGCCTCCATCATCGTGCCGATGAGCTTCATCGCCTTTGCGGTCGTCATGCGGCGATGACGGTGTCTGGTGGAAAGCGTCTTCACTGCAAAAAAAGTGAGTCCTCCAGCGATCATGCCTGCAGCAGCGCCTTTGAGATAGCCAGCTGTCTTGTGGGACATAGTATCAGCTCCTTACAAATTATTTCGGTCTTATTGTTCGTATCAACAGACTGTTTATACTGAGGTAATTTGTGGACAAACAAGGCTTATCAGCACATTATTAATAATGTATCACCCATCAGAGGTATAAAAATGATTATTTTTTCACAAAATATTGAAAAACTACTTGCAAAAAAACACAGAATGTTGTAAAATATATGACGTAGGCATTATGCCCCGTCACGGGATCACGACGACTTGATATGATGGGTCTACGGCGTTCGGTGACATTATATTGTTCAATATTTTCATTATGAAAGGAAATAACAACCATGAGCAAACTTAACAAGAAGCATGTAGCTGACCTTGCTGTAAAGGGCAAGAAGGTTCTCGTAAGAGTTGACTTCAACGTTCCTATGAAGGACGGCAAGATCACCAACGACAACAGAATCGTTGCAGCACTCCCCACAATCAACAAGCTGGTAGAGAACGGCGCTAAGATCGTACTCTGCTCTCACCTCGGCAAGCCCAAGAACGGTCCTGAGGACAAGTTCTCCCTGAAGGCTGCTGCTGACAGACTCGCTGAGCTGGTTAGCACAAAGGTAGTTTTCGCTAAGGACGACACTGTTGTTGGCGACAACGCAAAGGCTGCTGTAGCTGCTATGAACGACGGCGAGATCGTAGTTCTCGAGAACACTCGTTTCAGAGGCGCTGAGGAGACCAAGAACGGTGAGGCTTTCGCTAAGGAGTTGGCTGACCTCGTTGACGGCGATTTCTTCGTTATGGACGCTTTTGGTTCTGCACATAGAGCACACGCTTCCACAGCAGGTGTTACAAACTTCGTTAAGGAGACCGCTGTTGGCTACCTGATGAACAAGGAGATCGAGTTCCTCGGCAACGCTGTTGAGGCTCCCGAGCGTCCTTTCGTTGCTATTCTCGGTGGCGCAAAGGTTGCTGACAAGCTGAACGTTATCTCCAACCTGCTCGACAAGTGCGATACACTTATCATCGGCGGTGGTATGGCTTACACCTTCCTCAAGGCTAAGGGCTATGAGGTTGGTACTTCTCTCGTTGACGATGAGAAGATCGACTACTGCAAGGAGATGATCGCTAAGGCAGAGGCTAACGGCAAGAAGCTGCTCCTCCCTATCGATACAACTATCACAAAGAGCTTCCCTGATCCTATCGACGGTGAGGTTGAGGTTTCCGTTGTTGATTCCGACAAGATCCCCGCTGATATGATGGGTCTTGATATCGGTACAAAGACAATGGAGCTGTTCGCAGCTGAGGCTAAGGCAGCTAAGACCGTTGTTTGGAATGGTCCTATGGGCGTATTCGAGAACCCCATTCTTGCAAAGGGCACTATCGCTGTAGCTAAGGGTCTCGCTGAGGCTGAAGCTACCACAATCATTGGCGGCGGCGACTCCGCAGCAGCTGTTGTACAGCTCGGCTTCGCTGACAAGATGAGCCACATCTCCACAGGTGGCGGCGCTTCTCTCGAGTACCTCGAGGGTAAGGTTCTTCCCGGCATCGCTGTTATTCAGGATAAGTAATTTCAGTATTTAAATCGGATAGGGCAGAGAGATCTGCCCTATTCTTTGAGATATAATTCATACATTTTATAAGGAGAATACCACAATGAACAAGGCAACAAGAAAAGCAATAATCGCAGGCAACTGGAAGATGAACAAGACCCGCCCTGAGGCAAAGGCTCTGCTTGACGAGCTCAAGGGTATGGTAGCTGACATCAAGACAGTAGAGATCGTAGCTTGCGTACCTTTTACAAACCTTGAGACAGCTCTCGCTGCTACTGAGGGCACAAACATCAAGATCGGTGCTGAGAACTGCCACTTTGAGAAGAGCGGTGCTTTCACAGGCGAGATCTCTGCTGATATGCTCGCTGAGATGGGTGTTAAGTACGTTGTACTCGGTCACTCCGAGCGCCGTCAGTATTTCGCTGAGACAGACGAGACCGTAAACAAGAGAACAAAGGCTGCTCTCGCTGCTGGCCTCAAGCCCATCGTTTGCGTTGGCGAGCTTCTTTGGGAGCGTGAGTGCAACATCACCGAGGAGGTTATCGCTCGTCAGATCAAGCTTGATTTCTTCGGTATCGAGGCAGAGGACCTCAAGAAGTGCGTTATCGCTTACGAGCCTGTTTGGGCTATCGGCACTGGCAAGACAGCTACCGCTGATCAGGCTGAGGAGGTTTGCGCATTCATCCGTGCTACACTCGCTAAGCTGTACGGCGCTGAGGTTGCAGAGGCTATCACAATCCAGTACGGTGGCTCTATGAACGCTGCTAACGCTGCTGAGCTGGTTAGCAAGACAAATGTTGACGGTGGTCTCATCGGCGGTGCTTCCCTTAAGGCTGCTGACTTCACAACTATCATCAAGGCTGCTGAGAACGGCTGATTAATTTCAGGAGAAATGCTTCTCCCCCACTATATAAGGAGATAAACAATATGGCAAAACCCGTATTATTAGTAGTAATGGACGGTATCGGCTTTTCCAAGACTGGTCTTGGCGACGCTGTTACCGAGGCTTATACACCCACACTCGACTGGATGATGGAGAACTGCCCTATGGCTCGTCTGAAGGCTCACGGCGACGCTGTTGGTCTGCCCACCGATGACGATATGGGTAACTCCGAGGTAGGTCATAACGCACTTGGTTGCGGTCAGATCTATTCTCAGGGTGCAAAGCTCGTAAACGAGAGCATCGAGAGCGGTAAGATGTACGACTCCCCCGCTTGGCAGGAGCTTGCAAAGAACGCTAAGGACAAGAACTCCACAATGCACTTTATCGGTCTGCTCTCCGATGGTAATGTACACTCCAACATCAGCCACCTTATCAATATGGTAAAGCGTGCAAAAACTGACGGTGTGGCTAAGGTAAGAGTTCACGCTCTCCTCGACGGCAGAGATGTTCCCCCGCTGACCGGCGGACAGTATATCAAGCAGCTTGAGGACGTATTCGCAGAGCTGAATGATGCTTCCTTCGATGCTCGTATCGCTTCCGGCGGTGGCAGAATGAAGATCACAATGGACAGATATCAGGCAGACTGGCCCATGGTAGAGCGCGGCTGGGCTACTCACGTTAAGGGTGAGGGCAGACAGTTCGCATCCGCTATTGAGGCTTTTGATACCCTCGTGGCTGAGACAGGCGTTGCATCCGATCAGGATCTCCCCGCTTTCGTTATCGCTGAGAACGGCGAGCCCGTTGGCAAGATCGTTGACGGTGACTCCGTTATCCTCTTCAACTTCCGTGGCGACCGTGCTATCGAGATGTCTATGGCATTCGATATGGATGAGTTCAACTACTTCGATAGAGGCGCTAAGCTCGATGTATGCTATGCCGGTATGCTCCAGTATGACGGCGATCTTAAGCTCCCTGCAAGATTCCTTGTTAATCCCCCTGAGATCACAAATACTCTCTCTGAGGTATTCGTGAATGCAGGTCTGAAGCAGTACGCTATCTCCGAGACTCAGAAGTACGGCCACGTTACCTACTTCTGGAACGGTAACAAGAGCGGAAAGTTCAGCGAGGAGCTTGAGGAATACGTTGAGATCCCCTCTGACAATGTAAGCTTTGACCAGCGTCCCTGGATGAAGAGCGCTGAGATCGTAGACGCTCTCATTGAGGCAATCAAGAGCAAGAAGTACGATTTCCTGCGCTGCAACTTCCCCAACGGCGATATGGTAGGTCACACAGGCTCTATGCAGGCAACAATGATCGGTGTTGAGTCCGTTGATATCGGTCTTGCAAGACTCAAGGATGTGTGCGATGAGTACGGCGTAACAATGCTCGTAACTGCTGACCACGGAAACGCTGACGAAATGCTTGAAAAGAACAAGAAGGGCGAAGTGAATGTAAGAACAGCTCACTCCCTCAACCCTGTTCCCTTCATCATCTACGATAAGGATGTTAAGTATACCATCAAGGATGGTAATTACGGTCTTGCAAATGTGGCTCCCACAGTTGTCAAGATGTTCGGTCTTGAAGCACCCTCCTGTTGGGAAGCTTCCATGATCTGATAACAGCATAATTGATGCATAAGCTAGACCTCTGCCGATATGCACTTAGTTGAGATAATGGCTCGTTGCCTCGTGTTAAGGTCTCTTGAATAAAAAGAGATACAGCATAAAATCAACGTTCTAGTACCGATAAAAGATATCGGGAACACTCTCATCAAACATAGATGCATACAGCTGAGAGCAAGCTTTCAGCATCTTTATGATATATCGCACCATGTCTATGATATAGTGCATTCAGCAAAATTCAAGCCTTATGGCATTTTATAGGACAGGCGCAGAGATCGGGCTCTGCGCCTGTTTCGTTTTTGTGAATTAAAACACAATTATTTTTGAAAAACTATTGCAAAACGGGACAATATATAGTATAATATATGTGTATGTTTGGGGTGTTCCCCATACAAAATATCGAAAGGAGTTCAAACTCAAATGACTTATTCTCATGAAGTTGAAAACATGTGTCCCGTAGCACAGGGCGTTGCTCACGGCGCAGCACCTATCCCCGAAGAAGCTAAGTGGGTAAAGGCTAAGGAGATCAGCGACATTAACGGCTTCACACACGGCATTGGCTGGTGTGCTCCTCAGCAGGGTACCTGCAAGCTGTCCCTTAATGTAAAGGGCGGCGTTATCCAGGAGGCTCTGGTTGAGACTATCGGATGTTCCGGTATGACTCACTCCGCTGCTATGGCTTCCGAGATCCTCCCCGGTAGAACAATCCTTGAAGCTCTCAATACTGACCTCGTATGTGATGCTATCAACACCGCTATGAGAGAGCTGTTCCTCCAGATCGTATACGGCAGAAGCCAGTCTGCTTTCTCCGAGGACGGTCTTGTTATCGGTGCAGGTCTTGAGGACCTCGGTAAGGGTCTGCGTTCTCAGATCGGTACAATGTACGGTACTCTTGCAAAGGGTCCCCGCTACCTCGAGATGACTGACGGCTATGTTACAGGTATCGCTCTTAACGAGGATAACGAGATCATTGGCTACCAGTTCGTAAACTTCGGCAAGATGATGGACTTCATCAAGGCTGGCGACGATGCTAACACTGCATTCGAGAAGGCAAAGGGTCAGTACGGCCGTGTTGCTGATGCTGTTAAGATCATCGACCCCAGAAAAGAGTAATAGGAGGTAGAAAACAATGGCTTTATTTGAATCTTACGACAGAAGAGAACCCCAGATTCTCGCTGCTATCAAGGAATACGGCATCAACTCCATTGAGGAGTGCGCTGATATCTGCAAGGCTAAAGGTCTTGACATCTATAAGCTCGTTGAGGGCATCCAGCCCATCTGCTTCGAGAACGCTAAGTGGGCTTACACAGTAGGCTGCGCAATCGCTATCAAGAAGGGCTGCACAAGAGCTGCTGACGCTGCTGCTGCTATCGGTGAGGGTCTGCAGGCATTCTGCATTCCCGGTTCTGTTGCTGACCAGCGTAAGGTAGGTCTCGGCCACGGCAACCTCGGCAAGATGCTTCTTGAGGATGACACAGAGTGCTTCGCATTCCTGGCTGGTCACGAGTCCTTCGCTGCTGCTGAGGGCGCTATCGGTATCGCTGAGAAGGCTAACAAGGTTCGTAAGAACCCCCTGAGAGTTATCCTCAACGGTCTCGGCAAGGATGCTGCTCAGATCATCGCTCGTATCAACGGCTTCACATACGTTGAGACAGAGATGGATTACCACACAGGCGAGGTTAAGGAAGTATTCCGCAAGGCATACTCCGATGGTCTGCGTGCAAAGGTTAACTGCTACGGTGCTAACGACGTAACAGAGGGCGTTGCTATCATGTGGAAGGAGAACGTTGACGTTTCCATCACTGGCAACTCCACTAATCCCACCCGCTTCCAGCACCCTGTTGCAGGCACATACAAGAAGGAGTGCACTGAGAAGGGCAAGAAGTATTTCTCCGTTGCTTCCGGTGGCGGTACAGGCCGTACTCTGCACCCTGATAACATGGCTGCAGGTCCTGCTTCCTACGGTATGACTGATACAATGGGCCGTATGCACTCTGATGCTCAGTTCGCAGGTTCTTCTTCCGTTCCTGCTCACGTTGAGATGATGGGTCTTATCGGTGCAGGTAACAACCCTATGGTTGGTATGACAGTTGCTTGCGCAGTTGCGGTTGAAGAGGCTATGAAGTAATCTCTGAACGCAAAATAATATCGAGGCGGTCACTTTAGAGTGACCGCCTCTTTTGCTCTTAGTTTAATAATTGTGCTACTGTCATATCATCGTTATTGAAAAAAGCATAGGAAATTCTAATTAATGCAAATGCAAAAATAACCAGTGAAAAACCATATCTCACTGGTTATTATTTATTGAGGTCACGCTATAGATCAGATCATATTAATCATCATCAAGATTATACTCATTATCCAACAGATCAGATATATTATTTTGTTGGCGTGTTTTATTAACATAATCAAGTATCAATGTTTTAAGCGATATATCCTCTATTTTTGAAAGCGCTAATGTTATATCTGTAACTGGAATAAGATCCTCGGTGATCATATATGTAAATAAATATCTATATGAATCAGCAATTTCAGCTAGTTGATCTTTATGTGTAACGATGTACTCTTTATTTGCTTTTAGCACATCCTCATCAACATGCCTCTTCTGAAGATATGCGCCTGCAAAACCATTGATAAACAACAAGCGGGTATGTTCATACAGGCAATCTTTTAAGTATATGTGTGGTGCGTATATCTCCTGTGGATTTGATGCAGGATTGTATTGGATGGTATGACTGTCGACGCTTGCCGTTTCAAAAAGTGCATGAGGCGAACAGTGTCCCAGAATGTTTACATATTGTAATTCATTACACTCGGCAAATACATAACGCCCGATATCTTTGACAGTTTCAGGAATAGTGATTGATTGCAATTTTTGACATTGGAAAAAACCAAAATTATCTATTTTCTTAACACTTTCTGAAATAACTATCTCTACAATACTCTTGTCATTTTGGAATGCACATGAATTGATTTGATTTACATTGTCAGGAATAATTATGCTATTGTTTTGACCTTTATACTTATATAAAATATTGCAAATAACAACAAAGTCGCTCGGATAATCATCTAGCCAAGGGGTTGATTCAAATGCATTTTCGTGGATATATTCAATCGTTTTCGGAAAATATACATGCGTTAAATTCTTGCAGGCAGCAAAAGCAAATGCTTCTATGCGCTTGACACCGTGGGGTATAACGACCGATCTGAGATAAAAACACTTATAAAAAACTGAGCTGGAGATCGTCGTTATATTATCTGGAATTAGTATATCTTGTTTCTTTTCAGGGTTAATAAACTTAATCAAAACTCCATTTTCAACAACAAATTCCATAACAATACTCCATAATTTAGCTTATTATCACAATAATAGCATAATCGAATCGGTTTTGTCAAGGCAATATCTTGATAATAATTAAAATCTAAATTTAATATTTGAAATAAAGAATATAAGCATCCGCAGTTGTCGTTTTTTTATATGCAATTTCAAAAAAATGTAATTTTTGCTCCGTTTTTTGAAATATAATACTTGATATTTACCGTAAAATATGATAAAATAATATAAATTGGTGCCGAATCTATGAATGCTGTTACAATGCAAATGATATCGCACCTTTCAACGAAAAATGTCTGCCTTGCGCAGACAGAACAGGAGATGTTTAATGGAAAACAAAAACGAATTCAAGCCGTATGTTCCAGCGCAGAAGGTCACGCCTGAGTTTACGGTTACATCGATAATAATGGGCGTTCTTCTCGCCGTTGTTTTCGGTGCGGCAAATGCCTATCTCGGTCTGAGAGTAGGTATGACTGTATCTGCCTCTATCCCCGCAGCAGTCATCTCAATGGGTGTTATCAGAGTTATTATGCGCAAAAACTCTATCCTTGAAAGTAACCTTGTTCAGACTATCGGTTCTGCCGGTGAATCCCTCGCAGCTGGTGCAATCTTTACCCTCCCAGCGCTGTTCCTGTGGGCAGCCGAGGGCACAATGGACAAGCCAGGTCTGCTTGAGATCACTCTCATCGCCCTTATCGGCGGTCTGTTGGGTGTATTCTTTATGGTTCCCCTACGTAACGCTCTTATCGTTAAGGAGCACGGAACTCTCCCCTATCCTGAGGGTACTGCTTGTGCAGAGGTGCTTCTAGCAGGCGAAAACGGTGGCTCAAGCGCAACCTCAGTATTTGCAGGTATGGGCTTTGCAGCAGCGTTCAAGTTCATCATCGATGGTCTCAAAGCAGTTCCCGGTGAGATATCCGTAAGCTTTAAGAATCTTGGCTATCATGGCGAGATCGGCACTCAGATATACCCTGCTGTTATGAGCGTTGGCTACATCTGCGGCCCCCGTATCTCCTCTTATATGTTCGCAGGAGGCGTACTGAGCTGGATGGTGCTCATACCTCTTATCGTAATGTTCGGTGCTGATATCATTATGTACCCTGGTACAGAGACCATTGGCGCAATCTATGAAGCTAACGGTGCAAGCGGTATCTGGAGCAGCTATATCCGCTACATAGGCGCAGGTGCACTCGCAGCTGGCGGTATCATCAGCCTTGTAAAGTCACTCCCTCTCATTATTACAACATTCAAAGACGCTGTTAAGAATTTCAACATCAAGGGCAGCGGTTCAACTCTAAGAACTGAGCAGGATCTCAATATGAAGATAGTGCTTATCGCTATCGTTGTTCTTACTCTCGCAGTATGGCTCGTTCCCGCTATTCCCGTTGGCCCTCTCGGCGCACTTATCATCGTTGTATTTGGTTTCTTCTTCGCTACAGTTTCCTCCAGAATGGTAGGTCTTGTAGGTAGCTCCAACAACCCTGTATCGGGTATGGCTATCGCTACTCTCCTTATTGCTACCCTCATCCTTAAGTTCACTGGCGCTGAGGGTGCTGAGGGCATGGCTGCTGCTATTGCTATCGGCTCTATAATCTGTATCGTTTCTGCTATCGCAGGTGATACCTCTCAGGATCTCAAAACAGGTTATATCCTCGGCTCTACTCCTAAGAAGCAGCAGATCGCTGAGGTCATCGGTGTTGTTGCGGCGGCTCTCGCTATCGGCGGTACTCTCTACCTCCTCGATGCAGCGTGGGGCTTCGGTACTGACGAGCTTGCTGCTCCTCAGGCCACACTGATGAAAATGATCATCGAGGGCGTTATGAGCGCTGAGCTCCCCTGGAATCTCGTTATCCTTGGTGCTATCATCGCTGTAGTAGTTGAGATACTCGGTATCCCCGTTCTCCCCTTCGCTATCGGTATCTACCTTCCCGTGCAGCTCAATGCCTGCATTATGATCGGCGGTATCATCAGACTTGTATTCGACAAGATGAAGTTCAAGGGCGATGAGGAGAAGAAAAAGGAAGTCACCAACGACGGTATCCTTTTCTGCTCCGGTATGATCGCAGGTGAGGGTATAGTAGGTCTCCTGCTGGCTATCCTCGCTGTATTCGGAGTTGACAAGGTTATCAACATCTCGGGTATTCTTAATATGAATCCCGTAGTTTCTAGCGTCGCAGGCCTCGTGGTATTTGCACTCGTGATCTGCACTCTGCTGATGTTCACCATCTGGAAGAAATCCAAGAACACAAAGACAACCAAGAATGAAAAATAAAAAATCCCAAGAAAATTACCTCGATAGGATACCCTGCCGTCCTGCAGGACTAAACTGGTCACAGGACGACACGGGTGCTGTCACCCTTGATATAGAGAATAAGGGCATGTTTAACCGCATAGCCCAGAAGCTCCTTAAAAAGCCTAAGGTGTCCCACATACATCTTGACGAGTTCGGCAGCTTTATATGGCTGCAGATAGACGGCGAGCGTGATCTCACAGCTATCGGAAAGCTTGTCGGAGAGCATTTCGGAGATAAGGCAGAACCTCTCTACGAAAGGCTTGCACGGTATTTCAAGACGCTGGAGAGCTACAAATTTATTAACTGGAGCAATAAGGGCGACTGATAGATATGTTAAATTCGGTGCAGTGCACCGTTATTTAGGAGGATATTATGGATACAAACAAAAGACCGGAAACAATGGAACGCATCACCACTCCCGAGCTGGCAGCCGCTTTTATTGACGAGCAGGTTGCAGCAGTTCGTGCGCAGGTTGGTGACAAAAAGGTACTGCTGGCTCTGTCCGGCGGTGTTGACAGCGCTGTAGTTGCAGCGCTACTCATCAAGGCTATCGGTAAGCAGCTCGTATGTGTGCATGTAAACCACGGCCTCATGAGAAAGGGCGAAAGCGAGCAGGTCATCGAGGTATTCCAGAATCAGCTTGATGCCAACCTCGTTTACATCGACGCTACTGACCGTTTCCTCGACCTGCTTAAGGATGTTGCTGAGCCTGAAAGGAAGAGAAAGATCATCGGTGGCGAGTTCATCAAGGTATTTGATGAGGAGGCAGGTAAACTCGAAGGAATCAGTTTCCTCGCACAGGGCACTATCTATCCCGACATTCTCGAAAGCGACGGTGTTAAGGCTCACCACAACGTCGGCGGACTTCCCGAAGATATGCAGTTCGAGCTGGTTGAGCCCGTTAAGCTGCTTTACAAGGACGAGGTTCGTGTAGTCGGTAAGGCACTTGGTCTTCCCTCTTCTATGGTTGATCGTCAGCCCTTCCCCGGCCCCGGTCTTGGTGTACGTTGCCTCGGTGCTATCACCCGTGATCGTCTGCACGCTCTGCGTGAAGCAGACGCTATTCTCCGTGAGGAATTCGAGAACGCAGGTCTCAACAAGACTGTATGGCAGTATTTCATCGCTGTGCCCGATATGAAGAGCGTAGGCGTAAAGAACGACAAGCGCTATGAGGGCTGGCCCGCAATCATCCGTGCAGTAAACACCACAGACGCTATGAGCGCTACAATTGAGGAGATCCCCTACGAGCTTCTCCACAAGATCACCGCTCGCATCACTGCTGAGGTAGACGGAATCAATCGTGTGCTTTATGACCTAACTCCCAAGCCCATCGGCACTATTGAGTGGGAGTAATCTCGCAGTCTCTCTGAAGCCTTTTACAGAGCCATTCCACAGACTTCAAAGCCGTTTTTGACCTTATTCCTGACCTTATCGGCAGATGTAAAGTTTATCGGCAAAGTGTTGCTGGTGGTTTGGATGTGGCTTGTAGGTTAATTATAATAATCATGAAATCGTCGCATTTCCTGCGGCGATTTCTTTATGTAAAAAACACAGCCGACAGAATAATTGTCGGCTGTAATTTTTTGTGGCTCAGGACTCAGCAGCGAATCCCCGAAGCGTTGTGTTGATCTGCGCTATAAGCTCCAGCAGCTCGCTGTTGTCGTCACTAACGGTATCCAGCAGCTGCAGCTGGAATAAGACCTCGCCCAGAGTGTCCTTCAGTGCCTTGTAGGTGCGTGGGCTGCGCCTTACTATGATGTCACGCTGAAGAACTCGGTCTATCAGATAGTCCTGCTTGGTGTAGCCTGAAATCTTCACGAGCTTATCGAGCTGCTCTGCCTCATCAGGCGACATCCTGAACGCGATTGTCCTGCTGCGGAAACGTCCCTTTCCGTCACAGTTTTTCTCTGACATCAGTTGTCACCCCTTTCTGCGTCAAGTCTGTTTGCCATGTCGATCTGCTCGGTAGGAAACATGTGCGCATACCTGAATGTGATGTCAACGCTCTCGTGTCCCACACGATTACCGATAGCAACGGCCGAATATCCCATGTTGATGAGCAGTGAAACATGGGAGTGCCTCAGGTCGTGTATCCTTATCTCCTTGACCCCTGACGCCTTGCAGCCTCTGGTCATCTCTCGGTGAAGATAGGATTTGGTGCAGACAAAGACTCTGTCCTTGCCCGTAATTCCGTACAGCGAGTCGAAGAACTCCTGCATTTCTTCACAGAGAAAGTCAGGCATTACGATGGTGCGTATGCTCTTTTCAGTCTTAGGGTCGGTGATTACATCGCGCCTCTTGATGCGCTGCATGGATTTGGTTATAGAGAGAGTTTTCTTTTCAAGGTTGAAGTCGTTCCTTGTAAGAGCAAGAAGCTCATCTAGTCTTATTCCGCACCAGTACAGCACCTCAAAGGCGTAGTAGGAAAGCGGCTTGTCCATTATTGCCTCGGAGAAAGCCTGATACTCCTCTTTTGTCCAGAACAGCATTTCAGCCGTTTTGCCCTTGCCCATATTACCGACCTTTGCGGCAGGATTGCTTTTGAGGTCGTAAAAGCGGACAGCATGGTTGAAGATAGCTGATATCTGGTTGTGGATGGTCTTGAGGTATGTAGTGGAGTAGCGTTTGCCGCTGCTTCCGCGCTGAGAGAGCATGATGTTCTGCCACTTCATCACATCACGGGTGGATATCTCTTCCAGTGGCATTTCCCCGAAGTAGGGGAGTATCTTATCATTGATGATGTGTTCCTTGGTAAGCCAGGTGTTCTCGCGTATGCGGTTGTTCATGTCGCTGCGGTAGATCTCCACAAATGCCTTGAACGGCATAGACAGGCTGGACTCCTGCTTGAGTCTGTTTGTCTGCTCAAACTCCATTGCCTCACGCTTTGTCCTGAAGCCACGCTTCGTGGTGGAACGAGATTTCCCATTCCACTCACGAACGTAATACTTGCAGTACCACAGCTTAGAGGAAGGATCCTTGTAAACTGCCATCACATCGCCTCCCTGACAGGCGTAGAGTCGGTACCGCCGTAGATCTTCTCAAGGAAGTACTTGCGGTTGACCTTGCCTTGAATAGTGAGGTAGCCTCTGGCTTTAAGCTCGCTGTTCATCTCACGCATGATCTTGTACGCAAAGGGCTTGGAGATGTTAAGCTCCTCAGCCACCTCATCGACGTTCATCATTATGCTGGTGTTTGTCATGTTATCCTCCTTTCAGATATACACATCGGTGCATGTCTATGATAATAATATATATCCTAAATCCACAGATATCGGGTGGTGCCACGATATCTGCGGATCTACTTGACATAACGGGCTTCCTATGTTACCAT
>JAZPZN010000053.1:0-11692 GCA_045544715.1 Oscillospiraceae bacterium | reverse complement strand
GTTACGCTCTCAAGCTCGCTATGGTTTTGAAATGCCTCTTTACTCATGTATGACGTGCCTTCAGCAAGCTCAAGCTTTCTGATCTTCATTCCCTCAAACAGCTCGGGGCCTACCAGCAATTGTCCGCATAGCTTTATTGCATCATTTTCAACGAAACGCTTGCCAAAATACTTGACCTGCGGCGGTATCACCAGCATATCGCTGCCATCATTTGCACCGAAAGAGCAGAATTTCGGACAGCCGTTCACCGCAGTATCGCCTAATTTCTCAAGGCTCTTCGGCAAAACTATCTCTTTAAGCTCCTTGCAAAAGCAAAATGCGCAGCGGTCGAGCCTTTTTACACCCTCGGGGAGGATAACACGCTCCGCCGCCATATCGGTGAAAGCGAATTCCAGCACCTCTTTTACACCGTCGGGCACTGTTATCACCCTTTCGGTGCTGTTGCATTTGTACAGCATGTGGCTGTTAAGCATGACGAACTCAGCTTCGCCAAAGGGCAGCCCCTTGAACATATCCACACTACCGACTCTGTCGCCTAGCAGCGAGTGATATGAAAATACCCTCGCATTCTCGGGAAACACGACCCTTTTAAGCGATGTGCAGCCGTCAAAGGCTGTACTTACTATACTGAGCTTTTTTTGGTTTTCAGTGCTCACAAGATACTCGTACACGCTCTCCCTAAACACCAAAAAGCTCAGCGCATCCACATTGCTCCTGAACACTATCTCCTCCAGCGCAGTGCAATTGGCAAAAGCACGCTCATCTACAAACATCAAGCTCTCAGGCAGCACCACTCTTTTCAGCGAATTGCAGCCCTCAAATGCCCTGTCACCGATAAGTGTTATACCTTCATCAACATACAATTCTTCCCTGCCGTCGTCTTTGTACTTAAAAAGATATGTAGAGATACTATGCACATTAACCTCCTATTTTCTCAAAGCAAATGTTGTTTTCTCTTGCATATTTTGCCGCAGTGCTGCCATTAGGGGCAACGATCATCGTATGGGAGAACAGACAATCTATTGCATTTCCTCCGATCTCGGTCAGTGGATTTAAAAAAGTGAGCCGCTCAAGCTCCACACAGTCGCCGAATGCAAGCTCCCCCAGCCTGCTAAGGCTATCGGGCAGCACTAACTCCCTCAGACCGCTAGAATAAAATGCACTGTTGCCGATGCGCCGAATATTGTGGTTAAATTCAACGTTATCCAGCATTTGGCAGAAGGCAAAAGCATCATCACCTATCTCACATACATTTTCGGGGATCACTATATCGGAAAGGCTCCAGCAGTTTTCAAAGCATCTGTCGCTTATACACGTCAGTCCCTGCGGAAGCGCCACCGATGCAAGGGAATAACAAGAGCTGAAAGCCTGCTCACCGATGCTGATAACAGTATCGGGAATATCGATACTACTCAGACCACAGCACATATAAAACGCCCTATCGCCGATACGCTCGATACCATCGGGCAGGGTCACGCTCACCAGCTCACTGCAAAGATCCTGCAGTCGCTCATATTTGCCCCTGCGATGCGGCGAAAAAGCCTTGTCGCCTATCTCAGTGACCCTCCTGTCTCCAATGCGGTAGGGCACTGTCACCGAAGCATCGTCGCCCCTGTATGAGGTGATACATATCGTATCATCATCCTTCACCTTAAATCCCCACTGCCTCTTCATCTGCGTTACCGAGTAAGGGTCACGCCGCAGCTCACGCTCCAGCAGCGCAAGCTCATCATCGGCAGTAAAGCGGAGATGCTTGTATTCCAGCAGCTGCGCACGTATAAATGTATCCTGCGATATCTCGATAAGAGTATTCAGCTCTGTCAATGATAGCAAGCGGTTTTGCAGCATAAAGCTCACAGCCGTGCGATTAGAGGTAAGTCTTGGCATAAGACGCTTTTTGCGCCTGCGAAAATAAGTGCAATAGGATCGCAGGGCATCCTCTGCGATACTATCCGCATCCTCTACAAAGCTTTTCATAAAGCCGCAAAGCGCATAAAATCTGCGCTCGGTACCCTTCCAGTCAGATATGTCAGCCCCCATATAAGGGAAATACGCATTGGTGTAAAACTCAAAAGCATTTTCAGCGATATTTTCAATAGCAGCAGGAAGAGCTACCTGCTCCAGCCGTTTGCAATCTACAAACGCTAAATTGCCGATACTGCTTACACTTGACGGTATAGATATCTCTGTAAGGCTCTCACATCCCATGAAAGCCTTGTCGCCTATCTTCTGCAAGCCATCAGGCAGACCCACACGCTGCAGACCGCTGCAAAAGCAAAAGGCTGCAACATCTATATCCGTCACATTATGCGGAATATCCACTTGTGTAAGTGATACGCAGTGCTGAAAAGACCTGTAGCCAATATCACGTACGCTGTCGGGAATATCGATACTGCCAAGCGACACACATCCCTCAAAAGCGAAGTCGTTTATATGCTCAACACTGTCGGGAATGTCGATATTTTTCAGCGAAGTGCAGTTTGAGAATATGCCCATCTCCAGCAGCTTCAGCGCACTCGGGAGCTTTACACGCTCCAACGCAGTGCACCTGCCGAAGCCCTCCGTGCCGATGCGCCCCACACTGTCGGGGATATCTATCTCCCGCAGCTTATCACAGCCAGCAAAGCTGCGGTTGCCTATCCACTCCAGCGTATGCGGAAGCCTTACGATTTGCGGCAGCTTGTTATCGTTAAATGCGTGATCGGATATTCCGCACACACCCTCGGGAACAATTACCACTGTTTCATTCGGCTCGGATGAATGATCATATACCACACCATTGAAAATATCTAACATACCCGCTCCTTTGCGTCATATTTCGATATACTTAATTCTCTGCTCTATCGCATGCTGTATCGCATAGCTTCCCTTCGGCGCATATATTACAAGTCCGTGACAGCCCTCAAAGCAGAAGCCCTTGATGGTCTTAACGCTGGCAGGAAGCCATATTCCCATAAGCGAATTGCAGCCTGCAAATACCATCAGCTCCAGTGCTTCAACGCCTTCCTCGACAACTACTTTTAAAAGCTCAGGACACAAATTGAAGCAGCAGCTTTCTATCGTCTTGATACTACCCGAGATGGTCACTGACTTCAGCTTCTTGCAGCCAAAGAAAGCCGATTTTCCTAAATACGTAACGCTGTCAGGTATCCTTATCTTCTCGATACCCGCTGCATGGTAAAATGCATCGTCACTTATTGTGGTTATCGTGTCGGGAATAGTGATAGAGCTTACTTTGCTACGACCTATCCTGATGGCGTCGTTTCTGGCAGTTCTTTCATCAAACACCTTTTTGCCGATGGCAGTTACCCTGCGTTTACCGATCGCATAGGGAATGTCAACAGCCCCACCATCGCCCTTGTAGCTCGTTATCATCAGCGTGTCATCGGGGAGCACCTTGTAGCCCCATATCATCTTCATCTCGGTGATAGAATACGGATCTTTGTTCATGTCACGTATCATCTGCTTTTCCATATCATTAACAGAAAAATTATTGTTCCTGTATTCAAGCAGCATCGCTTTTACTGCAAGGTTTTCGTCAACAAGCTCCAACACTCTGTCGATATGCCCCAGCGGGATCACCTTTTCGCTGCAGAGATACTCGGCAAACTTATCACTTTTTGCCACAAATCCATAAAGCTTAAGCCGCTGATTTCTGATATATTGTTTGTATTCCTCGGCGTATTTTTTGGGGAACTCATATCCCTCCATCCACATCTCAGCAAAGCTGACCGCCGCCTCACGCTTGAGCGCCCCCATGGCAGATATAGGAATGTTAGGCGCATAAATCCTTTTGATAGTGCATTCACTGATCGTATCTTCTTTGTCCTGCATTACCTCATAGATGCTCTTTTTTACGCTGAAGTTGATCTGCAAATGCTCTATAACGCTCAGAACAAACGCTCTGCCGTACCACTTTTTCAAGGTCGAGGGTATCACCACACGCTCAACCTTCTTGCCAAAGCACAGCGCTCCCCCTATCTCCTCAACACCTTCGGGAATTATGATGGATGTTACGTGTTCTTTGTTGTTCAACGCACTGTCACAAATGACCCTTATCCCATCGGGCACCACGATATCACCGCCGCTTCCGATATATTTCAGCAGTATGTCACCCATTATCACAAAGTCACCCTGATATTCATTCAGCCATTTTGTACCTGTAAAAGCATTGATCTCAACATTTTCCGGTTTCTCCGGGATGGTTATATGCTTAAGCTCATGGCATTGCGCAAAGCATTGATAACCTATCGACTTCAGCCCCTTAGGAAGGTCGATCGATGTAAGCTGCCTGCAATCAATAAACGCCCTTGAACCCAAAGACTTCAGCCCCTCAGGGAGCTTCACCGAGGATATGGCATTCATGCCGGAAAAAACACGATCTCCGATATACCGCACACTTTCGGGAATAACTATATCACCATTCATCGGCCCTTTATATGCATAAAGATAATGCGGAGTCGGCATTACAAAATCGCCTATCTGCCGCTCATACCACGCAGTATCGTCCAAAGCCCCGGGATAGATATATGAAATGCTGTCGGGGAACTGTATATCCACCAGCGAGGTGCAGCCCGCAAAAGCGAAATAATCGATGGTTTCCAGCCCATTAGGCAGCACCACAGAGGTGATCTTGTTACAGTTTTGAAAGCAATATGAATAAATATGCTTTACCCCGTCAGGAATTATCAGTTCAGTCTCGCCCTCATCGAGCACGCATTTATACAGTATGTTGTCACGTATACCTAAATTCATACAACACATTCCTTTCTACGTTATCAAGTAATCACATTGTACCACAACAGCACCATCATTTCAAGGAAAAAACGGGACTGATGGATATTTTGCGATATTCGCCTTCTTCCAAAGCACTACCCTCCCGCATTTAGCAGGAGGGTAGATATCGTATCTGAGCATCACGTTATTCAGAAGCGCTCATAACCGCTGCCCTTTCAGCGTCAAGCCCTGCCCTGTACAGCTTCATGTATTCTGCAAAGCCTGCGGCATCCGCATCATTCGGCTCCATGCTGCTGCCGCTCATACCTGCAAACACACGCTGATCAAGATATTCTGCAAGCTGCTGCGCCCTGTCGTTTCTAGCCTGATATGCGGCTAGCAATGCAATGCCCCATGCGCCGCCCTCACCTGCCGATTCCATCAGCGATACAGGCACTCCCAGTGCCGATGCAAGAAAACGCTGACCCGTTACAGGCGACTTAAACAAACCACCGTGGGCATATATCTTTTCAAGGGTGATCTTCTCCTCGTTAAGCAGGATATCCATGCCTATCTTGAGCGTTGCCATACAGGAGTAGATAAGGCTCCTCATAACATTCGGCACATTGAACAGAGAATCGGGAGAACGCATCAACATCGGTCTGCCCTCCGTAAAGCCCGTAACGTGCTCGCCCGAGTGATAGTTATAGCTGACTATGCCGCTGCAATCAGCCTCTCCCGAAAGTGCCGCCGCATACAGCTTGTCGTAAAGCTCGCCCTTTGACAGCTCGCAGCCGCAGCTTTTCAGCAGCTCACCGAAAAGTGCCACCCAAGAGTCAAGGTCGGTGGTGCAGTTGTTGCAGTGCACCATAGCAACAGGGTCACCGCAGGGAGTTGTAACGATATCTATCTGACGGTGCAGCTTTGTAAGGCTGCGCTCCAGCACTGCCATCGCAAATATAGATGTGCCCGCCGAAACGTTACCGGTGCGTGGAGCTATGCTGTTAGTAGCCACCATGCCCGTCTGAGCGTCACCCTCCGCAGGGCAGAAGGGAACGCCCGCCTTGAATGTGCCTGTAGGGTCAAGCAGCAATGCTCCGTTTTCGGTAAGCGTGCCTGCACATTCACCGACTGCAACTATCTTAGGAAGGATGTCGCTGAGCTTCTGCGAGAACTGAGTATCCTTTGTAAGCTGGGCAAACTTCTCCATCATCGCTTCGTCATAACCGCCGCTCACGGGGTCAATAGGAAACATACCCGATGCATCACCGATGCCGATGGTCTTTTCGCCCGTCAGCAGCCAGTGCACATATCCCGCAAGAGTAGTAAAGAAACGTATCTGCGGCACATGAGGCTCCTTGCTTAGGATAGCCTGATACAGATGTGCGATGCTCCAGCGCTGCGGAATATTGTAGCCAAAGCTCTCCGACAGCACATCTGCAGCTTCGCCCGTCATGGTATTGCGCCAGGTGCGGAAGGGCACGAGCAGCTTATCGTCCTCATCAAACGCAAGATAACCGTGCATCATAGCCGAGATGCCTATCGATGCGGCAGTTGTCAGCTCTGCGCCATACTTTTGCTTGACATCAGCCATCAGTGCCGCAAAGCAGCTCTGCAAGCCCTTGAGGATATCCTCCTCGGAGTATGTCCATATTCCGTTTTCAAGACTGTTCTTCCAGTCATGTGCTCCCGAGGCAACAGGCTTCAAGTCCTCACCAACGAGTATTGCTTTTATTCTGGTTGAGCCAAACTCTATTCCTATCGATGCTTTGCCATTTATGATCTGATCTTTGATATCCATTTCATTCACCTTTCCGTATTTATAAACCGAAGCAATTCAGCTGCATCCTGCTTTCGCAGATATTTGCATCATGCAACATCCGATATGACCATTATAGCATTTATCACGCAATTCGTAAATACGACTTTTGATATTCGTCAGCGAATTGTACAAACAAGCAAAAATCCGAGCGTTCTTTTAGTGCAGTTGCACAAAACCATTCGCCTTTCGCATCCAAATTGACAATCCTGCCGCACCGTGATATAATTGAAACAGAACAGGATATCATAATCATGGAGATGATACAATGACTGAAAAAGAAAAAAAGCCTGTTAAGCGATACTCCCTCGGCGAGGAGATTTTCAACTCGGTGACACATGGTGTGGGCAGTCTGCTGTCTATTGCTGGCACTGCGGTGCTTATCGTGTTTGCCGCTATCTACTCTAATGCGTGGGGCGTGGTGAGCTGTGCAATTTACGGAGGCTCGCTCATAATACTCTACACCATGTCTACGCTATACCATGCAATAACCCATGAAAAAGCAAAGGCATTCTTCCGCATAATGGATCACAACACTATCTTTTTCCTAATCGCAGGAACATACACTCCCATAACGCTGGTCGCCCTGCGGGGTGCATTGGGCTGGGTGCTTTTCGGAATAGTGTGGGGCGCAGCCGCCCTCGGAATAGTGCTTAATTCCATCGATCTGGAGAAGTTCCGCAAGCCCTCAGTCGTATGCTATGTGGCAATGGGATGGGTCGTGATCATCGCAGTGAAGCCGATGCTTGAAAATGTGAATGTACTGTCGCTATGGTTTCTCCTCATCGGCGGCATCTGCTACACAGGTGGTATCGCTTTCTATGCGATAAAAAGCAAAAAATATTTCCACTCGGTATGGCACATCTTCACGGTGGCAGGAAGCGTGTTCCACTACTTCTCAATACTGCTGATGATCATCAATAATGGTAAATAATACTTTAGGAGCACCTTGACAGTGCTCCTTTTGTTGTATACAAATTTTTCCGCTGCCCGTCATCAATCCTGTCTTTTGTAAAAATTCTGTACAAATGTACTTTTTATCGGGGTTTTCTGTTGACAAAACCACCACTTTTATATTATAATAGTATATATAGATATTTTCAGAATATTTTACATACGGAAAGGACTTACAAAATGTCCAAAAAACAGATCACACTCTCCGACATTGCAGAGGCTTGCGGCACCAGCAATGTTACAGTTTCAAAGGCTCTTGCAGGCAAAAGCGGTATGAGCGATGAGCTGCGTGAAAAGATCATAGCCACCGCAGAAAAGCTCGGCTATGTTTCCACAAAATCCGCTGCAAGCGGCGGCATCATCGCAGTGCTTATCCCCGAAAAATTTCTGAACCCCAACGGTTCGCTTTACTGGGCACTCTACAACAATATCGCAATGCGCCTGAAGCAGGATAACTTTGCCTGCATACAAGAGATACTCAGCGTTGAAGATGAAAAAAAGTTCATCATGCCCGCTTTTTTCAGCAGTAAAAATATAACGGGAGTTATCTCCCTCGGACAGCTCAGCCGTGAGTATCTCGACAAGCTCTCCGAAAAGGTGAAAAATCTTATCCTGCTGGATTATTATTTCAACGATATCGATGTCGACTGCATCATCACCAACGGCTACTTCGGTGCTTACAACCTGACCTCCTACCTTATTTCGCAGGGGCACAGGGATATCGGTTATGTGGGCACTACGCTTGCCACCTCCAGCATCTTTGACCGATATATGGGCTACATGAAAGCCATGATACAGCATGGTCTGCCCATTAAAGAGGAATGGATAATCAACGACAGAGATATGAACAACGACCGCTATCAGTTGATCAAATTTCCCCAAAATATGCCCACCGCATTCGTCTGCAACTGCGATGAAACCGCTTTTTGCGTCATCCGTGATCTTAAAGGCATAGGATTTACAGTGCCCGATGATATCTCCGTTGTCGGCTATGACAACTACCACATCTCTGAGATATCCGAGCCGCCTATCACAACTATCGACATCGATCCCAAAGAAATGGCGGACACCGCAGTTACCACGCTGCTTGAGCGCATCAAAAACAACAAACTCCCTACGAGAATACAGATAATCGAGGGCAAGCCAGTATATAAAGGCTCAGTTAAAGCAATATAAAAACAGCGACCTTTGAGCGTTTCAAAGGTCGCTGAATTATTATCGACAAGTCTAAAAACGAAAAAACATCGGCACAGGAGAAAAAATGCCGATGTTTTTTCGTTGTGGAGGACCTAGTCCTGCATATATGGAAGGTGTTACAATGATGTTGTCGTAGTTGTAGCAAGAGATACTGTGCCATCGGCGTGATGGTGATGACCTATGGCACAGCTCAGTTGCTGAAAGGAGTGGCAAGGCGACGAATGAACACATCGCCAAGCCGTTGAAGTATTGTTATTTTGTTGATGTCGTATCATTCCTTTACCGAACCTGTAACAAGGTTGCTGTAAATGAATTTCTGCAAACTCAGGAAGATGACCAGCGACGGTATGATACATATTATGATACCTGCAAAGATTATCTCCCACTTAGCTCCATACGGGCCGATAAAGCGGTACAGCGCAGTGGAAACTACTGCGAGGTCATCGCTGGGCATATAGAGGTTAGCAGTGTAGAAGTCGTTGTAGATGCCTACAAACTTGATAACGAGCACGGTAGCGATCGCAGGACGGAGCATGGGAAGTATGATGCTCCAGTAAACTCTGGGATAGCTTGCACCGTCAAGGATAGCACTTTCATCCAGCGATACCGAGATATTGTTGAGGAACTGGATGAAGATGGTGATCGAAATAATGTCAGTGCCTATGTAAAGGATGCAGGGTGCCCAGATAGAGTTGTAAAGTCCAAGCTTGCTTACTATCTGGAATACCGTTACCTGCATGGAGATGTTGGGAAGCAGAGATGCAAACAGAAAGATGAACTTAACAAATCTTGTAAACAGCATATTGAAACGCTGTAACACAAAGGCTGTCATCGTACCTGTCACAATAGTACCAACGCAGGAGATAACAAGAATTATCGCCGTGTTGAACAGACCCAGCAGCACATCACCGTCAACGAAAGCGGTAACAAAGTTCTGGAACTGGGGAGTCTCCGGAAGAGTAAATACATTTGTAGTAATATACTCATCATGCGTCTTGAATGCACCGATAAGCACTACCAGCAGTGGAACGATGACCATAAGACAGCAGAGTACAAGAAAAGCGTAGATCAGCACATCGATGAGCACCTTGACGAATTTGGGTGTCTCCTTGAACTGATACTTCTTCAGATCGAATTCGGTGGTCTTTTCACTCATGTGCGATCACTTCCCTTCTCTGAAGCAAAGCTTCTGTATGCCTGTTACTATCAAGATAATTGCCAGCAGCACGATCGCCATTGCCGATGCAAGACCGACCTTTTGGTATTGGAATGCCGTTTCGATGGTCTTGATAACGAATGTGTTTGTGCCACTGCGACCGCCCGTGATGATATAGGGGATCTCGAATACCGACGCTGCACCCTTGATGGAAAGGATAAGCTGCAGTGCAATGATAGGACGGATGCTGGGGAAAACTATATACCAGAAGCGCTGCCATGCGTTTGCACCATCAAGGTCAGCCGCTTCGTAGATTTCGGGAGAAATAGACTGGATAGCTCCGATAAACATGATGATATCAAAGCCTATGTAACGCCATATCGAAACGAACACCAGGCAGAAATTCACGATATTGGGATCGGAGAGCCATTTGATTGGATCGCCGCCGAACATCTCGATAATGCTGTTCAGCGTACCTTCAGTGTTTGTGATACCGTCGCCCTTCTGGAAAAATCTGCGGAAGATAAGGGAAACCGCAACACCATTCATCAGATAAGGGAAGAACATAACTCCCTTAAATACATTTGCAAATTTGATCTTTGAGCAAAGCAGTGTCGCAATGAAAAGAGCCAGCGAAAGCTGGATAAGCGAACCGAACATATAGTATATACTGTTGCCAAAGGTAGTAAGATAGCTTTCATCTGTAAAAAGCCTTACATAGTTGTCGAAGCCCACCCACTCAACAGATACGCCGAGCTGGTCACGCTTCTGGAAACTGTAAATAAACATATTTGCCGCAGGTATCATCGTAAACAGAACCAGCAGCACCAAAGGAACAAGCAGGAACAGGATAGTCAGCAGGTATTTCTGACCTGTGTAGCCCCGTAACCACTGTAGTAATGTGCGCTTTTGTGCAGTCGTCTTTTCTGACATAAGAACGATCCTTTCCTACTTTCACTATATCCGACATAGTACAGTCCGAGGAATGCTCGGACTGACTGTTTGTCGATATAGGCTTTAAGCCTTAATCCACCGTGCCGTGTAAAGCACGGTGGTCAGTGCTTGCGGTAAATCACCGCCAAAGAAATATATGAGAGGACAATTAGCCGAGATATGCAGCGAGATCAGCGTTTGCATCTCTTGTAGCTGCCCACTTAGCGTTAGCATCAGCGAGGATGGAAGCAACCTTATCCTTGCTCTCGCCAGCGAATGCAGCCTCAGCGATCTGGATCTTGAAGTTAGCAGCGTCGCCCTGCCATGTACCAACCTCAGAGTCGTTGTTGATAGCATCCCAAACGCCTACAAGACCCTCGGGAGCGGGCTCAGTTGTGAACATGATGCAATCAGCAAATGCATCGAGGTACTCAGGCATTGCAGAGCCCTTGAGAGTGCCTACAGAGCCTTCCTTAACTGCGAAGCCGGAATCCTCTACGAACCATGTGATGTACTTCTTGCCGAGTTCCTTAACTTCGTCGCTTCTGTTCTTGTTAACGCCGAGAGAATAGTCGGGAGCAGACTCAGCATACTGCTGACCATTGATGTTGAAGGGAGCAGGCATGTAGCCGATATCATCGGGGTTCTCGCCAGCCTCCTTGAACTGTGCAACAGCCCAAGAGCCCATTACCATTGTTGCGATCTTGCCATCGTTGATAGCCTTCTTGCAGCCTTCCCAGTCAGTTGTCATGGGATCTTCCTCAATGAGGGAGGGGTTGCTGAAGATATCGAACATCAGCTCGTATACCTCATAGTAAGCATCGCCGTCGATGAAGAGGTCTTCCTTAGCAACCATCTTATCAGTCTCATAGGAAGAGCTACCGGAAGCGGAATTTACGAGAGAAGCCCACTGAACC
>JAZPZN010000052.1:0-4441 GCA_045544715.1 Oscillospiraceae bacterium | reverse complement strand
CCCTGCAAGCGAGCGAACTGTTTCAGAATTATTGCACATCTCTTCAATCTCATCAACACGGTTATCCATAAAATTATAATTTTCTGTATTTTCAAACTGAGCAAAAAGAACAATGTTATGGACTGTTTCAACAGCAGCTTTTGCGGTGCTGTATTCGAATTCAATCGGTAAAGCGGTACAAATGCAGCCGATACTTAGTAAAAGAGAGAGCATTTTTTTGCCAATTTTCAAAGATTTCATAAGATCACTCCTAAAACAATATACCTATACATTTATTATACAAATATTTTCCGAAAAAATCAAGAGGGAAATATTTAATCTGCACAAATGAAGCGGACTTATTCTAATTTCATCAATTTTTTTTGCCTGCAGGGTATGCATACTTTTCAAAAATAGGATATTGCCTCATTTTTTTCACAAGAGAGATTTCAAAATCAACCCCCATAAAACACCACGAAATTACATTCATCGCATCAAACCCCGAATTTTTCGGAGATATATAAAAGCCCACAGATCCGTGTAATTGCGTATCTGCGGACTTTTTCGTAATCTTTGCGATTATGTGTTTTCAATTGGTGGAGGTGATGTGTCTCCCTCAGGAGATGCGTATTTTTAACCTTTGCCCGATGCGACACCTCGCACCTGCGTGGTTTTGGCGTAGGCAGGATTTGACGAGGAGGGGTGTCGGTGGATTTGGCTTAGTGTCAGGATTCTTCGTTATTGATGTCTTTTGCTTCGTATTCGCTTAACTCTTCCCAATTTTCACGATTACCGCATCGACGCAAATAATCTAAACCGCCGTCAACTGCACAAGCACCGCATGAGCAAAAGCGGAAGTCATGGCAGTGTTTGCTTTCAATAATGTCCCCACATTTTAGACACTTGATTTTATTTGTGATTATTTTTATCATTATATCACCCGCATAGTAAACTCGGTCTTAACTCATATCAAAACCATTCGTCCGTTTTCTAAAATTCATAGGAAAGCACTGTGTGGGTTTCCTGTTTTCCGTTGGTCTCTACTGATATTATACACTTAATGTGCCGTCTTTTCAAGTAGTCAAATCAAAGATTAATACTATTTTTTACAGCCTATCACTTGAAATACCGCTGAGTTACTGTCTTAAAGGACACACGCTTATGCCTGTATGATTTCACCTTGCCATTTACATATAGCTGAAAAACAATATAGTCCTTGTGTACGGTGATTTCTTTTATGTACTGCTGAAGTAGTGTCCTGAAAACAACACTGCTGTGGTCTGTGTTCATGAGCTTATCACGTTCCTCAGAAGTTCCATCATTGAAGCATTTATTCAGAATCAGTTCTACAACATAGTTTTCAAGACTATCACGGTCAATTTCTTTGAGGTTACTGCATTCAGACTTCTTAGTTTTGCAGACGTATGTGTAAAAGGAAGGATGATTTTTTCTGATACGCATACTGCCGTACATGATTTTATTACAGCAACCACATTTTATCATACCGCTGAGTAGATACATAGTTTTAGCACAGCGATTTCTCGCATTGTGTTTTATTCTGTATTCCTGTGCAGCTAACCAAGTTTCCTTGCTGATAATTGCAGGAATGCCTCCCTCTATTCGAATGATCTCTTCTGCAGGTTTGCTTCTATGATTATTTCTTTTATGATCGTAGCCTTTGGCTTCAGCCCTGTTGAAGATATATACTCCCGTATATTTTTCGTTTCTCAGTATTTCAGTAAATGAATTCCTATTGAAGGCGTTTCCAGCCTTCGTCTTATATCCGTCAGCATTCAGCACATCAGCAATTTTCTGATAGCTATATCCACTTAGATACATACTGTAAATCATAATTACAGCTTTTGCTTCTACTTCATTTACAACAAGATGCTGTGTTTCATCTACATCATACCCAAGTCCAGGACAACCGCCATTAAAAAGCCCCAAATGCGCATTCTCTTTCATACCTTTGAGAGACTCCCTAGCGAGGTTGGCAGAATAGAATTCGTTGATTGATTCTAGCAAGCCTTCAAGAAGGATGGATTCAGGTGAATTGTCAATCCTCTCAAGTACACTACAGAGCCTAACACCATTTTTTCTTAATTTATGACGATAGAGACTTGAATCATATCTATTGCGTGAAAAACGATCGAGTTTGTGGACCAAGACGACGTCAAACTCCTTGTTGTACGAATCAGATATCATCTGCTGGAACTGCGGTCGTTTATCTGTAGTGGCACTGTACGCCTGATCGGTGTATATTCTGACGATGCTCCAATTGTTATCAGTACAATATTTCTTCATTGCCCTTATCTGTGCTGATATGGATTCTTCACGCTGCATGCTGGTGGAGTACCTCGCATAGCAAGCAACACGGATTTTACCATTTTCCATTATTGTCGCTCCTTATTATCATATTGCGATCGATCATCGTTATTTTATCAGCTGTAAATGGAAAAGGCAAGATTTTTCGCGAAAGATTTGCGAAAGTAACAAGGTGCACGGCGGTAGTGGTATGGTTATTTACAGATTTGATATTGACTGTGCAATTCTCAAGAGAATGAAAAGAGTTTCGTTGGGAACCACTACTAAATTTCGCATATTTTCATATTCACACCTATTCATTGCATCACTCTTTCAGCCCTTTTTTCTGCTGCTTACCCGCCCTGTTATGAAATGAGATTTGCACACCATGTCAAATCTGATATGAACATATTAGATTTGTTATTAGCAGGAGATTTTTAAGGTTCACGCTATATCCCATAACTATTATATTTATATTATTTTTAGAATTATAAATATATTTATTTAGATTTTAATAAAAATCAATAAAAAGAATAGGCGATAAAAAATGCCCTCGAAAGAGGGCTGACAGCAGACGAGCGATAGCGAGTGTATGCTGGCATTGCTCGATGCAATCGCCTGCACGGAGTGCCACTGCCCGTGAAGGGCGGATAGTGATATATACAAATCCATACAAATTCGGGTTTTTGGATATAAAATGCTATATTTTACAGTTGGGGATGTTATATCAAAAGCGCCCATTGAAAAATGTGGTGATGAAGAATACCCCGTACTTTCTATGACTATGCATGATGGTATTGTTTTTCAAAATGACAGATTTAAGAAGCAAATTGCTTCTGTAGATCAAAGTACATATAATATTGTGCGGAGAAAACAATTAGTCGTTAGTTTTCCGATAGATGAGGGTGTGCTCGCTGTTCAGGATATTACCGATGCAGGAATTGTTAGTCCTGCGTATAAAATATGGAACATTGACGAAAGTAAAATCATTCCGAAATTTTTAGAGATGTTCTTGCGTTCTCCTCGTAGTATTCAATATTATAAATCAAAACTACGCGGTTCAACAGCTCGAAGAAGAAGCATTACTGATAATGACTTCGTAAATATGACAATTCCGCAAAGAACGCTGGTTGAACAAAAAAGAGTAATACAAATTATTCAACAAGTACAATCCATCATCACCCACCGCAAGCAGCAGCTTGCAAAGCTTGATGAGCTCGTGAAAGCCCGATTTGTCGAATTGTTTGGGGATCCAGCAACAAATCCTAATGGCTATCCGATTAAAGCAATGTCAGAAATTGCAGAATACTGGAATGGTCTGACATATAAGCCGGAGGATGTATCCGAAAAGGGTACAGTTGTTTTGCGGTCGAGTAATATTCAGAATATGCAACTGGATTTTGCTGATACTGTCAGAGTAAGCTGTAAAATCGGTGATAAGAAGTATGTTCAGGATAACGATATACTTATGTGTTCAAGAAATGGAAGTGCCAAATTGGTCGGAAAGGTAGCTTTAATTCATGGAATTGACGAACCTATGAGCTTTGGAGCATTCATGATGATTATTAGAAGCCAATATTCCCCATATCTGATGACATATTTTCAACTTCCCGCATTCCGTTCTCAAATTACGACAGGAGCAACAACTACCATAAATCAAATTACCAGTAATATGATGAATAAAGTCATGCTACCCGTGCCAGATATGAGTATGGTAAATGCATTCGCTGCCTTCGTCGAACAGATCACCAAATCAAAATTTGTATATGCAAAAAAATAAAATCAGTCGATAGCTGCATCATGACGATGCAGCATATCTTTGACCTCCTCTGCAGTGAATACGCCGTCCTTTTTGCTGTGTATGATCATATGGCAGTTAGGACAAACAGGGATGAGATCTTTGATAGGATCAACAACATAGTCTTCTTGGATCTCATATAGCGGCTTTCGGTGATGTACTGCGATTTTACCAGAAAAAGCTTCACCGTACAATACGCCAAAATCAATACCGCAGACATTACAGGCAGTGCCGTAATGAGCAATACACCTCGCTCTTGCTTTTCGATTTCTCTCATACTTGTTTGTGAGGATATCTTTCATAGCACCTTCTATAAGCATCTCTTCAGGCAGCTCCGTATTGGATAAAGTCGGAGGCCAA
>JAZPZN010000051.1:0-2385 GCA_045544715.1 Oscillospiraceae bacterium | reverse complement strand
ATTGTATCATTAAGTTTATTTGCCATTTTGATAAAGCCTTCATTAAAATACACCTCATAAAAGAAAACGACATCTTGTTAGTGTAATTATAGCATAATATTCATCATATTTCAATCATTTTTGCTAAAAATTCATATATCAACAACAAAATAATACGGTGGTATTATTGTCCAAACTATCCTCAAAGAAGCATATCGAGGTTGAGCTTAAAACAGACGAGCTTGATGTGACCTCCGCAGAAAGCAAGGCTACCTACGATGAGATCAAGGCTTATGTCAAGGGGCGGTATCTTCATTGAATATCGCTCAGGTAAAGCAGAAGTGCGGTCTTGAAAAGCGAGAGAATTACAATAAAGCAAAATCCAACAGCGCAAAACAGCCAAAATGTCCTAAGGACAAGGAAACGGCTATCATGGATGCGTTGAGGCATTTTAAGATGATCAAATAAAAACATCGCCTGCAAGGTTACGATGCCTTGCAGGCGATTTAGTTTATATATGCGTTTTATAATATGATTATTGCAAATGTTCATCTCACATTTCTCTCTCCCTAAGAAAGCGTTTCAGGAGAAATGTCAGGAAATATGGAAAAGTATAGAATTTGCCGTTAAATCCGATGTTCTTATAGCCAAGCTTTATGCCGTATTTAATATCAGAGTATTTCTCGCTGTCTATAAGCTTGTTGAGGGATATAGTTGCGCCATCGTTCGCTTTAACTTCTACTGGTACAAGGGAATCCGCATCACGCATAAAGAAATCCATCTCCAGCGTTCCACGCTCATTTTTGTAGAAGTATAGCTGACAGCCCTGTTTCACCAGCATATCACCGACGATATTCTCATAAATAGCCCCCTTGTAGGTGTTGAAGTTCTTGTTGAAGCGCAGATCCTCCTGAGCCTCATCATCAAGCGAGCCTATAAGCAGACCGCTGTCTCGGAAATATACCTTAAAATTTGATGGGTCATAGTTGCCTTTAAGCGGCAATTCAGGCTGCTCCATGCAGTAACAGATGTTGATGATGCCTGCATTGTCGAGCCAGTCGATAGTTCCTACATACTCACGGCTGCGTGCGCCTTTTTCAACCTTGGATATCTGAAATTTCTTGTTATCCTTGCCGAGAAAAGTGGGTATTTTCCTATATACGCTGAGAATCTTTGCCTTATCCAGACCTCCTGCGTATTTTGTGATGTCCTCCTCGTAGTCAAGCAGTATCTGCCGCTGCATTTTAAGCGTTCCACTGAAATTCTTGCTTGTAACAAAGGAGTTGACAATAGCGGGCATTCCACCCAGTACCATGTATTCACGGAAGTTCTCGAACATCACATCAAGCATAACATTTGAAAGCGGCGTAACAGACAGCATACACTGATACATTTCCTCAATCTGTTCGGTCTTGTAGCCCTTAGCCCAGAGGAACTCCTCAAAATCCATTGAGTGCATTTCATAGTCCTCTTTATAACCTACGCTGTTGGACTCGATCTCGTTGTAGTTTATACCCATCAGCGAGCCTGAACAGATAACATCGTACCGTCCGTCCAACTTGAATGCTTTAAGACTTGTTGCGCAGTTTACGCAGGCTTGAAGCTCATCAAAAAACAGCAGAGTTTCGTTTGGTATGAACTCAAATTCGGGGTTGATGAGGGAAATATTGCGGATTATCTTATCCACCTCAAAGCCGTCGTCAAATATACTGCGGAATTGCTTTTGCAGCACGAAGTTTATCTCCACGACGCTCTTATAGTTGCTCTTTGCAAACTGTTCGATGGAGGCAGTTTTTCCTATCTGCCTTGCGCCATTTATGATTAGCGGCAATCGGTCGGGAGTATTCTTCCATTCAATCAGGAAATCGTCTATTTTTCTTTTAAGCAGTGGCATTTGCATCACCTCTGCATATAGTATATCACAAAATTACAGAGATATCAAGCGGTGAAATCACAAAATTACATCCAATTTCAACAGAGAAACTCACAAAAATGGTTGGTTTCGTGAGTTTTGGCGATGTATAACACTTGTAATATTTCCTGCGCTGTCTTTACTTGTTTGACATCAATTAAAGAAATACTTATCACCGTTGTAAATTACATAATGGTATTCATAATAAAGCTTGTCAATAAAATCAGCTACATTTCCGTCAATCATACCATTTCCTCCAATAAAAGTCAACCATACAAAACTGTTATATCTTGCTCTATTTCATAAATGGATTTACCGTTGAATATGGTTGCTTCTTCAAAGGCTTCAACACATTTTTCACGCTTAATATCCGTTAACTTGAACAGGCATTTATCCTGTGATATATTGTATAATTCAAGCGTGTACTTGTTATTGTCAATGTATCCTGAAATTATATATCGCATATTCTGATATACGAATTCTGTTTCCGAATT
>JAZPZN010000050.1:0-24602 GCA_045544715.1 Oscillospiraceae bacterium | reverse complement strand
GTCGATGAAGCAGCTGTTGTCGCCTATCTCACGCCTGCCGACAACTATGCCGTCGTATGTGTAAAGCATATTGCACCTCCACGACAAATTAGAATTACATCAGATGGTTCTGATAGGGAAAAACATATAGTTCTTCCCGTTTAATGGACAAGTATAGTCATGGACAGCTCCAACCAATGCAATATTGTTTGCATCCATGTAGCTTAGCACTTCTGCAAAAGTATTTTCGTTTTCGATTTCTACGCAAATATATTCAAAACCTGGAATCGTCCATTTTGTCCATCCCTGGGGCGCTTCAGCATCATCAACACATTCAACACCAGCAAGGTATAGACCTTTGCTGAAGTTATCTTCCCACGGCTTGTATGAATGGGAACAATCGGACATTGCACCCCAAATACCAACCAAATTGCCATTTTCGTCTTTTTTAGCTAACGGCTGAACTTCGCTAAAATGAGAGTTCGCATCCGACCATAATTTTTGAATAAAGCCTTGACCATCCATGGTTGAACCTTCTTTGCCGATTACAACGAATGTCTCTTTTATACGCTTTTCTATCTTCATACTAAACCTCAAAATTCTTATTTATCCGCCCAACCTTATCATCTCATCGATACAATGTCTTGCCTTTGCAGCGGTATCCTCGTCAAAGGTTATCTCCACGCCGCCCTTGCCGTTTATTGCATTGAGCACATCGGTGAGGGAGGTATTCTTCATATCCGAGCAGATAAGACGCTTGGAGAGGTTTACAAATTTCTTGTCGGGCATCTCATAGCTAAGCTGCTCTGTAATGCTTATCTCAGTGCCGATGATGAACTGCTCCGCATCGCTCTTTCTTGCATAGGCGATTATTCCTGCTGTCGAGCCTGCATAGTCGGCGTGCCTGCACACCTCGGGAGGGCACTCGGGATGCACGAGAAACTTAGCCTCGGGGAACCTTGCCTTCACCGCCAGCACATCAGCCTCCGTCATAGTACCGTGAACGGGACATCCGCCGTTCCAGCAGACGATGTTCTTCTCGGGATAAGCGTCACGCACAAAGCTGCCGAGGTTTTTATCGGGGATGAACAGGATATTCTTCGCATCCAGCTTGCCTACTATCTCAACCGCCGAGGAGGAGGTAACACACACATCCGTCACGCATTTCAGCGCAGCGGTAGTGTTTATGTAGCTCACCACCATGTAGTCGGGATTATCCTTCTTAAACTCCAGCACCTGCTCGGGTGTAAACTGCTCCGCCATAGGGCAGCCCGCATCGTCAGATGCCATTATCACACGCTTATCGGGCGAAAGTAGCTTCGCTGTTTCTGCCATAAAATGCACACCGCACATGACGATGGTCTTGTTAGGCACCTTCTGCGCCTCAACGCTCAGCTTGAAGCTGTCACCCACGATATCTGCCACCTCGCAGATAGCCCTGCTCTGATAGCTGTGGGCGAGTATGCACACATCGTTCTCCTTTTTAGCCTCGGTTATTGCCTTTTGCAGCTGTTCGATAGTCATTGAAAGATCCTCCAAAGTATTATTTTGCAAAAGCCATTTCAGCGGCATCACCAAAATCTCCAAGCCGCTTTATAAGCTCGTTTTGTTCATCAAAGCTGCGATAATCCCTGTCATCAACAGCAAGGATGATAAAGCCACGCTCTGCACGATAGCCTGCAATGTCTATATCAGCGTGGAACAGTGTATCACTTCCGCCCATATCCTTAAAATTTTCAGCGATAAACGGGTGATGGCTCAAAAACTCATCCGCATCATCGCAGGGCACTGCCACCGCATATTCGCTGAACTTATCAGGGCCGCCGAAGCTGAGTCGCCGAAGCTCTGCCGCCTCACCGATACCGAGAGCTTGCAGGATATCCTGCCGCACATCATCAGACAGTCGGCTGAACTCCAGCACATCCGTCTTTACTCCGAAGGTCTGTCTGGCAGCCATCAGCGACAGCCCCAGCATTATTGCCGTCACAACAGCGATGGTCGCAATGATAAAGACTATACGCTTTACGTTCATATATCACCTCAAAAGAGAGCTGTAAGCTTAAATTAGTTGCTATATCCTATTTTACATCATTTCACCCTCAAATGCAACCTCTTTTTGCCGCTTTTTTACCGTTATTGGCAGGATGCTCAATAGTTTCCGCTTGATTATTGGCGACAAATATGTTATACTAGTCGATATGGTATCAATGAAAACAAAACTGAGGTGTATATGAAAACTGTAATCTGCGACAACAGCCTCTCGACGCAAAAGATCAATTATGGTATCCCGTCAGAACTTATATACAAGTACATAACCGCCCTCGGCGAGCTTGGCGTAAGCTATGTGGAGATAGACCATGAGGTGGCTCTCAAAATGCATGAGCTGCCCGACAACGTAAAGTACATCTATCGTGTCAGCGACCCTGTATATTCCGCTGTCATGGATATGTACGATTTTGACTATGTGCTGCTCACCCCCGACACCCTCGACCCGAGGCACCGTCCGTCCTGCCCCGTCATCTTTGAGCTGGAGAGCTACGGCGCATCCGAAAAGGCGACGCTTAACCTTGCAAACAGCGTGCTTGACAGAAAGATATCTTTAGTGCAGTTCAACACCTGTTTCGGACTGAGATGCAACCTTGCAGGCAAAGAGATGGATATGATGGATCAGCGTGATGTAACCACCTTTGTGCGCACGCTCAAAAACGCCATCACCGTGCCCATAAGCCTGTGTCCCCATGACAACACCAAAAATGCGCTTGACTTCTGCATTAAAGCCATCAAAGCAAGGGCAGACATGATAACCATGGGTCTCGGTGCGTGCGAGGAGTACGCCGCACTGGATGAGTACCTATTCCGCAAGATGGTATCCGAGCACGACGACCGTGCGGTAATGGAGAAGATATGCAAGGCAGCCTTCTACCACAAGATCATCTTCAACTCTCCGAAAGACCTGTTCATGAGCATCCTGAAGCAGATAGACGTGGATATCCTGCAGCTGAGGAATGTGGATACGGGCGAGCACATCGGCTCTGGCATATCCCTCAACGAGAGCGCAACACTGGGATACATCCACCGCAGCGTGCTGGAACGCTTCATCGAGGAGGAGGGCATCTCCGAGGATTTTGCCGATGACATCAAGGCAGCCATAGATAAATACGATATTGCGCTGCACGACGCACAGCGCCATGTAAAAAAAGGCATACTCAACTGATACAAGGACAACTGAAAGGAACACTGCATAATGACAAGGCTTATCGCAAGCGACATGGACGGCACCCTGCTAAACGACAACAAGCAGCTGCCCGCCGACTTTTACGAGGTCATCGACCGCCTTTGCGAACGGGATATCCGCTTCACAGTGGCAAGCGGCAGGACTTATGACGCACTGGCGCACCTCTTCCCCGAGGAGTACCTCACAAAGCTTGATTTTATCTGTGACAACGGCGCATACATCGTACATGAGGGCAAGGCGGTGGATATCACTCCCCTTGACCGCCCAACATTTGAAGAGCTTATTGCTGCCTGCGAAAAGATAGGCGGCCTCAGGATACTGGTATGCGCTGTAAAAGGAACCTACCACCTCACCTACGACGAGGATTTCAACAGAGAGGTCGCAAAGTTCTACAAAAACCACATTCCCTGCGACGACCTGCTGTCGGTGGAGGATACCATATATAAAATAGCAGTATGTGACCTGCAAGGAGCACAGCAGCGTGGAAAGCCAGCCCTTGACGCTATATTCGGCGACCGACTCAACATACAGGTGTCGGGACAGATATGGATGGATGTTATGGCAGCGGGGGTTAGCAAGGGCGCAGCCCTCAAAAAGCTTGCAGATATCCTCGGGATAGACCGCAGCGAGGTAGCCGCATTCGGCGACTATTACAACGATGAGGATATGCTGAAAACAGCAGGGCTGAGCTTCGCAATGGCAAACGGCAACGAGGATATCAAAAAGATAACCACTTATATTGCAGACACCAACAACAACGGCGGCGTTACAAAGGCTATCAAAGAACACATTCTCGGCGAGGTGACGATATGAATATCCAGATATTCGGAAAGTCGAAATGCTTTGACACAAAGAAAGCCGAACGCTACTTCAAAGAGCGTGGAATAAAATTTCAGTCGATCGACATACTTTCTAAAGGTATGAGCAAGGGCGAGCTTGACAGCGTTGTAAAAGCCCTCGGCGGCAGCATCGACAGCGTCATCGACGAAAACTCAAAGGACTATGCCGAGATAAAATATCTCTATGATGACGCAAAGCCCGAAAAGCTCTCGGAAAACCCGAAGCTCTACAAGACCCCGATAGTAAGAAACGGCAGGCAGGCGACTGTAGGCTACTGCCCCGAAGTATGGAAGGAATGGAACTGATTTTATGGACAGTTATATAGCACAGATAATTCTTATAGTGATACTTATTGCATTTTCCGCATTTTTCTCAGCGTCTGAGACTGCGCTCTCCAGCGCAAACAAGATACGCCTTAAAAGCATGGCTGACAACGGCTCAAGGGGTGCTGAGCGTGCCTTAAAAATACTCAAAAAATACGATAAGGCGCTAACCACTATACTTATCGGCAACAACATCGTAAACATCGCTTCATCTTCAATTGCGACCATCCTCACCATCAATCTGATGAATGATATCTATGCTACCTCTGGCGACACCTACGGCTCTCTTGTTTCCACCATCGTCACCACTATCGTAGTATTGATTTTCGGTGAGGTGCTCCCCAAAAGCATTGCCAAGGACTATGCCGAAAATGTCAGCATAGGTATTTCTGCAATTATTACCTTCCTTATGATCATCTTCACGCCCTTCTCAGCTCTGTTTATCCTGCTGAAAAAGGGTGTGGCAAAGCTGATGCGCAAGCAGGACAGCGTAAGCTTCACCGAGGAAGAGCTGATGGCTATCATCGAGGAAAGCGAGGACGAAGGCGTGCTGGAAACTCAGGAAAGCAACCTTGTACGCTCTGCACTGCAGTTTGACGAGATCACCGTTGATGAGATCATCACTCCCCGTGTGCGCATCGTTGCGGTAGAAAAAGGAACTCCCGTTGACGAGGTAAGGGCTAAATTCCTCTCCGAAGAGTACTCAAGAATGCCCGTTTACGAAAAGACCCTCGACAACATCATCGGCATCATCACCGAAAAGGACTTTTTCAAGGAATATGAAAATACGGGCGGTGATTTCACCATTGACAGCATCCTGCAGGAGACCGTATACCTCCCCCACATGCTTAAAATATCCGAGGTAATGCGCACCATGCAGCAGGAAAAATGCCACATCAGCGTAGTGCTCGACCAGCATGGCGGCACACTGGGCATCGTAACTCTCGAAGACATCCTTGAGGAGCTCGTAGGCGAGATATGGGACGAGAGCGACGAGGTAAAATCCCCCGTCACATTCATCAGCGACAGCGAGTTTGAGGTGTACGGTGATGTATCGCTCAACTCTCTGCGCCGCTTCCTTGCAACAAAGGATATCGAATGTGATATACAGAGCGAAGCACACACCGTGGCAGGCTGGGTGCTGGAGCTTTTCGGCTCTATCCCCAAAAACGGCGACAACACCGATACCGACAGATTTTCAGTGACCGTGCTTGAAGCCGCAGACCTCCGTGTCAACAAGGTGCGTATCACGATCAAAAACGACGAGCAGGACGGGGAGTAATGACAAACTTTTATTGTATCCTCGCCGGCGCTTCGGGGCTGTACCTTTCGGTGCAGCTCGTGGCGCTGGTTTTTTTCAACAGGCGGCTGTTTCCCGATGCAGGTGAGCTTTTCGGCGAAAGGGTGCGCAGGATAGACCTTCAGACCATTTTTCCGAAAAATATGCTCAGACTGATAATCTTTGTGTTTGTGACATCCATCATAGGGCTGATACTGGATGCACTGGGAGTTGCAGGCTGGGTGTCGCTCCCCTGCAGTGCCGCAGGAGGGCTTGCGGTAAACTTTATCATCAGCACATTTATATCCCCGCTGTATTTTAAGCTGAGCAAAAGCGGCGAGCCCGATTTTTCATCTGAAGAGGGCATCACTGCCACCGTGACCGAGCGCATCACCGATGAAAGCTACGGCAGGATATGCGTCGACATCAACGGCAGAAAATACTACTACAATGCGGTGACCGCAAACGGCAGAGATATCGAAGCAGGCGAGCAGGTAGTAGTGATCTCCAATGAGGACGGGCTATGCTTCGTTGAGCTGTCCGAGCGGCTCTGCGACGTGCTTTTTGAGGAAAAGATCGACATAACGATATAGGAGGACAAAATGGAACTGAATTACAGATCGATAAACAAGGATGTCGAGACGCAGATGCTCGCCGACAGAGCCGCAGGCAGGCTCAGCCCCTATCGCTTTGACGACAGCATGGCTGTGCGCCGCAAAGACCTGCCTAAAGACCGTGCAAACCTACTGCGCCCCACTTTCGTGCGTGACATCGAAAAGATAATACATCTTCCACTGTACAACCGTTATAACGATAAAACTCAGGTGTTCTCATTCTATCACAATGACGATATCTCACGCAGGGGACTGCATGTGCAGCTGGTATCCCGCATCGCAAGAAATATCGGCAGCCTGCTGGGACTTAATACCGACCTCATCGAGGCGATAGCCCTCGGCCACGATATAGGTCATACTCCCTTCGGGCATACGGGCGAGCACTACCTCAGCGACCTGCTTTACAACGCCCACGGAAAGTATTTCAACCACAATGTACATAGCGTAAGGGTGCTTGATTTCCTGTATCAGCGCAATCTCACGCTGCAGACCCTTGACGGCATCGTGTGTCACAACGGCGAGTTTGAGCTGGGCGAATACCACCCTCTGCCACTGGAGGGATTCGAGCAGTACGACAGGGCAATAGAAAGCTGCTACACCGACAAAACTGCGATAGACCGCCTTATCCCCTCAACACTGGAGGGCTGCGTAGTGCGCATCAGCGATATGATAGCATACATCGGCAAGGACAGGCAGGATGCCATCACCGCCCGTATAATAGATGAGGATCATCCCTTCTCGGGCGAGATAATCGGCACCCACAATGCAGAGATGATAAACAATCTCGTCACCGATATCGTCAACAACAGCTACGGCAAGGACTATATCCGCCTCAGCGACGATGTATACAGCGAGCTAAAAACAGCAAAGCGTGAAAATTATCAACACATCTACTTTAACGAAAAGGTGCAGGAGATGTTCGAGGATACGATAAAGCCCATGTTCAGCGAGATGTTTGCAAAGCTTTGCGATGATGTGGAGAATGAACGCAAGGATTCCATCATCTACAAGCATCATATCGATCAGATAGCCGCCGCAACCAAGCATTATCAGCCCGAAACAAGCTATCTCAGCGAGCCCGCCCCGATGATAGCCGCCGATTTCATCGCCAGCATGACAGATGACTATTTTATCGAGCTTTACAAGCTGCTGTTTCCCGACAGCAGGTATCATATCGAGTACAGATCGTATTTTGACAAATAACCATCTGCCCCACAGCCCTGCGCTGCGGGGCAGCCAGTTGTATAAATAGTGCCCTATTTTGCCGCAATATCTCACTGCGATTTACGTCACAATGCCAAATGTAAAAAAATATTGCATAAATGCTTGACAAAGATAATCGTTTGTGATATACTAATAAAGCCGCATGTGCAGGGTTTTTAAAGCATAACTGCGCCCTGACGCAGCGAGTCTGAATAAAAAGAGGTAAAACAAATGTACGCAGTAATCGAAACAGGCGGAAAGCAGTATCAGGTTAAGGAAGGCGATATCCTTTTCATCGAGAAGCTCGAAGCAGAAGGCGAAATCACATTCGACAAGGTAATCATGGTAGGCAAGGATGACGGTGTTACCGTTGGCGCACCCTATGTTGACGGCGCTTCCGTTAAGGCTACTCTCCTGAAGAATGGCAAGGCTAAGAAGATCACAGTTTTCACTTACAAGCCCAAGAAGCACATCAAGAGAAAGATGGGTCACAGACAGCCCTACAGCCAGGTAAGGATCGAAGCTATCAATGCATAATGCCTTAAAAGCTGTTTTTTATAAAAAGGACGGGCAGTTCACGGGCTTTTCGGTATCGGGTCATGCAGGCTACGGCGAGGAAGGAAACGATATAGTATGCGCTTCCATCAGCTCTGCTGTTATGCTGGTGTGCAACACGATAACTGAGCACTTCAAAGCCGATGCCGAGGTAGAGGTACTCGAAAACGAGATAAATCTGAAGCTTCGTGATAACGACACCGCCTCTAAGCAGCTGTTGGCATCGTTCCATCAGCACATGGAGATCATTGCTGAGGAGCATTCAAAAATCAAGCTTGAAATCAGATAACAGGAGGAAAAAACAATGATTAAGATTAGTTTACAGTATTTCGCTCATAAAAAGGGTGGCGGATCCACAAAGAACGGCCGTGACTCTGAGTCCAAGAGACTTGGCGCTAAGCGTGCTGACGGTCAGTTTGTAAAGGCTGGCAACATTCTGTACAGACAGCGTGGCACACATATCCACGCAGGTAACAATGTAGGTATCGGCTCTGACGATACACTGTTCGCTCTCATCGACGGCACAGTTAAGTTCGAGCGTCTGGGCAGAGACAGAAAGCAGGTTAGCGTATACGCTGACTGATTAGCCTGTATCAGCGCACTTGTATCAGAGCAATGATACAAAGGGTACAAATGGTACATCGGTTGTTCGTATAACAGAACATCCGTCTGCAAAGCAGAACTCAGATAAGGCGGATTTTATTATCCGCCTTATTTCTTGTAATGAGTATAAAACTCTATTACAACAGCAAGCTAATGTAACAGAACGATAAAGAAAGGCAGGGATAGCAAGTGTTTGTTGATAAGGTAGAAATATCCATCAAGGCAGGCAACGGCGGCAACGGCGCAGTATCCTTCCATAGAGAAAAATACGTCAATGCGGGCGGTCCCGATGGCGGCGACGGAGGCAAGGGCTCAGACATCGTATTTCAGGCTGACGACAACCTCTCCACCCTCATCGACTTCCGCTATAAGAGAAAGTATGTTGCCCCCGACGGTGAAGCAGGCGGCTCAAGACGCTGCTCAGGCAAGTCTATGGAGCCCACCGTTATCCGTGTGCCCAGAGGCACAATTATCAAGGACGCCCACACAGGCAGAATTATGGCAGACATCTCCGATGATGAGCCTGTTGTTGTCGCTAAGGGCGGCAGGGGCGGCAAGGGAAACCAGCATTTCGCTACTCCCACCCGTCAGATACCAAGATTTGCAAAGCCCGGTTACCCAGGTGAGAAGTTCGATGTTATACTTGAACTGAAGCTGCTCGCAGATGTGGGTCTTGTGGGCTTCCCAAATGTGGGAAAATCCACGCTGATAAGCGTTGTAAGCGCAGCAAAGCCTAAGATCGCAAACTATCACTTCACCACGCTCACCCCCGTTCTCGGAGTTGTAAAGCGTGGCGAAAAGAGCTTTGTTATGGCTGATATCCCGGGTCTTATCGAGGGCGCAAGCGAAGGCATCGGACTCGGACACGAGTTCCTGCGCCACGTTGAGCGCTGCCGCCTTATAGTTCATGTTGTAGACGTTTCGGGCATAGAAGGCCGTGATCCCATCGAGGATTTCGAGAAGATCAATCTTGAGCTTGCAAACTTCTCCGAGGAGCTGGCGGAAAGCCCCCAGATAGTTGCAGCCAACAAGAGCGATATGGCAACAGAGGAGCAGATAGCTGCATTCCGTGAGTATATCGAGGGCAAGGGACTTAAATTCTTCACCATCTCCGCAGCCACCACCATGGGCACGGATGAGCTTATGGACTGCGTGACCGAGGAGCTGGACAAGCTCCCCCCTGCCAAGCGATTTGAGGTTCAGCCCCTCACTCTTGAGGAGCTTGAGCTTATGGAGACCGAAAAGCACAGCTTCAAGGTGGAAAAGATCGATGATGTTTACGTTGTTGAGGCAGAGTGGCTTGCGCCCATCCTTATGACCGTAAACATGGAGGACTATGAAAGTCTGCAATATTTCCAGCGTGTGCTGCGCTCCAGCGGCATCATCGACGAGCTGGAAAGACAGGGAATCCAGGAGGATGACCTTGTATCCATCTTTGATTTTGAGTTCAACTATGTTCGCTGATCTTTCGGAGGCTGTATATGGATCTGCTCAGCTTATTGCTTGAAAAAATGGAACGCTCCTCCCCAGGCAGCGACAGCACCTCAGCGCAGGTGCTCTCTATGTGCAAAGCCATCGGCAGCACGCTTTATGTGGGTGATGAGATCATCACTCCCCTGCTGCTTAAAAACGCAGGCTGCGATGTCACCGCAGCCCTGACCGACGAAAACAGGCTGGATGCCGCAAAAGCCGCAGGGCTTGACGCAACATTCACCCAACTGTTTGAGTTGCCGAATAAAGATGGCGGCTACGATACCGTATGGTATAACGGCTCAGTCGAGTTTGACGGGATACCGCAGCGAGTAGAGCAGCTTAAAAGCACCGTCTGCAAGGGCGGAACAGTCATCTACAGGACGCTCTGCTGGCTCACCGAGCCCTCACCCGAGGCTAAGCTCTTTGTTGACCGTCGCTTTGGCATCGTCAAGCCGATGGACAAGGTCATAGTCAACATAAAGGAGTGCGGCTTCAAGCTGCAGGATTTCTACATTGCGCCAAAAAGCGACTGGACAACAGGCTTTTACAAGCCGCTTATGCAGGCAGCGCAGGAGTATAGCGGTGTACATCCGCAGGATACCACCGTCACCACAGGCATGGGCGAGCTGAAAAAGGAGATATCGGTCTTCGAGGAGCATTGCGAAGAATACAGCTATGTTTATTACATTTTGAAGGGTTGATACTATGACATTGACCGAAAAAGAGGCATCCTCCTACAGCCCCAACGTGCTCGCCTTTTACGGCGACTGCGTTTATGAGCAGCTAGTGCGTAGGCGTGTAGTGCTTAACGGCAACACAAATGCAGGCAGGCTGCACGATATGGCAGTGGGACAAGTCAGAGCCTCATACCAGAGCGAGGCTGTCAGCGTTATCGAGCCTATGCTCACCGAAAAGGAGAACGACATCCTCCGCAGAGGACGAAATGCAGGAGGAATATCCGTTCCCCGCAGCGCAAAGCCGTCGGAATATCGCCGTGCCACTGCGCTTGAAACTCTGTTCGGCTACCTTGCGATAACAGGACAGCAGGACAGGATAGAGGAGCTTTTTGCAGCAATATGCGAGGCTCTTCCCCCCGAAAAGTAAACATTCCCGAACGGGACACATAAAAACAACAAAGGAGATCGTTATGTCAGGACATTCTAAATGGAGCACCATCAAGCGCAAGAAGGGCGAAAAGGACGGTGCAAGGGCTAAGGTATTCACAAAGATCAGCCGTGAGATACTCGTATGCATCAAGGAAACAGGCAGCGCAGACCCTGCAAACAATGCAAAGCTTGCTACCCTCATCCAGAAGGCAAAAAGCAACAATATCCCCAACGACAACATCGATCGTCTGCTGAAGAAGGCTGCAGGCGGCGGCGAGAAAAACGACTATGAAAACTGCGTTTACGAGGGCTACGGCCCCAACGGCGTTGCAGTTATCGTTGAGTGCCTTACCGACAACCGCAACCGTACCGCAGGCGAGATCCGTCACTACTTTGACAAGTGCGGCGGCAACATGGGTACATCGGGCTGCGTATCTTTCATGTTCTCTCTCAAGGGCATCATCGTCATCGACAACGAGGACGGCGACATCGACGAGGATAAGGCAATGGAAGATATCCTCGAGAGCGGCGCAGATGATTTCAGCTTTGAAGAGGGCTGTGTTGAGATAACAACAGACCCCGCCGAGGTAAACACTGTTGCAGACGCTCTGCGTGCACTCGGATACAATGTAGTATCCGCTGAGGCTGAGCAGATCCCCTCTACCTACACCTCCCTCACCGATGAGGATCACATCAAGAAGATGAACCTTCTCCTTGATCTGCTGGAGGATAACGACGACGTTCAGAACACCTGGCACAACTGGGAAGAAGAATGATCACACTAACATAACAAAAACGGGGCTTGTATTCAAGCCCCGTTTTCAGTTGTCAGCGTTATTCGGTAACGGTATCTTCCTCATCGGAGTATTCTTCATCGTCGGGACGCTCAACATAAGCCGAACCCGCTCCCCTCAGTCTGAAGCCGCTGGTCAGCTTGCTGAGCTGCTCAGCCTCAGCATTGAGCTCCTCACCGTAAGCTGCACTCTCCTGCGCAGATGCAGCATTCTGCTGTACTACCTGCGATATTCTGCCGATGCTGTCATCGATCTTTGTGATAAGGTCAGACTGCTGTGCGGAGGATGTGCTGATAAGTGTGATAAGCTCCACCGTTTCCTCGGTAACAGCCACTGCAGAGTTCAGCTCCTCTGCTGTCTGCTCGGTTATGCGGTTTCCTGCTGTCACTGCTTCAAGCGACAGATTGATGAGTGCTGCGGTGCTTTGTGCAGCCTCGGCACTCTTGGAGGCGAGGTTCCTTACCTCGTCGGCTACTACAGCAAAGCCCTTGCCTGCTGCGCCTGCCCTTGCCGCCTCGATGGATGCATTGAGCGCAAGGATGTTGGTCTGGAAAGAGATATCCTCGATAGTGTTGATGATGTTGCCGATCTCGGAGGATTTCTCGTAAATATCGTTCATGGCATCGGTCAGCTTCTTCATGCTGTCGTTGCTGGATGTCATGCACTTGCCTGCGTCAGCAGATCTCCTGCTGGCATTATCAGCGTTGTCAGCATTGGAAAGCACCGCATTTTTAAGCTCTGTTACAAGCTCAACGATCTCGCTTACAGCCTCGCTCTGCTTAGCAGCACCGTCTGCAAGGGCGGAGGAGCTCTCCGCAATTCTCGCTGCGCCCGAGTTTACACCGTTTGTGGTGGTGTTGATCTCTCCCATAGCTGCGCTGAGGGAGGCGGACATGGTGTCGAGGGACTCTGCAATTCGTACAAAATCGCCCTCAAACTCGATCTCGGAGGGGCAATCAAAGTTGCCCTCGGACAGCTCACGGCTGACACGGGATATCTCATCAACATAGCCTGCAAGGGAAATAACAGTCTTGTTTACCTCCTCGGCGAGCTTACCTGCCTCATCCTTGGTGGTGTAATCGATCCTTGCGCTGAGGTCGCCGTGGGCAACCTTATCCATTGCTGCACTGATCTTGCGGATAGGTGTAACGATGCTTTTGGAAAGTGCCGCTGCCGCAATGATGCCAACAATGATACAGAGGATAGTGCTTGCAGCAACACATACAAGGAACAGCACCGTACCGCTCAGGAACTCGGACTGGTCAGCCTCGATGCACACGATCCAGCCGTTAGTGTTTTCGATCTTGGAGTAAACTGCACACTTGCTGCCGTACTTTTTGAACAATGTTTCACCAGTGGCAAGTGCAAGTGCCTCACGCTCGCTGTTGTAGGATGCACGGTCATCTCCGCCCATCTCGATACCCTCGGGGCTTGCGATTATGTTACCGTTAGCGTCGATTATGTATGCGATGCCCGTGTTGCCGACCTTTATGCCCGAAACGATATCGGAAAGTAGCTTTGCATCAAGCGATACATATATAGTGCCGACATTTGGTACAGCCACGAACTTTCCTGTTTTGATAAGCTCGGTAGCGATGTATATCTGTGATGTGCCGTCAGCAGCGACTACAGGATCGGTTATCACGATATTGCCCTCTACCGCTGCAGGGAACCATACCTCACCGCTCTTGTCCACCTCGTTAAGGTCGAGGCCATCCATATCGGTGATATTATAATCTACAAAGCCATATATCTCAGCACGCTCTGCAAGCAGGTCGAGCTTTTTATCGGGAGCCATTATCTCATTGGTGAGCTGTGCGTTCATACCGAGATCCTTTACAACTACCGCAGACTGCATCAGCTGGCTCTCCACCTGATCTGCAGCAAGCAGGGCAGTTTCGGACAGGGTGGCTTCAAGCGTGTTCTGTGCGCTGATAAAATTACATACCGCACCAACTATGCCGATAAGCACTACCGCTGACACCAGTACACATAAAAATACGATTTGTATTTTGGCTTTTATTGATCTTCGCATAATTTTACTCCTTAATGGTTAATTGGGGCTCATGCGCTAACTATATTATACGTTAATTTTCCATAAAGGTCAATACAAATCGGGCGCCAAAAATAGCAAAATCGTCAAAAAAACGACCCTTTTCTAAAAAATCGTGATTTATGCCAATATTTACATAGGTTAATTATCAAGTATGCCGAATATATCTGATTAACAACATGCGGTTAATTAACTAAAAATTAACTGTTATCTTTCGTCCATTACCTAAACAAAGGGCAGATACTAAATCTGCCCTTACATTTATTGTGTCATGAAACGCTCGTAATAGGTGACGGTAGATGCCGTAGCAGCATGGAATGCATTGTTTGCAAACAGCACATCGGTGATACCCTGTTCCTTGAAATAATCGATGGAGTTGTAGGTGAAATATCTCATATCGATGACATAGATATCCTCAAACGAGCCGAACAGGAACGGCGGCAGTGCATTGCCGTAGCTATCCTTCAGGATAGCCAGCTTTCTGCCGTTGGCAGTGTCGGTATGCACATGAGTTATCTTGCTGTCACCACCCATAAACGTGCAGTAAGCGAGGCTGTTGCCGTCGCTGAAGCGGTAGAAGAACGGATCCTCATACGGCTCCATCATGCCGCTTATTTTGCCGTTTTCATCAAGGATATAGGTGTAGTAAGTGGTGGTATATTCCACTCCGTTCGGCACATAGTAGTTGAAGTTTTCGGGATTATCCTTCAGCACCGATGCGCCTGTATAGCCATACATCGTACCGACGTAATTCTTCACGGTTTTCATCTCATACTCGGAGATATCCATGAATGGAACACCTGCATCCTCAGCGAACTTCTCTGCCGCATAGTAAGCTCCGAGGGCCGCCCAGTGATGATCGGTGCGCATATAGATATACTCATCCAGATGCCCTGCAAGTGTGGTATATACATCCACCGACTTAACATCATCGGAGAGGTTGGCGATAACATGGTTGATGTTGTCGAGCTGACTGTTGGTATAAGGCTTGATCTCAGCGGGAGCATAAAACTCCACCGATGTAGGCACTATCATGCTGTAGACATTAACATCATCACCAAGTGCAGCCTTGTATTTGTTTATTACCTCTGCATACGATTTGCTCACACCAAAGTTGCCGCCGTAAAGCATCAATGCCCTGTCACCGACTACTGCAATTCCGTTGTTCATGATATTGACGGAATCCTCGGTATTTGCGGGAGTTTCCACCTCCTCGATAGGCTCGTTGCCCTCGGGCTCGGTGGCGGTGGTTGTGGTAGTGGCTTCAGTAGTCTCGGAGGGCTGCTCGTCGGGTTCGCTCTCAACGGGCTGAGAGGGCTCGGCAGGCTTCGCTGTAGTGGTCTGCACGGGCTTTGGCGGCTCGGCAGGCGGAACCACCACATTGTGTAGCTGTATCTCCTGCTTGATGCCATTCAGATCAGCGATATCCGCCGCCATTGCAGTGAGGTCATCCCTGAACGGCACTGTATCCGCAAAATACTCACAGAGATCGGCGGTGTAGCTGCCGCTGAACAGTGCCTCCACGGTGAGCTCGGGAAAGGTCTTGAGCTTTCTCAGCTCCCTTTCGGACTCAGTACTCCTCGGGAAGATGAAGAACATCAATCCGATGCTTTCAAACACTATGAGGATGACAAACAGGTAGATGATATTGCATATCTTAACCTTTTTAGGGATGGTTTCCCTATATTTTTTAGATTTCATCTGTTCTCCTTAAAATCTCAGATACAGGAAGGGATTGTTAGTGTTACCGATAAGCAGCAACGTGCTGACCACAAGCAGCCCTATCGCCGCAATACATTTCAGCACGGTGACTATCGCAGCATTGATCCCGCTGCCCTTTGCAAGTGCGTCGTGATGTATGGCTACCAGCATACCGCCGAACGGCATCGAGCATACCGCAGCCGCAATAAGTAGAAACAGGTTTTCAAGCAGAGTATTCTGCACTACCAAACTCCACATACCGCCGTCTGCAAAACCGAACAACGCACCGACGAACTGCCCCAGCCTTCCGAGATCCTCAAAATAGAAGATCGCCCAGCCGAAGATTATCAAAAACAGGCTGTAGATATGCAGCAGCACTGCAGGGATCTTATCCTGCACTTTTAAAAGCGTGTATTTTTCCGTCAGTATTATGATACCGAAATACAGTCCCCATATCACATAGTTCCAGCTTGCGCCGTGCCAAAGACCGGTCAGCAGCCACACTACCATGATGTTGAGGGGCTGATGCTTACGGTTTCCGCCGAGGGGGATATACACATAATCCCTAAAGAACGAACCCAGGGAGATATGCCACCTGCGCCAGAACTCTGTAATGCTCTGCGAAATGTAAGGGGTTTCAAAGTTTTCATCGAAATGGAAGCCAAAGCAGCGACCCATGCCTATCGCCATATCCGAGTATCCCGAGAAATCAAAGTATATCTGGAATGTAAAGGCAATCAAACCAAGCCATGCACCGCCTACAGGGAGAGTCTGCAGATTTCCGTCAAGCATGGCGGAGGATATCTCAGAAAGCTGATTTGCGAGTATCACCTTTTTTCCGAGTCCCACCAAGAAGCGGAAGCTTCCGTCTGCAAGGTCATTGAAGCTGATGCTGCGGACATTGATCTCCTCTGCGATAGTGGTGTATCGCACGATAGGGCCTGCAATTAGCTGCGGAAACATCGAGATGTACAGCAGCAACTTATAAAGCGAGGTCTGCGGCTTTGTCCTGCCCATATAAACATCTGCGATATACGACATACTCTGAAAGGTGTAGAAGCTGATGCCTATCGGCAGCCCTATCTCGGGCACGGGGAGACTTAGCCCCAGCATATTGACCGAGCTAACGATAAAGCCTGCATACTTGAACACACCTATCATTGCGATATTAAGAACCACTCCGACAACAAGGGCGATCTTTGACTTTTTCTTGCCACCGCCAATAGCCCTGCCTACAAAGTAGTTCATCACAACACTTATCAGCATCAGCAGGATATATTTCGGCTCGCCCCAGGCATAAAAGATGAGCGAGAATATGACGAGCACAAAATTCTGCATTCTGTTTTCATCGACAGGCTCATCAAAGTGCGCAGCCTTTGAGCCTGAGCCGTCCAGCGCTGCCCTGTCTATACAGCGTGCAAGCGCATACAGCAGTGCCACAGCGGGAATGAATATGTACAAAAACAACAGATCTGCAAAAATCATGCTTGTCCCCTCGCTCGTAAAAAATAAAGCAGCCCCCGTAAACCGAGGACTGCGGATCATATTTCGTCAGATTTCTATAAAAACATCCTTATTTCCCCATATACTATTATTACATAACAATGGAGAAAAGTCAATAGAGTTTTCGGCTAAAAAAGGGTTAAATAAGCATTACTCGTGTACAATAACATTCTTGCCGTTTTTCTTGCCGAAATACAGCCTGCTGTCAGCAAGGGATACCTGACGCTCAAGCCCCTCTGCCTCGGTATAATCTACAAAGCCAAAGGTTATCGTCACACCGAGCTCGCCGCTGTCGTGCTTCACGCTGCGTGAGATGATATCCTCACGGATGGCGGTGATGCGCTGCATACATTCTGCCCTGCTTCCCAACAGCACAAGCAGCATCTCCTCGCCGCCCCAGCGGCAGGCTATATCCCCATCGGATATACCGCACTTGATGGCATCTGCCACCTGACGCAGGGTCTCGTCACCTGTATCGTGACCGTATGTATCGTTCACCTTTTTGAAATCATCGATATCGCCCAGCACTACGCAATAAGGGCGTTCGCTTATCTCCAGACGACCCACCATAGGCTTGATGCTGTGGCGGTTGTACAGACCTGTAAGCTGATCGTGGTTAGCGATAAACTCAAGACGATGGTTAGTTTCATTGAGGTCACGCAGCAGCATATGTATCTCCAGCGCAAACAGCATGGCGAACCCTATCAATATTATGGCAGAGAAAAAAATGTTGATACGGCTGAGCGTTGTGCTTTCATCGTAAGAGAGCGGATAATATGGCAGCATCTCAGTATTGTTGACTAGCACCCCCGCAAGGATGAAGGCTGCAAAATCCACAACGATCATCACTGAAACCGTCGCAACGAATACTCCTATCGTGCTTGACAAAAACAGCACATATATCGCCAATGGCACGATAATCAGCATATACAGATGAAAATCAGCACCCCAACCAAACAGCAGTGTACATAAAAAGCCATGCAAAACTATCTCGCCGAAAAATGCAAGCATCCATCCATATTTCATGGTGCCTGTAGATTTGCGCACGCTGAACAAACTGCCCAGTACATATATTGCTATGCTTACCCCGTTAACTATCATCATAGGGAAGATATCATAAAAATAAAATACTATGAGAAAAATGCAATGCGTCAGACCTCCTGCAATAAACATCGCACGATATTTCAACGCATTCGGGATATTTATCTTGTTGATATCGAACTTCATATTTACCTCGTTACCCCTTATATATTCCCCACTGCCGAATATTGCTCGCAGCTTTATATAGTATAGATTGTATAAATATATAATATTTTACCACAAACATCTACAAAATGCAATAGAGAAATCGACATTTCTTGTATTTTTGATAATTATCAGATATAAATTTTGAACATCTTGACGTGTAAAAACGTTAGTGCTATAATAAAATTAAGCTAAAAACAAGGATATGAGTTTATTATGAAAAAAGTAAAGTTCACCCGCCTGCACAAAGCGGTGATATATATCGTAACATCAGCGTTCTTTTTCGCACTGATGAACCTTTTCGTGCAGCTTTCGGGAGATGTTCCCACAGTGCAAAAAACCTTTTTCCGCAACTTTTTTGCATTGATAATAGCAAGCATAACGATGCTTAAAAACAAGCAGCCGCTTCTCCCCGAAAAGAAGGCTCTGCCTGACCTGCTGCTGCGCTCGGTTTGTGGCTATCTCGGGGTGCTGTGTAATTTCTACGCACTGGATCACCTCACGGTATCCGATGCCTCTCTACTAAACAAGATGTCGCCGTTTTTTGCGATAATCTTCTCGATATTCCTGCTGAGAGAAAAAGCGGACAAATGGCAGTGGATGATAATCATCACCGCATTTGTCGGAGCGCTGTTCGTCATAAAGCCCTCGTTTGAAAATACCGAGCTGCTCGCCTCGGCTGCGGGCTTCACAGGAGGCATGGCAGCAGGCGCAGCCTATACCTTCGTGCGCAGGGCGACGCAAAAAGGAGTTAAAGGTTCTTATATCGTGTTCTTTTTCTCTGCGTTTTCATCGCTGGCTGCACTGCCGTTCGTGCTGTTCGACTTCCATCCGATGGGCTGGCAGCAGCTGCTTTGCCTGCTGGGTGCAGGCGCAAGTGCGGCTGTGGGACAGTTCTGTATAACCTCCGCATACAGCTTCGCCCCTGCCAAAGAGGTATCGATATACGATTATTCGCAGATAATATTTGCAGCACTGCTGGGATTTTTCGTGATGGGGCAGCTCCCCGACCTGTGGAGCATCTTCGGCTACATCGTCATAATAGCGGCAGCTTTTGCGATGTTCAGATACAACAACAAACCGCTGAATGACGATGGTGACAGACGATGAGCCGTCGCAAAGATTCAGCAAAAAATCTTTTTCAGCACATTCATAATATTGAAATCCGCACGACAATATAGTATAATTGTTGTGTATGAACTAAAACGAAAGGAACCATCATATATGAGAAGAACAAAGATCGTATGCACACTCGGCCCTGCAACAAAAAGCGACGATGTGCTCAGACTGCTTATCGAAAACGGAATGAATGTTGCCCGTCAGAATTTTTCCCACGGTGACCACGCCAGCCACAAGGTTACCCATGATCAGGTAATGCGCATCGCAAAGGAGATGGGCAGACCCGTTGCCACCCTGCTTGACACCAAAGGCCCCGAAGTACGCCTCAGAAAGTTCAAGGACGACAAAAAGGTAGAGGTCAAGACAGGCAGCAGCTTCACCCTCACCACAAGAGATGTTATGGGTGACGAGAGCTGCGTTTCAGTCACCTACAAAAATCTGCCGCTGGATATCGATGTGGGCACAAGGATACTCATCGACGACGGAAACGTTGCGATGCGCTGCAGCGATATACTCCACAACAGCGACGGCACTGCAGATATGATCTGCACTGTGCTCAGCGGCGGTATGCTATCCAACAACAAGGGCGTAAATATCCCAGGTGTAAAGCTCTCCATGCCCTATCTCAGCGAAGTTGATATCTCCGATATCCGCTTTGCGGCACAGGAGGATTTCGATTTCATCGCAGCCTCCTTTGTCACCTGCGACGAGGATGTACTTGCCGTAAGGAAGATACTCGAGGAAGAGGGTCGCCCCGATATCCGCATCATCGCAAAGATCGAAAACGGCGAGGGTGTCAAAAATATCGACAGCATCCTCAGAGTTGCTGACGGCATCATGGTAGCCCGTGGCGACATGGGAGTTGAGATCCCCTTTGAGGAGATCCCGCAGATACAGAAGATGCTCATCAAGAAGGGCTACAATGCCAACAAGCAGGTCATCACCGCCACGCAGATGCTGGAATCCATGATACACAATCCCCGCCCCACCAGAGCGGAAACCACCGACGTTGCCAATGCCATCTACGACGGCACAAGTGCCATCATGCTATCAGGCGAGACCGCAGCAGGCGAGCACCCCGTTGAGGCTGTAAAGACTATGGCGCTTATCGCTGAGACCACCGAGAAGGCTATCGACTACAAAAAACGCTTCCACAAGCTGGAGCTCAGCAGCTCTGTAAATGTAAGCACTGCCATCTCCCATGCTACTGTTTCCGCAGCTATCGACCTCGGTGCCACCGCTATACTCACGGTCACAAAGACAGGCACCACCGCCCGTATGATCTCCCGTTACCGTCCCGAGTGCCCTATCATCTCCTGCACCACTAGCGAGACCACCATGCGCCAGCTCGGTATGTCATGGGGCGTTATTCCCCTTATGGCGGAAGAGATGATGACCAACACCGATGACCTCATCCACCACGCAGTTCACAAGGCGTGCGAGGCAGGTCTGCTTAAAAACGGCGACCTCGTTGTTATCACCGCAGGTGTGCCGCTGGGCGTATCGGGAACCACCAATCTCATGAAGGTGCATATCGTAGGCGATGTGCTGGTAACAGGCACTGGTGTCACCAAGGGCAGCGTTACCTCGCAGGTATGCGTTTGCGCCAATGCAGAGGAGGCACACGAGCGTTTCGAGTCGGGTCAGATACTCGTTATCCCCTCCACCAGCAACGAGATACTGCCGCTGCTTAAATCCGCAGCAGGCATCATCACCGAGGAGGCAGGCGCAGACAGCCACGGTGCTATCGTCGGCATGGCACTGGATATCCCCGTTATCGTGGGAGCTGCCAATGCCACACTCATCCTCCGCTCAGGAACATCTGTCACCATGGATGCCGAAAAGGGCACTGTTTCCGCAGGGGATGAAAGCTAAAGCATCCCGACATCTACTGAATAACTATCAGAGCCGCCCATCACAAGGGCGGCTCTTCGCATGATCAGCATAAAGAGATATCCCCCGACTGTACGCCGAGGGATATTATGCTGTGTGATATTATTCAACAGGGATGATCATGATAGGCTCGCCGCTGATGTCGTCAAAGCCCTCTGCGTTGTGTCGGTCAACTGTATACTGCGCAGCACCGCCGTTTAGGATGATGGTCACTGTATTATCCTCGTTTACCTGACAGCCCGTGTCAGCAGCAGTCTCGCCTGTCTGCTTCTCATAGTAAGCCGCAGCCATTTTGATAAGCTCATCGTCAGTGAAGAATACGCCCTCCAGATCAGCCGCTGTGCCATCATTGATATACTGGATCACATACAGCGGGCTTGCATCATCCACACGCATCTGAATATAGGATGGATCGCCGCCGACTATCTGATACAGTACGCTGCCGCTATCATCGTCGTAATGGAAGGTGATCTCGTTGATACCTATCTCAACATTGAAATTTACGCTTACACCTGTATCATAGGGCAGTGTGCTTCCACTGAGACCGTCATCATTGATAAGATAGTAGCCTGCAGGGATACCGTCGATATCCCATGTCCATACACCGGGCACAAGAGTAACATCAGGGGCATCAACGATCTCATCCTCTGTCTCTGTATCGCTCTCCGCTGTTGCTTCGACCGTAGCATAATCCTCAGGCACCTCGGCAACATCGTCTGAAACCACCTGCTCAACAGTCTCCAGATCCTCGGGGATCTCAGGCTGCGAATTTACCGATACGCTGCTGCATCCAGTAAGCATCAATGCTGCTGCCAGTGCGAAAACATATATCTTTTTCATAAAAACACTCCTTTCTGTCTATAACTAATTGTAGCACTAATCGTCTTAGTTGTCAATAGAAAGTGTAATATTTACCATTACTTTACAAGGTGTCTTATCTGCATTTTCCTAACAACAAGCTCCGCATCGCTGCCCTCCGACACGATGACCACAAGCTTGCTACAGTCTCTGAAAGCGTCATAATTCAGCAATTTCAGCGAATTCGGCAAGGTGAGCAGCTCCAGCGAGCAGCATTTGTAAAATGCACGCACATTTATCACACGCAAAGCCTGCGGCAAAGCTATATTTGCAAGCGACACACAGTTTTCAAAGCACTCGCTGTCGATAACACGCAGGCTCTGAGGCAGCACGACTGACTTCAGATCAACACATTCAGCAAATGCCTCTCTTGAGATATGCTCCACACCCTCGGCTATCTCCACCGACACAAGCCCGCTGCCCGAAAAAGCAGCGTCACCTATTATCTTTACAGAGGATATCTTTGCAGTCTTCAGTTGCTTGCAGTTTTGAAAAGCGAAACACTCCAGCCGCTCCAGCTGCGGCGGCAGCTCCACTGCCTCCAGACCGCTTTTGAAAAAAGCGGCATAGCCTATCGACCGCAGGGTATTCGGAAAATCGAACCTTTTAAGGCTCGTGCAATCAATAAAGCACATATCCGAGATACTATCGAGCCTGCCGTCAGGGATAACTACCTCCTCCAATGCACCGCACCGAGAAAAGCAGCTTTCTCCCAGCTGTTGCAGCCTGTCCGAAAAGCTCACCTTTTTAAGCGCACTGCATTGTACAAATGTATCCTTATCCAGTGATTCAACGCAGAGCATAGCCATCTCACGCAGACTTGTGCAATAGGCAAATGCCTTCTCGCCTATCGTTGTCAGGGTCTCGGGAAGCTCTACCTCCTCCAGTGCACTGCAGCCGTAAAATGCAGCCCTGCCTATGGATGTAATGCCCTCGGGCAGCTTTACAGATACTATCCTGCGCCTGCTGTCCAGCACCTCCTTGCTGACACGTCCCGATGCCACCGAAAATGCGTTGTCATAAACAGCAGTAACCTGCGATCTTCCGATCTTCGACGGCACCTCCACATGAGTGCTGTCGCCCTTGTAAGAGGTAATTGCCAATGTGCCGTCTATAAGCTTCTTCGTGCCCCATATCTCTTTAAGCGCAGCAACGGAGAACGGATCACGGTTCAGCTCCTTTTCAAGCTCAGCGAACTCATCCTCAGCCGAGAAGTTTTCATTCCTGTAGTTCATCAGCAGTGCCGTTGCCTCCAGATCATCCTGCACTAGATCCAGCAGCTTATCGATATCCTTCAGCTTTATCTTCTTATTATTGATATAATAGCGCAGGAATATAGGATACATGGCGGAATAGCCAAGCAGCCTCTGCCGCTGATGACTGATATATTTAAGATATCCGTCTGCTATCTCCTTATCCTCATATCCGCCGCCCTCCTCAAGCTGCATCATAAAGCCTGCTATAGCACTCAGCTTGCCATCCGCAGCAATATCAGATATCGGTATCGAGGGCGCACAAAGCATATATGGATACTCTATATATCCTGTAATGCTATCAGAAAACATTCGCAGCATATCCAAACTGTTCCACTTTTTCGGCAGCCTTACAACAGCTGAATTGATCCTGTATAATGCGCTGCTTTCTATCAGCTCCACGCTCTCGGGAATAGTTAGCTCATCCAGCGAAAAGCAACACTTAAAGGCAGCCGTTTCTATCACCTTTAGCCCATCATGCAGCTGCAGCATTTCGAGCGATGTGCACAGCTCCAGCATATTCAGCGGCACTTTAGTCACGCCCTTCGGCAATGTAAAGCTCACTAGCTTGTCGCAGTTGCTGAAGGCTGAGTCGCCTATAGATGTAATGCCATCATGCATCTTGATGCTACTCAAGGGAGTGCAGCTGAATGCCAGTGCGCATATCTCGGTAACGCTTTCGGGGATAACGATGCTTTCCAGCTGTGAATAGCAGAACTGCTTGCTTGTGATAGTGCTAAGCCTCTCCGACAGACGTATGCGCCTTATACCCGAGCTGTTGAAGCATCCATCGCCGATAGCCAAAACAGTGTCGGGAATGTCGATCTCAGTAAGGGAAACGCAGTCATAAAATGCCATCGGGCCGATATCCTCCAGCCCGTTGCTGAGCTTTACTTCCTTGAGCCCCTTGCAAAACGCAAAAGCACTGCTGCCGATGACCCTCAGTGTCGATGGAAGCGTTACGCTCTCAAGC
>JAZPZN010000049.1:0-16953 GCA_045544715.1 Oscillospiraceae bacterium | reverse complement strand
GCATTACGAATGCGTTGCTCTACCAACTGAGCTATACCAGCATATTTTATAAATTGCTTGCAAAATCGGTGACAATGTGATATACTTAAAAAGACGGTTTTGCATCGTCATAGTACAGATTAAAATCACATTAATTATTATACCACATTTTCAGATTTTGTCAAGAGTAAAAAAGAGGAGTTGTGAAATTTGGGAAAGAAAATCGCCCGTATCATCGGCTCGGCAGTGTGCGTTTTGTTGTTTGTCATCTGCGTGCTGATGCTGGTGCTTTCGTTCGTGTTTGGTTCCGAGGGGCTTGTGGGCATCTTCGGATATAACGTATATATCAGCGAGACAAGCTATTACGACAGCGTGCCCTATGGCAGTGCCGTTATCGTGGAGAACTGCGAGCCCTACGAGCTTGACAACGGCAACCTCGTGCTATACTACCAGAAAAATGAGGATGCGCTGCTGGATGAGGATAAGACACCCGTGCTCGGCTATGCAGGGGAGGTCACCACTGTTGATGGCATCTACTACATAGCAGTTTCGGGAGAGGGCGGCGATGTATCCGTTGCTGAAAACAACCTTGTCGGTCGTTGTCACTGGTCAAGCGTGCCCCTCGGCAGGGTGATAGATTTTGTGAAAACTCCGCTGGGTGTGTGCCTTATCGCAGTGCTGCCCTGCCTCGCATTCATCATTTTTGAGCTCACCAGACGCTATGAGGAGCTGCAGGTGCCCGAGGTGCAGCCTGTAGTTAAAAACCCCGAGGAGAAAAAGCCCGAGCCACGCTTCTCCGTCAACAAGGACGGCAAGGCGAGCTATTCACGCTATGGCAGCAGGGCTAACAGCAACAATGCAAACAGCGTGCTGTTTTCGCTGAATTCTGACAGCACTAAAGATGACGATATCTTCAGCAGAAAGCCTGTTGAAAAGAGCGCACCTGCCGTTGAAAAGCCCGCTGCAAAGCCCGAGCCTGCAAGGCCAAAGGAAAGCCCCGCAGCGGCAAAGATAACCACACCTCCATCGGTGGCTGCAAAGCGTTATCTCGACAACGCAGTTAACGACCCTGTAAGCACCAAGACAAGCGAGATACCCCAGATACAGCCTAAGAAAAAGAGCGATGCGTTTTTTGCCCAGTCCACAGCCCCTCAGATTGGCAGGCGACCTATCGCAGGCAGCCCGACAAAGGGCGACAGCCGCTCAGTGATCGACCTTGAGGAGACCCTTGCAACATCACGTAAGGGCACCTCGGGCAAGCGCAGCAACGAGATACTTGCACAGAAGAGCCGCAGCGACATCATCTCCGACGACAGTGCCACCGAGGATGCTATCGACAGAGGTCGCTATGAGGTGGATGACATATTGGCAGGCATCTCCAACCGTCGCAGACCATGAGAAAAGCAATAAGCGTGGCGGCACTTATCGCAGTGCCGCTCGCTGTGGTTTTGGGGGCACTGGTCTTTGGCGGAAAGCGGTATGATATCACGATACTGGCTGTGGCTTTTTTGTGCTGTGTGCCGTTCTTTTTGTCGTTTGAGGACAGAAAGCCCTCGGCGAGGGAGCTGGTTCTTGTGGCAGTGATGACGGCATTTTCGGTGGCAGGCAGGTTCGTGTTTGCGGTGATACCATTCTTCAAGCCTGTTACGGCGGTGGTGGTTATCTCGGCGGTGTACTTTGGGCCGCAGGCAGGCTTCATGATCGGCGCACTGTCGGCGGTGATATCTAATATCTATTTCGGACAGGGGGCGTGGACTCCCTTTCAGATGCTGTGCTGGGGGCTTATCGGCTTTGCAGCAGGGCTGCTGGGGCGGAGGCGGCTGCTCGAAAAGCCCGTGCCTCTCTGCATCTACGGAGTGCTGGCAGGTGCGTTTTATTCCATAGTAATGGATGTGTGGACGGTGCTGTCCGCCGACGGCGGCTTTAATATCGAACGCTGGCTGGCTGTCATGACAGCCGCTGTGCCGATAATGCTGGTGTATTGTGTATCCAATGCGGTGTTTCTGTTGATACTAAGGAAGCCCCTCGGCAATAAGCTGCAAAGGTTGAAAACAAAATTCGGGGTGTTTGAGGAGTAGATCGCTGTGCGACAAAATTCACTCTTGTAAAAATAAACAATATATGCTATAATATAAAAGTATGATTATAACTATACCTGCAAAGCAGGACAGAGAAAGGATGTATCACTATGAAAATCGAAACCAAATGCCTACACGAGGGATATACTCCCAAAAACGGAGAGCCCAGAGTAATGCCCATCGTTCAGAGCACCACTTATGTTTACGATTCCACCGATGACGTTGCGGCAGTGTTTGATGACCCTACAAAGAGCCTCATCTACTCCCGTTTTGAGAACCCCACCACCGACTGCGTTGAGAAAAAGATCGCTGCCCTTGAGGGCGGTGTGGCTGCAATGTGCACCTCCAGCGGTCAGGCGGCTTCGCTGCTGTCTATCCTCAATATCTGCGAGGCTGGCGATAGCTTTATCGCTTCCGCTTCCATCTACGGCGGCACTATCAACCTGTTTGCAGTGACCCTCAAGAGAATGGGCATCGAGTGCATCTTCGTTGAGCACGACGCTACCGAGGAGGAACTCTCCGCTGCTTTCAAGGAGAACACAAAGGCTGTATTCGGCGAGACCCTCGCTAACCCTGCTATCACTGTTCTCGATATTGAGATGTGGGCTAAGGTGGCTCATGCACACGGTGTTCCGCTCATCATCGACAACACCTTTGCTACACCTATCCTTTGCAGACCTATCGAGTGGGGCGCAGATATCGTTGTTCACTCTACCTCAAAGTATATGGACGGCCACGCTGTACAGGTAGGCGGTGTTATCGTTGACAGCGGCAAGTTTGACTGGACTAACGGCAAGTTCCCCAGCATGACAGAGCCCGATGAGAGCTACCACGGCATTGTTTACACAAGAGATTACGCATTCGCTCCCTACATCGTTAAGGCAAGAATGCAGCTTATGAGAGATTTCGGCTGCTATCCCGCAGCGCATAGCTCCTTCCTGCTTAACCTCGGTCTTGAGACCCTCGCAGTGAGAATGGAGCGTTACTGCGCAAATGCACTGAAGGTAGCTGAGTATATCGAAAACAGCGGCAAGGCTGAGTTTGTGACATATCCTGCGCTGGCATCCTCCAAGCAGCACGAGCTTGCAAAGAAGTATCTGCCCCTCGGCACAAGCGGCGTTATCTCGTTCTCCATCAAGGGCGGCAGGGATACAGCTGTTAAGTTCATGGACAGCCTTAAGCTTGCATCCAACGAGGTGCACGTTGCAGATATCCGCACCTGCGTGCTGCATCCCGCATCCGCAACTCACAGACAGCTCACCGATGAGCAGCTCGTTGCAGCAGGCATCGACGGCGGCCTTATCCGCTTCTCCGTAGGCCTTGAGAATGTTGAGGATATCATCGCAGATATCGAGCAGGCATTTGCAAACATCTGATCTCAACAGGATCTGCAGACAGATATATCATTATGACGAAAGAACACAAAAGGAGATATAGAGTTGATAACAGTTTCTAATCTTAGCATCAGCTTCGGCGGACAGATGCTGTTCAAGGATGTTGAGCTTAAATTTACCCCAGGTAACTGCTACGGTGTTATCGGTGCCAACGGTGCGGGAAAATCCACATTTCTGAAGGCACTTTGCGGCGAGCTTGAGCCTACAAAGGGCTCTGTTTCGATGCCCGAGGAGCTCCGTATGAGCGTATTAAAGCAGGATCACTATGCCTATGACCAGTATACCGTACAGGATACCGTCATCATGGGCAACAAGCGTTTGTATGATATCATACAGGAGAAGGATGCCCTCTATGCTAAGGAGGATTTCTCCGACGAGGACGGCGACAAGGCTGCCGAGCTTGAGGCAGAGTTCGCTGAGTTGAACGGCTGGGAGGCGGAAAGCGATGCCTCCAAGCTGATACAGGGTCTGGGTCTGCCCGAGGAGATACTCTATCAGCAGATGGACAGCCTTACAGGTAACGAGAAGGTAAAGGTGCTGCTGGCGCAGTGCCTGTTCGGAAATCCCGATATCATCCTCATGGACGAGCCTACCAACCACCTCGATATCGATGCGGTATCTTGGTTGGAGGACTTCCTTGCGGAGTACTTCGGTACGGTTATCGTTGTATCCCATGACCGTCACTTCCTCAACAATGTATGTACTCACATCGTTGATATCGACTACGGTAAGATCAAGATGTATGTGGGTAACTATGAGTTCTGGTATGAGTCCTCTCAGCTCATCCAGCGCATGATAAAGCAGCAGAACAAGCGTGCCGAGGAAAAAATAAAGGAGCTGCAGAACTTTATCGCACGCTTCTCCGCCAACAAATCCAAGAGTAAGCAGGCGACCTCAAGAAGAAAGCTTATCGACAAGCTGACAGTTGAGGAGCTTCCTGCATCCTCCAGAAAATATCCCTACATCGGCTTCGAGATGGAGCGTGAGGTGGGCAAGGATATCCTGCAGGTATCGGGGCTGTCCAAGACGGTTGACGGTGTAAAGGTGCTTAACGATGTGAGCTTTACCGTCGGCAAGAACGACAAGATCGCATTTATCTGCAATAACGAGATCGCTGTCACAACGCTGTTCAAGATACTCATGGGCGAGATGGAGCCCGACGAGGGAACCTTCAAGTGGGGCGGCACTACCTCTGTAAGCTATTTCCCGAATGATAACAGTGCATTTTTCAACGACTGCCAGCTTTCTATCCTCGACTGGATGCGCCAGTACTCAAAGGATGAAACTGAGAGCTATCTGCGTGGCTTCCTCGGCAGGATGCTGTTCAGCGGCGACGATGTGTTTAAGCCTGTCAACGTGCTCTCGGGCGGTGAGAAGGTGCGCTGTATGTTCTCACGTATGATGCTGTTCCAGAGCAATGTGCTGATCCTCGACAGACCCACAAACCACCTCGACCTTGAGAGTATCACCGCTGTCAACAACGGCCTTTCCGAGTTTAAGGGCAATATCCTGTTTGCGTCCCACGACCATGAGATACTGCAAACTGCCGCAAACCGCATCATCGAGATAACCGAGAACGGCTGCCTCGACAGAATGGGCACTTACGACGAGTTTGTAGAGTGGCGCAAGGAGAATGTCGGCGGAAAGCTTATGCTTTGATAATTCTGAATTAAAGAAGGATCTTATTGATGAATTACATCATATTAGATATGGAATGGAATCAGGCGTTTGACCACACAAAGGTCATCCAGAGCCCTGTCATCCTGCACGGCGAGGTGATACAGATCGGCGCAGTAAAGGTGGATGAGGATTTCAATCTAGTCGATACTCTGAAGATCAATATCGCTCCCAAATACTACAAGAAGATGAACCGCCGTGTGCAGAAGATCACAGGCATCACCAACGAGCAGCTGGCTAAGGGGGAAAAGTTCCCACAGGCGGTGGCTCGTTTTAAGGAGTGGTGCGGTGAGGAGTTCCGTTTTATCACGTGGGGCTTTGATGATGTGGCGATGCTGGCGGATAATCTCACGCTCCACGGGCTTGACAGCAAGTGGGGCAGTGACTACATAAATCTGCAGCTGATCTACCGTGATCAGGTGGATAACGAGCGCACGCAGTGGGCACTTTCCGATGCGGTGGAGAAGCTTCAGATACCGCTTGATGCGCAGGTGCATGACGCTATGAACGATGCGTGGTTCACCTATGAGGTCTGCTGCAGGCTGGATATGGTGAAGGGTATTGCCACCTACTCCGATATGAGGTCGGGTGACAGGGAGATATTGCAGCGTGACGTGTTCAAAAACTACACTGACTGCCGCAAGCTGCATGAGGATAAAAAGCTCAACGCCATCACCTGCCCCGAGTGCGCAGGGCTGCTTGAGGTTAAGCCGTGGCTATACTACGGCGGAGGCAGGCGCACCACTATCGCTTGCTGCAAGGAGCACGGGGATTTTCTCGTTAAGCTTAACAGCAAAAAGGTATCTGCTGAGCACTGGAGCGTAACACGCACACTTTATGCGGCACTGGAAAAGGATCTGGAGTCTTACAAGCGCAAGACCGAAAAGCGAGAGGCTGCCCTTAAACGGAAAGCCGAGGAAAAGGAAAATAACGATGATAACAACAGTAATGTTTGACCTCGACAGCACTCTGCTGCCGTTCGTGCAGGATGAATTTATCGAGTGCTACTTCGGTGAGCTGTGCAAGAAGCTTGCCCCCTACGGCTATGAGCCTAAGGCAACTGTAAAAGCAGTTTGGGCAGGCACAAAGGCAATGATAATGAACGACGGAAGCCGCAGTAATATGGAGGCATTTTGGGATGTGTTCAACTCGCTCAACGAGGGGAAGCCCGATGTCAAGGAGCTTTGCGACGCTTTCTATACTCAGGAGTTCGACAGGGCTAGGTCGGTGCTGAAGCGCAGCGTGGATCACAAGCCGATGATCGACAGATTGAAGGCTGCAGGGCTGCGTGTGGTGCTGGCGACAAATCCGCTGTTTCCGCTGGATGGAGTTAAGACCCGCCTTTCGTGGGCAGGGCTTTCAGCTGATGATTTCGAGCTGGTGACCCACTACGAAAACTGCCGCTACAGCAAGCCTCATCCCGATTATTATAAGGATATAATGGCTCAGCTTGGCGTACAGCCCTCTGAGTGCATCATGGTGGGCAACTCGCTGACGGATGATATGTCGGCTGAAAAGCTGGGCATCACCACATTCCTAATACCCGAGTTCGCTGAAAATCCCGATAACGAGGATATATCCCATTTTGCGCAGGGTACACTGGAGGATGCAGAGAGGTTCATTCTCTCAAAGATCTGAAAATTAAGGGCGACCTGTGGTCGCCCGAATTTATACAATGAGTGATGATATGGAACTGTTGAAAGTTGAAAAACTGAGCTTCACCTACCCCGACGGCACTGCCGCTGTTGAAAATTTCAGTCTTGCCGTTAAGCAGGGCGAGTTCGTGGTGCTTTGCGGAGCATCGGGCTGCGGAAAAAGCACTCTGCTGCGCCTGCTGAAGCAGGGACTTGAGCCGAGAGGAACGCTCAGCGGCACACGCAGGATGTTCGGTATGGATATTTCGGAGCTGCCGCCTGTAGAGGCAGCCTCAAAGACAGGCTTCGTCATGCAGAGCCCCGAGGGGCAGATAGTCACCGACAAGGTGTGGCACGAGCTTGCCTTCGGGCTTGAAAGCATCGGGCTGAGGCATGACGAGATACGCCGCAGGGTGGGCGAGATGGCAAGCTATTTCGGCATTGATGACCTGTTTCAGCGTGATACAGCGTCGCTCTCGGGAGGGCAGAAGCAGCTGCTAAACCTTGCCAGTGCCGCTGCCCTGCATCCCGAGCTGCTGATACTTGACGAGCCTACCTCGCAGCTTGACCCGATATCGGCGCAGGGCTTTATCGAGGCGGTGCGCAGGCTCAATCGTGACATGGGTGTCACGGTCATTATCGCTGAGCATCGGTTGGAGGAGGTGCTTCCCGTTGCTGACAGGGTGCTGGTGATGGAAAAGGGCAGGCTGCTGATAAGCTGCGTCCCGTCAATGCTATGCGGCGAGCTGCCCGACAGCCATCCGATACTTGCGGCACTGCCTGCGGCGGCGAGGGTATACCGTGCGGCAGGCGGCAAGGGCTGCACTCCGCTGACGGTGCGTGAGGGCAAGGATAATGCGGTTTGCCGTGAGTATCTCAGCAGCCTGCCGAAGCCTCAGCACATCAGCAGGGCTGCAGCTGCGCCCTGCGTAAGTGTAAAGGGGCTGTGGGTGAGCTATGGCAGGCGATGCCCCGATACACTGAGAGCCGTGGATATGCAGCTTAACAGGGGCGAGATATATGCACTGCTTGGCGGCAACGGCAGCGGCAAAACTACGCTGCTGAAAGCCATTGCAGGGATAGTAAAGCCTCTCGGCGGCAGGATACGCTTTGAAAAGGGTGTTAGCGCAGCTTATCTCCCTCAGTCGCCCTGCGAGCTTTTCACCGAGGAGACCGTCGCAGACGAGCTGAAATCAGCTGCGGCTGAATACTCCGACATAGCGGAGAAATTCTCGCTGCTACCGCTGCTTTCAAAGCATCCTTACGACCTTTCGGGAGGTGAGCAGCAGCGGCTTGCACTGGCGAAGCTGATGCTGAAAAAGCCTAGCCTGCTGCTGCTTGACGAGCCAACAAAGGGCATGGATGCAGCGGCAAAGCATAGCTTTGCAATGCTGCTGCGAGGGCTTGCTGAGGAGGGCACTGCGGTGCTCCTAGTCACCCACGATACGGAGCTTGCGGCACGCTGTGCCGATCGCTGCGGACTTTTGTTCGACGGTGAGATAAGCGGTGAAGGGGCGGTGCATGAATTCTTCTCCGAGAATTTCTTCTACACCACACCTGTCAGCCGCCTTGCAAGGGGCATAGCCGACGGAATAGTTGATATCCAATAAAAATACCCTCCCGTATAGCGGGAGGGTATTTCGTTACATTATGATATCCTCAAACACTGCAGCGCAAGCCTTTGCAAGCCCGTCGGGGGAGAGCACCAGCTGTGTGCCGAGCTTTCCGCCGCTGACGATTATCTCTGAAAACTGCTGCGCAGAGCTGTGGATGACCGTTTTGTACTGCTTTTTCATGCCGATGGGCGTGCAGCCGCCACGGATATATCCTGTGACTGCGTTGATATCCTTGACGTGCAGCATCTCCAGCGATTTTTCGCCGACCACTCGTGCAGCCTTTTTCATGTCGAGCTCCTTGTCGATGGGCAGGGCAAATACGTAGTATGCCTTGCTTTTTCCCACTGTAACAAGGGTCTTGAAGCTGCTGTCGTAGCTTTGGCCAAGCATATCTGCGATGTGCACACCGTCAATAAACTCGTCACAATCGTAGTGGTTTACGGTGTAGGGTATCTTAAGCTTGTCAAGGATGCGCATGGCATTCGTCTTGACTTCTTTTTCCTTTGCCATCAGTATCAGATGCCGTAAAGCTCGTCATCCTCCTCGCAGTCGAGGCAGTCGATAACGCCCTTCCTGTTAACGAGGAACATTGCTACGCCTGCTGCTGCAAGAGCTGCTACAGCGATGATACCTGCGATGATGAGTAACTTCTTGGTCATGGTGAATTCTCCTTTTGATTGTATTTTTAACGATAGTGATCAGGCAGCCTTGCCGCCTGCGGCTTACTGGTATATTGCAGCGAGCTCGCTGATGCTGTTGTGGTTGGTAGCCTCACCGATGGCACCAAACTTCCACTCGCCGTTGTAAAGATAGATCTCGCCGAAGATCATAGCGGTCTTGCCGGTGTAGTTTTCGCTGAGGTTGTAGCGGCAGAGCTCGGTGTGGTTGCTTGCATCAACGATCCTGATGAATGCGTTTTTGATCATACCGAAGTGCTGCTTGCGCTGCAGTGCCTGATAGATGTTGACAGTAAAAACGATCTTGGAGTATTTGTTGCCAAGCTTGTCAAGCTCAACGAGGATCTGCTCGTCATCGCCGTCGCCTGCGCCTGTAAGGTTGTCACCCATGTGACGCACGCCCCCGCTGCGGTGCGTAAGATTGCCGAAGTATACAACATCGGTTGCGCCTGACAGCTTGCCGCTATCTGCGCTTACAAGTATAGCAGATGCGTCGCAGTCGATATCCTCCTGCTTGGAGAACAGGGAAAAGCCCTTGGGTGCTTCGTCCCAGCCAAGTCCTACCATAATTGCCTTGAGACCGGCATTACCTTTGGTAAGGTCGACCTTCTGGCCCTTCTGAAGATTAACAGACATAATTATTACCTCCATAAAGAATATGTATTTACACTGACTTTTACAGGAAAATCCAATGTCTATATTAATTGTACCACATTTTGCACAAAAAATCAAGTGAAATGCTAAAAAAGCTGATAAAATTTTGTGCTTTTTGCGAATGTGGCGATATAGCGGTATGATGACCGAGGGGGTATATCTGTTTGTAGCTAATGCGCATGGCAGAGCCGTTTTTCTGTTAAAAATGCCCTTTGAAAATAGTTGTGCTTTATGCTATACTTATTATAGGGGGAAATTTCCTTCGTTGTTATAAAGCTATGCAGCGGCAGTGCCGTATGGAGGGTATTTTGGGTTTTAACACTGGTGATCACGTAATATACAAGGGCAGCGAGATCTGCCGCATTGAGGATATTGCCACAATGAGCTTTGATGGCATCAACGAGGCTGAGTATCTGGTGCTTTCGCCCGTCGGCAAGGAGAGCGAAAAATACTATCTCCCCACCGCTGTGGCAGAGGATAAGCTACGTGCACCCCTCACCGCTGAGGAGGTGGATACCCTTATCGAGGGCATGAAGACCGCAAAGCCTCTTATACTCGATATGCACAAAAAAGACCGCTTTGCAGGGCTGCTGAACAGTAACGACCATCAGCAGCTTATCAGTTTGCTGCATACGCTGTATCTTGAGCAGCAGGAGCGCATCAGCGCAGGTAAAAAGCTATCTTCCATCGATGAAAAGGCGATGAAGACCGCAAAGACCCTCATCGAAAAGGAGTTCGCCTTTGTGCTTGGCATCGAGGAAGCCGAGGTGGATGGGTATATCCGCAGCAGGATAGAATAATGCAAGCCTCCGCAGGGTGTCTGCGGAGGCTTTTTGCTTTTATCGGTCATCGGTCGCCGCTGTTATCTCTGCCTTCATGAAGAGATCGTAGATGGGCGCAATGCTTTTGAAATCCGCTGCGACCTTTTCGGCTAGACCCTCGCTGAACATTATCTCGGGGTCGTTGGTATCAAAGCTAAGCCCTATCGTTTTGCGGTTGAGCCAAAAGCGTTTTTCCTCGCTTTCGGCAGGGTAGTGATCCTTTTTGTACATATCGCCGTACATATAGAACACATCCTGCTTTTTGAAGGCTTTAAGTGCCTCGCCGAAGCTTTTGTCATCCGCAAGTATCAGCTTTCTGAGTGCCTGCATAGACCTTGTGGATGCGCAGTAGTAGCCCATGCCGTAGCTTATGCCGCCTGCGCCGATGCTGAAATAGAACCCGGGGAGAGCCTGATACTGCTCTCTCACACGGCTGAATGTGTACCACACATGATCCCTGAATATTGAGTCGGGGTGCATGCGCATATCTCTGAATAGCCTTGAGATGCGCTTGGGGTCGCACATCACCAGCTCGTCTATCTCCGACATGGTGGGCTGTACGGTGTTGATAAGCTCTGTCAAGGGGGCGACTACCGTTTGCTGATAGATGTGCTTGTGCTGCTGATACCAGTCTCTGCTGTCGTGCAGGCGGTTTTCAAACAAAAAATCTATCGATTGCTGTGTAAAGTTCATCGTTATACCTCGCTGATGTGAATATAGCATAAGTATAGCACACATCAGCGGATTTTACAAGCCCTACAGCTTTACTATCTCCCCCATATCCTGCATCAGCAGCCAGTTGGGAACATAGCAGCGGTTGACCGTCCACCAGCTTACGCCTGCCAGCCCGTACTCCTCGATAAGCCCCAGCTTTGCGGATATGCTGCGTGGATCGTCGAACCATACCTCGTGCTGCTCGCCGTTTTTGTAATAGTTGAAATACGGGGTCTGCGACTGATCGTCGAACTTTATCTCAGCCCCGTACTGCCTTGCAAGGTCGTTGGCGGTGATGAAGCCGATGCTCTGCGCTGCGGTGCCCCTCATATAGGGCAGTGTCCAGTCGTAGCCGTAGTTTGGCAGGCTCATAAGTATTTTTTCGGGGGGGATCTCGGTCACTGCGTAGTCAAGCACCCTGCGCATCTCGTTGATGGGGGATACCGCACGGGCTGCGCTGTAGGTGTAGCCCCACTCGTAGGTCATGATGATAACATAGTCTGCCGCCTTGCCCTGTGCAGCATAGTCGTGGGATTCGTACAGGATGCCCTGCTGGTCAGCGGATATCTTGGGTGCCACTGCCGTAACCACAAGGTAGCTGTTGGCATGAAGCAGGTCGGCGAGCCGCTGCAGAAAATCGTTGTATACCTCCCTGTCGGCAGGGCTGATGTACTCCATATCGATGTTTACGCCGTAGTAGTTCTTGCTTTGCAGCTCGGCGAGGATGTTGTTGATAAAGTCCTGCTGCAGCACGGGGTCGTTCAGCACTGTGGAAAGCACCTCGGTATTGAAGGTGCCGTCGAAGATGTTGGTGATAGTCATCAGCGGCATTACTCCCGAGCGCAGCGAACGATAAACTAGGTCGTTGTCGTTTGCCGCTATCAGCTCTCCCTGCGGTGTCATCGAGTAGCTGAACGGGCTGAGGAAGGTGAGAAAGGGCAGCACGCAATTGAGCGAGTTTACATCTATCGTGGGATAGGCATAGCCGTTGACGATGATGGGCCGCTGAATGCTTTCCTCGGTCAGCGGGATCATCACGGTATCGCCTACCTGCAGGTTGATGGGATTGAGGTTTGGATTTGCCTCGATCAGCCGCTCCAGCGGCACACCGAACTCCTGCGAGATGGAATACAGCGTCTGCCCCTGCTGCACCGTATACCTCACCGAATCCGCCTGAATGAGCAGATTTTGTCCCACCACTAAAGATACAGGGTCTTGCAGCCTGTTATCCGCCGCTATCCTGAACGGGGTCAGCCCGAACCGCCTTGCGATATTGCGGAGCGTATCTCCGCTTTGTACTGTGTATATCAGCATAGTGCCTCCTAAATCAGCTTTCGGGCGCCGTTGATATGTATGCCCAGCGCACCCGAATAGTCGTAGTCAGTCAGCCTTGCATTGCGCCTGTCGTAGGAATGTGAGCATACGAAGATGTTATACGGCGCAGCGGGCGGCAGCACATAGCTGACTATCAGCGAGTGATAATAGCTATCCCCGTTGCTGAGCAGTATCACATCCCCCGCTGCAAGCGAGGTCAGCCCGACTGCTGAGCCGTACACGCCTGCGCCGTTGTTGGTAAGCAGGAAATGCTTCAGAAATTCCACTCCTGTCCATGAGGGTGAACGCTCGTTGAGGCTGATATAATACCAGCCGTTTTCAAGGGAGTAGTTCATCTCTGAGCAGCCTGCATAAAGGCACTGCGAAACGTAATTTGTACAGTCGCCGCCGATATCGTGGAAGTCATAAAAGCGTGGATCTCTCGCATAAGCCCACTGCAGTGCGTGGCGCACCGCCGCCCTGCGGTCATAGCCTATCTCTATCAGCATATAATGTCACCTCATTGCAAGACTTTATTGCATTATATGCGTGAGCGCAGACATTGTTACAGACAAAGCCCTGAGAGATGCTCTCAGGGCCTTGCATTATTGGAAATGTGTGGGAGAGATATCAATATCCCTGCTTTTGCATTATCTTCACGAGGTCAACAAACTCGCTTTTGTACATATCGTTTGCGTAGTCGTAGCTTTCCAGCATTTCAAGGATAGTGCCGCAGGTGGCTGTACCCTTGTACTCGCTGTCACGCAGCACCAGACCGAACTCTGCTACCGCCGCAGCAAAGGTGAGATTGTCGGTGAGCTTTTCGCTGTAGATGCCCTCTGCAACGGGATATTCAAGCAGCTTGCTTGTATCGCCATCGGGCTCCTTGTAGCGGATGGAGACCGTCAGCAGCTCGCCGTTTGCTTCGCCTGCATTCTCGGTGTCGCTGTATTTAAGGTCGTCAGAGCTGAGCTCCATCTCGCTGTCAACAGGGACTATCTCATAGAGGGCAGTTACCGAGTGGCCTGCGCCTATCTCGCCTGCATCCTTGGTGTCATCCTCGAAATCCTCAGCGGCAAGCGCCCTGTTTTCGTATCCGATAAGGCGATAGCCTTTGATATATGCAGGGTTGAACTCTACCTGTATCTTTACATCCTTCGCAATGGTGAACAGCGTGCCGCCCATCTCCTCAACGAGTACCTTTCTCGCCTCAAGCTCGCTGTCGATGTAGCTGTAGTTGCCGTTGCCGTTGTCAGCGAGGGCTTCCATCTTGTTATCCTTATAGTTGCCCGTGCCGAAGCCCAAAACGGAGAGGAATACTCCGCTTTCACGCTTTTTCTCCACGAGGTCGGTAAGCTCGCTCTCGCTGGAGATGCCCACGTTGAGGTCGCCGTCTGTTGCGAGGATTATGCGGTTGTTGCCGCCTGAGATGAAGTATTTTTCAGCGATATCGTAGGCGGTGTTGATGCCGTCTGCGCCTGCGGTGGAGCCGCCAGCCTGCAGCGAGTTGATAGCTTCAAGCACTGCCTGTTGGTCGTTGCCGTCTGCGCCCTCAAGCACCACCTTATCCTCGCCTGCGTAGGTGACGATGGATATCCTGTCCTTAGCGGTGAGGTTTTCGGTCAGCAGAGTGAATGACTTCTGCACCAGAGGCAGCTTGTTTTCGCTGTACATTGAGCCGCTGACATCGATGAGGAATACAAGGTTCATGGGGGCACGTTCGGAGAGGTCTATCTCCTCTGCCTGCAGTCCTATCAGCATCAGCTGAGTATCCTCATTCCACGGGCAGTCGGATAGCTCGGTGTTTACGGAGAAAGGCTCGCCCTCCTTCGGTGCGGAGTAGTCGTAATCGAAGTAGTTTATCATCTCCTCGATGCGTATCGCACTGTCCTGTATCTCCCAGCCCTCGGTTATCATGCGGCGGAGATTTGTATATGATGCGGTATCAACATCAATGGAGAAGGTGGAGAGAGGGTTTGCCGCAACGCTCATATAGCTGTTTTCAACGATAGGGTTGTACTCCTCGGTGTTGAACTCCTCACCGTCGATGGGATGTATCTCCTCATCGGTAAATGCGCCCTCGTTCATATCTGCTTCGGGCATAACTCCTGCCACTCCCTCGGAGTAGAACTTATCGGCATAGGTGGCAGAGGGGGCATAGTTTGCGCCTGCATCCATAGGCGCACCCTCCGAGCAGCCTGTAAGGATAGCTGCGGATAGGGTGAGGGCGGTGATAGCTGTAAGTTTTCTGTGTGTCATGATAACAACTCCTTTTTAAGCTTGTTTTGCTGCTTTCCACTTGTTGATTAGCATCGATACATCGCCGCTGCTGCTGTACATCATACGGTCGTAGAAGAACTCGTCTGCGCTGCACTGCGGATATACGATGCTTTGCGAGCTGCCGCTGTCGAGGCTTTCCCAGCCGTTGTAGTATACGATGCCGCCGTTTGAGGTGAACTCTGTCTGGGGCACGTTGTCGTAGACAGTGCGCCAGCCTCCCTCGGTCTTTGCGAGGGGAAGGAGGTATCGCCTGCCTCGGCGCATCGTGTAGGGTGAGCGGCTCTCGACGATAAGCTCGTCGTAGCCCTCGGCACCCACAAGCTCGTACACTATGCTGCTGCCGTCGTCGCTCATAGTAACTCTGCTGACCTCTGCGATGATTAGCTCATCGGTGTGGGCGAGGATATCCTCCTCCACAAAGTAGCTGTCGCCGTAGGGGTCTCCGCTGCAGGTGTAGTAGGTCTCGGAGTATGACGGGAATGCAAGCTCGCTGTAGCTGAGAGGCTTTTCGGGGGTGGCGATCACGCTCTCGTTTTCAGCGGGTGCATCTTCATAGTCGGCTGCGTTGTCATCCGCTGCATCGTTTGCATCGTCTGCAGCAGAGGAAGCATCTGCCACGGGGGCACTTGCAGTCATGTCGCCGCCGTCGATGATGTTGAGGGCAACAGGCACTGCGATAAGCAGCACTGCGCAGGCAGCGACATATTTAAGCAGGGTGAGATGAAGCGGAGCTTTGCGTGTGGCGGAAACGGCTGTAGTTGCGGCTGCGGGAGCTTCCTTTGGTGTAAGGCGGCTCTCTATCTTTGCCCAGAGGGCATCCTTGTCGGGTGCAGAATCTTCGATTTCAGCGTTGTATAATGCTTTCAGCTGTTGCTCAGTCATTTTTCTGCACCTCCTTGATATAATTACTCAGTTTGTTGATTGCGTTGCGATACTTCCAAGTAACCGTACCAAGCGGTATACTCAGGGTGTCGGATATCTCTTGAAAGGTGAAGTCTGCAAACAGTTTAAGGTTAACTATCTCACGCTCGGCATCGGCAAGCGTTTGCAGTGCTTCAGCTACGGTCATTTTTCCGATTACGGTATCCTCGATGTTCTCGCTGCTGACGGGCTCGATATATGGCGAGTCCTCGTCTGTCGGGCGGTCTGTGGGAAGCTGTTGTATACGGGCATTTTTGCGGATGTGGTCGGTCGCCATGTTGCGTGCCACCGTGCCCAGCCACGCTTTATGCCCGCTGCCCGACCTGTAGCTGTCGGCTAGCTTGTCCCATAGTTTTAGAAAGAGATCCGCTGTAAGATCCTCTGCATCCTCTCTGTTTTTAACAACAGACAGCATGATAGAGAATATCAGCTTATAATAGCTTTCGTAGATCTCCTTCAGCCCCTCGGTGCTGCCCTGCCTTATCAAGGCAATGCAGCCTTCAAAGCGGCTGTCAGTCATACCGTCATCACCCCTTGCAATTAATATACGATATCCGATGGTAGTTTTTATGGTGAAATGTTGCACAAATTATTGCGAGATATCATGTGCATATTGCCAAAACTCGCTTATGCGTATAATTAATTATATCACTAGGCTAACTGTTTTGCAAGCATAGTGATCAGTGTTTACGGCAGGATCGGGGTGAAAGGATGTGGCAGTGTCATTTAACATCTTGCACAAATCGGGCATTTGTATTATAATAATATGGAATATATAACAACGGGGTGTAAGATTGAATAAAACTGAGATCTTAAAGCAATATTTCGGGCATAGTGCTTTCAGGCAGGGGCAGGAGGATATCATCGACAATATCCTGTCGGGCAGGGATTGCCTTGCGGTGATGCCTACGGGCGCAGGAAAATCCATGTGCTATCAGATACCTGCGCTGATGCTGGAGGGTGTGACGGTGGTGATCTCTCCGCTTATCTCGCTGATGAAGGATCAGGTGGAGGCACTCATACAGTCGGGAGTGCCTGCGACTTACATAAACAGCACACTGGAGAGCTATGAGTATTTCGCAGTACTGGATGGGATACGCATGGGGCAGTATAAGCTGCTGTATGTGGCTCCCGAGAGGCTGTGTGCGGAGAGCTTCCTTTCGCTTTGCAGAGAGCTGAGGATATCTCTGGTGG
>JAZPZN010000048.1:0-14241 GCA_045544715.1 Oscillospiraceae bacterium | reverse complement strand
TATCTGGGCTGTCAGTACCTCTGTGCTTTGATAGCCTGCGGCATTTGTCGCATCTATCTGGATAGAGCAGGGGGAATATGTCTCCCTTGATATCTTGCTCTGATCTTCCACTGTAAGGAATACAGCAGGCAGAAGCTTATCGCTCTCCTGACCGAACTCTCGCTCGATAACGGTGCTTGGAACATTGACGATATCTACGGGATTGAGGGATTCTGTCTGGATAAAGCTAGGCTCAGATACCTGATGCCTTGTGCTCTCTGTCGAGGTAGTTCCGCTGCCCGAGGTGTTGTTTCCTGCGCATCCTGTAAGGGTAAGCAGGGCAAGCAGCAGGGCAATTATTTTCTTGTAATTGGTCATATATACCATCTTTCGTATGTATTTTTAATGAAGCAAATCGATAAACTATGCTACTTTTATTATATATTATAACCATTGTTTTGTCAACATATTTGGCATGATACGGATTTCGTCATTATCAACATAAAATTGAATGAAAATTTATGTTATTAGTCAAATTAGTAGTTAAAAAACCTGTGTTATCGTTTTCAGCACTTGTAATTATGTTTTATTTATTGTATAATTGTGCTAGCGGCTTTATGCCCTATTACTATTAATAACCGTTGTGGGCTCTGCGAAGGTCGAAGCTCACAGGGAAGGAAGGTCTATCAATGAAATTCGGTCATTTCGACGACGTCAACAGGGAGTATGTCATCACCTCTCCCCGCACACCCTATCCGTGGATAAACTACCTCGGCACACAGGGCTTTTTCTCACTGATATCCAATACAGCAGGCGGCTACAGCTTCTATAAGGATGCTAGGCTCCGTCGTATTACACGTTACCGTTACAACAACGTTCCCGTTGATATGGGCGGCAGATATTTCTATCTGAAGGATGGCGACACCATCTGGAACCCCGGTTGGTCTCCCGTAAAGACAGAGCTTGACGCTTACGAGTGCCGTCACGGTATGGGCTACACCATCATCAGTGGTACCAAGAACAACGTTAAGGCTACTGTAAAGTTCTTCGTTCCTCAGGATTTCAACGGTGAGATCCAGAAGGTTACTATCACAAACGAGGGCAGCGAGAAGAAGAGCCTCAAGCTGTTCAGCTTCCTCGAGTGGTGTCTCTGGGACGCTAACGACGATACAACAAACTTCCAGCGTAACTTCAACACAGGCGAGGTTGAGATCCTCGGCTCCACAATCTTCCACAAGACAGAGTACAAGGAGCGTCGTGACCACTTCGCATTCTATACTGTAAATGCACCCATTCAGGGCTTTGATACCGACAGAGAGAGCTTCCTCGGTCTGTACAACGGCTTTGACAGACCCGATGTAGTTACAGCAGGTCAGCCCAAGAACTCCGTTGCTGACGGCTGGAGCCCCATCGCTTCCCACTACATAGAGCTTGAGCTTGCAGCAGGCGAGACCAAGGAGCTGGTATTCTGCCTCGGCTATGTAGAGATGCCCGCTGACCAGAAGTTCGACAAGAGCGGCAACTACGATGGCATCAAGGCAAGCTATACTGTTGACGGTCACGGCAACGCTAAGCCCCTTGCAAATGTAATCAACAAGGCAAAGGCTAACGAGATGATCGCTATGTGCGATACTCCCGAGAAGGCTGACAAGCTGTTTGAGAGCCTCAAGAACTACTGGGATAAGCTGCTCACTCAGTACAGCGTAGATTCTCCCGACGAGAAGCTCAACAGAATGGTAAACATCTGGAACCAGTATCAGTGCATGGTTACATTTAATATGTCCCGTTCCGCATCCTACTTTGAGAGCGGCATCGGCAGAGGTATGGGCTTCCGTGATTCCAACCAGGATCTCCTCGGCTTCGTACATCAGATCCCCGAGAGAGCAAGAGAGAGACTTATCGACCTCGCTGCTACAATGCTCGAGGACGGCGGAGCATACCACCAGTATCAGCCCCTCACCAAGATGGGTAACCACGAGCTTGGCTCCAACTTCAACGACGATCCTCTGTGGATGATCCTCGCTGTTTCCGCTTATATCAAGGAGACAGGCGACCTCACCATCCTCGATGAGATGGTACCCTATGAGAACAAGGCTGAGCTTGCTGATACAATGCTCGACCACGTTAAGAGAGCGTTCTACCACGTTGTTAAGAAGGTTGGCCCTCACGGTCTGCCCCTCAGCGGACGTGCTGACTGGAACGACTGTCTTAACCTCTCCTGCTTCTCCGACAAGCCCGGTGAGAGCTTCCAGACATACAACAACAAGGATATCTTCCCTGATCCTCCCTTCTATTCTCAGGTTGCAGAGTCTGTAATGATCGCAGGTATGTTCTGCTTCATCGCTCCCGAGTACGCTGCTATGTGCCGTCTGAAGGGCGACGAGGAAGAGGCTAAGAAGGCTGAGGCTGAGATCGAGAAGATGAGAGAGCTTACCGTTAAGTACGGCTACGACGGCGAGTGGTTCCTCAGAGCTTACGATCACAACGGCAACAAGGTCGGCTCCTCCGAGTGTGAAGAGGGCAAGATCTTCATCGAGCCTCAGGGCTGGTGCGTTCTCGCTGGTCTCGGCAAGGACAAGGGCTACGACATCAAGACTCTCGAGAGCATCGACAAGTACCTCAACTCCGATCACGGTATGGTACTTAACAACCCCGCATTCACAACTTACAAGGTTGAGTACGGTGAGATCTCCACATACCCCGGCGGTTATAAGGAGAACGCAGGCGTATTCTGCCACAATAACGCATGGATCATCTGCGCAGAAGCAGCAGTTGGTCACGGCGATAAGGCTTATGAGTACTACAGCAAGATCGCTCCCGCATTCCGTGAGGAGAAGAGCGACCTGCACAGAACCGAGCCTTATGTATACGCTCAGATGATCGCAGGTAAGGATGCAGCACGTCACGGCGAGGCTAAGAACAGCTGGCTGACAGGTACAGCTGCTTGGAACTTTGTAGCTGTTTCCCAGTACATCCTCGGTGTTAAGCCCCAGTACAACGGTCTGGAGATCAATCCCTCCATTCCTGCAGCTTGGGACGGCTTCAAGGCATCCCGTCTGTTCAGAGGTGCTGTATACAACATCACCGTTAAGAACCCTGACCACGTTTGCGCAGGCGTTAAGAGCATGACAGTTGACGGCAAGGCTGTTGACGGCAATGTAATCCCTGTATTCGAGGGCGGCGAGCACACTGTTGAGGTAATTCTCGGCTAATCTCACATCGCACAGCGGCACATTTCGGTGTGCCGCTTTTGCGGTCATCAAGATGTCCGATTGGAGAACGATATGACAATTATTCTTGTTGCAGACAATGACTGGGCGATCGGCAGAAACGGTGATCTGCTGACCCGTCTGCCTGCGGATATGAAACGCTTCCGTGAGATAACGACAGGCTCAACGGTAGTGATGGGCAGAAAGACCTACGAGAGCTTTCCGAAGCGACCGCTGCCCGACAGGGTAAACTGCGTCATCTCCCGCACGGTAAAGGAGCTGGATGGGGCTGAAGTATTCGGCTCTGTTGAGGAGTTCCTTGATTACTCAAAGAGTGTTGATGGCGAGATATTCGTCATCGGCGGAGGGGAGATATACAGTCAGATGCTGCCCTATTGTGATAAGGCATACATCACTAGGGTGTATGAGAGCTTCGGTGGCGATACATTCTTCACCGACATGGATGCGCTGGAGGATTGGGAGATAACCGAGACCTCTCCTGTTATCGAAACAAACTGCCACAACATCCGTTTTATAAACTATGTGAGGAAGAGTAATGACTAAGCAGCAGTATCTTGACTATTGCCGCACTCTGCCGAATGTGCTGACTGACCAGCCATTTGATGAGGATTTTAACACCTGGGTAGTGCGCCACAAGGCTAGTCGCAAGTGGTTTGCGCTGGTGATGGAGCATAACGAGGCAGATGTTGTTAACCTCAAATGCGACCCTATGGAGGCTGACTTTCTACGCAAGGCATTCGAGGGCGTTACAGAGGCATATCACATGAACAAGACCCACTGGAACACGGTGTATCTTGCATCCGACGTTCCCGACGAGGAGCTGAAGCGCATGACGGAAAACAGCTACAAGCTGACGCAGGCGAAGAAGGACAGAGATGCGCTGAAGAGCGGCGGCTGATATCTGCTTCCCTTCAGATGTAGCATCGACGATGCAGATAACAGAAAAGGCGACACTTTGAAAGTGTCGCCATTCTTTTATTCATGATAATACATTATTTGCCGAGGAACTCAAGTGGAAACGGCGGCTCTGCCAGTGGTTTTGCTGCCAGCGAAAGCAGCTTGTATTCGTTGTCGTCGGCAGCTACCCTGTTTGAGCTGAGTGAGCCGCATTCTCTGCAACGGTGTATCAAAGCCCATTCTCCGTCTTTGCGCACCCATACTGCGATAGCGTCCATAATACCGCCGCAGTTTGATGCTCTGTCACCTGGGATAACATCAAGATGCATGCTTGAAAGGCATCGGGGACAGTGGTTGCGGTGATGTGTGCCCGAGCCCTCAGCACTTACTGTTGTCTTGCAGACAGCACAGGTGAAAGGCTTTGTGTCATTAGTATTGTCGATGAATTTTTTGTTTTTGTACATTTGTATTCCTCCCGAAGGTCGTGCTGAAGTAATAGCAAAACGGGAAGAAACTCAGTCGCTTTAAGCTGAGGAATCTTCCCTCGCTTATACCGACTCCTTATTAATAAATGTCATACAGCAAATACCTCCGATAGGAATGTTTAGTTTTGCAACCATCTAGATTATAACATACTATTGTTAATAATGCAATAGCGTTATTGTCAATAATAGTTATAGGTTATCATATTATCCAGTATCCACCAGTGCTTTCTCATCGGCATACCTCGCTCATCGGTAAAGCTGCTGTTGCATATCCACTTGCCGTCGATCCGTTTGAACTTATAGGTGCGGAGCGTAGCATCGGTGTTTCCGTTTTCAAGGTCGAAGGTAAAGCAAACGTTGTTTTCGTCGTACTCAATGAGGTCTATCCTGCCGTTTCCCACGCCCTCAAAGACATGATCGGGCAGGTCGGGTATCATCGTTGAGCGCACGAATGCGCTGAAATCTGCTCCCATCAGGCTGTAGAGCCTGTTAAGCCCTATCTCGCTGAGCTTTCCTGTAAGCTCAGTATCGCTGTCGTAATAACGTCGTGTGAATTTCTCGATATACTCGCTCTTTAGTGCCTGCCGTGCGATGCCTCCACCGTACTGATACATCGTGTCGGGCTCGTCTTTCGGGATGAAATATGAGCCTGAGCCTCCGCCACCGTAGGTGAGGTAGTAATAACCATCGCTCAGCTCAACCACCGAAAATCCGTAGCCGTACACAAGGTCGAAGATGCTGCTTCCCTCATGGTAATCGAACAGGACATAGGATGAAATATCATCGCTCTGCCAGCTGCCGAAGAAATGCTCCTCGAGCAGCGTATAGTCCTGCGTCCACAGTACGTCGGGCATGGCGTTCTCTGTTCCCTCGATCCGTGAGGTATAGCTTCTGAGAAGCTCGTAGAACTGCTCCTCGGAGATATATACAGAGGTCGTGAAGTCGTTGTTTGTAAAGTCCTTTTCGCTGTCTTTAAGCCCAAGCAGGGAGGTGGCGCAGTAGTAAACTGTCGCATCCGCACTATAGCCCTCTATCGGCTCGGGGAGAGCACTGTTTTGCTGACAGCCGAGCATCGTAGAGGAGATGTAGTCCACCATTGCACCCTCGCTTGTATCGTGGTGTATCTCAAACACCATTATTTCTCCGTCGAAAGCGTATATCGCAAATGGGTCGCCCTCGCTGTCGGGTGAGGTGTTGTATATCTTCAATTTGCTGATATCCTTTTGCCGCAGCATATATCCAAGCCCACTGATACCCGCAGGAGTATAGGAAAATTCGGGATGCTCTTTTGATGAGCCTTTTTCCATAACCATCGTAGATGTGCTGTCGGAGAACAGCAGAAGCTCCTCTGTTCCATCCTTGTTGATATCTGCGGCGATGCTTGCTTTAAGATAATATCCGTCGCTGACGAATATCGATGACATCACCCTCACACCAAACATAGACATATTGCCATCTTTTTTGACAGTGTTGGCAGTGCGCATATATGCTGCGCTGCTGTTTATTATTCCGCTGTCAGTGCCGAGAAGGTATTCAAAGCGGTACAGGGTATTCGGATTGTTGTGAGGAATATACCACAGATACTCGGTGATGTTTTCGGTGCTGCCTTTGTAGAAATAGGTGTACATATAGGTTCCGTTTTCATCCTCGGCGAAACCCTTGCACCTCATATCATCGCCCAGCATATCGTCGCTGTAGTAGCTAATTTCAAGCAGGTCGCCGTTTGCATCTGTCCATATTCCCTCATAGTTATCGGTAAAATAGCTGTAATCCGTCGTGAAATCAAGCTTTGAGGGTGTTTTTATCACCTCGTTGTCGATCTTTATCTCCGAGGTCATACGGTCGCAGTAGTAGTCGAGTAGCTTGCTGAATTCCTCCTCTGTAAGGTCGTCCTCTCTAAGCCCGAATGCCACATCCGTCACATCGTAGCCTCTTCTGCGGAAGCTGACAGTTTCACCGTCCCGTGTTATCGTTCCCCATGAGAGAGTATATACCAGCTCATAACGTCCGTTTACTCTGTCTATCTCAGCGACATAAGTGCCTTTTCTGGTAGCGGAGGAGAAGCTCTGCATTACGAAAGGATTTCCATTTGCTTCAGTACCGCAGTTGTGCCACGTCTCAAAGCTGCCGAGATGCCTTGCGGTAAAATGACTGTCAAGAGTGCGCTTGTGAGGCTCGCCCTCAAATACGAAGATATGATCGGGATTGTTGTAATATACAACGCCACGTATCAGCAGTTCGTTGCTGCCGTCCTTGTCGATATCAAGCAGCGTAGCAGGATGAGAGCTTGAAACATTTATGCCCATAAATTCCCCGTCATACTGCGTCATAAGGCGGTCAAGATTGAATTTTGCAAGCTCCTTTTCGTCGGGAGTTGTGCCTGTTTTCGTCTTAGCGGTCACCTTCAAAAATTCAACGCTGTCAAGGGTGTTTCCTATGGCATAGTACATCGTATTTGTATCGCCGTTTGCGATGAACCACACCTCGTATTTCATAGCGGAATTCTGCGCCAACATAAATGCGCCGTCCTCGTTTTCGAGGAAGCCGAGGCAGGTTCTTCCGCTTTCAAAGTAGTCAACGGTGCATAGGTCATTATCCCACATTGCGTTGAAATACTCGTCATAGACCGAGTAATCCATCGTAAAATCATCTCTGTCTAGGCTTATCTCAGCGACTATCTCGCTGTCAGTGGGGGAGAGTATGTCAGGCTGAAGGGGATTGCTAAGCAGCGCAGCGGAAACTATGACCGCTGCCGCAGCAATTGCTGCGCCTCCGATCAGTTTAGCTTTGTGGCGCTGAAAAAAGCTCATGTGCTGCTTTTCCTCCTGCTTTATGTGGAGGTCTATGGCATCGCCAACATATTGTTCATCGATGTGCGACATCGCATCCAGCCAGAAATCTCTGTCACGGCTCATATTTCAACACCCCTTTCTTCGAGAAACTCCCTCAATCCTGCTCTCATACGTGAGAGGCGGGTCTTTACGGCGCTCTCGCTAATTCCTATACCCTCGGCTATCTCTGATATCGACATATTAAAATAGTATCTTGACACGAACACCGCACGATTTGTTTTTGAAACAGAGCCTATGTATTCATTTATAAGGCTTCCCAGTTGTTTGCTCTCGTAGCTTGCTTCAACGGTGCTGTTATCGGGGATGCACTCGTCAAGCTCCTCGCAGTGATAGCGGTTGAGTCTTGTATAGAGGGTGAGTGCAGTGTTACGCACGATTGCGCATAGGTAGCCTCGCAGGGTGTTAGGACGGGTCGGGGGAATGGTGTTCCACAGCTTCATGTAGGAGGCACTGACGCACTCCTCCGAGTCCTGCAGGTTGCGGAGAATTCCGTTTGCTATCTTCATACAAAGCTTATCGTATTTAGTTCTTGTTTCGGCAAGCGCCTGCTCCGAGCGTGAAAAATACAGCTCGATGATCTTTTCGTCATCCACGGCGATACCTCCTTTTTCTCTCTATATATTAAGACTAAATAAAAGCGGTAAGGTTGCAAAAAATCCCAAAATAACAAAAACCACTCCGTGCAGAGTGGTTTTGCTTGGCGGAAACGGTAGATAGAAGCTTGCAGGCAAGCTGTCAATACTTTGCTTAGGATGGGTGAATTTCAGAGTATTGATTTTATCTGCTGGATGTCTCCGAAAAAGCACATCCGTCCATCAGCACCAAAATAGTCTAGTTTTAATATGCGTTGTTTTGATACACGAATTATGCCTTTCATATTGCCATGATCGGTAATAACTATTGAGTATATACCACCGTTTCCTTTATATTCACATTTAAGCTCTGGGTTAACAGATCTAATTTCATCAATTACATCGTCAGCTAAAGTTCTTTGCGGCTTTGCGTTTTCGGTGGGTATCGGAACAACGACCGAAACGGGGGCAGTGCTGATAGTTGCACCCATTACTTTACGCATTGCCTCTGATGTAGCTGATCGGTGCTTGTCTATCATCTGCGTGGTAATACGTGCACCTGTCTTAATTTCGGGACGTGACAGGAAATATTTGACCAACTCATCACTGGGGTTTGCCAGATCCTGTTTTAATGTTTGCTCGACGACCTTTACATATTTTAGAAACACTGCCTTTGACAGTATCTCCTTGATGCTGAAACGCTCCTTACAGAATTGCTCCAGTGAGGATACAAACAGTTCTTCATCATCCTCAAGAACATTGAAAGACAGAAATGGGTCATCGTCCATGACGTTCGGTGAATTGATATCGCTATAGAAATTGTATGTTATACCATTTGTTAGCACTGCTATGCGGCAGTGACTTGTGGAGAAATAACGGAAAAGCTGACCTTGTTGCTGTTTTTGCAGCTTCATGCCTGCACGCTTTGCCTCAACGAGGATAATAGGCTCTCCATCGTGTAATATGGCATAGTCGATCTTCTCTCCCTTTTTACCTGCCACATCGCAGACATACTCGGGTAGTATCTCATCGGGATTGAATACATCATATCCAAGCAGCACCAAGAATGGCATGATGAGTGCTGTTTTGGTAGCTTCCTCAGTCATTTCGGAAAACTTCGGCACATACTGTGATACTCTATGTTTGTAAGTATGAAAATCGTCAATAAACATGATATTGTCCCTCGTTTCGTGTAGTTTTATTAAATTATACCACAACATTAACTCGATGTCAATTGGACAATCTTGAATTTTTCTTGCTTTGGTTAAGCGAATAGTTTCAATTTGTATATTTATTCTCACATGGATTTATATTAGAGTAGATTTGTGAAGGACAAAAGAAAAGCTATAAGGTTGAAAAATCCCAAAATAACAAAAACCACTCCTTGCAGAGTGGTTTTGCTTGGCGGAAACGGTGGGAAACGCTTTGTGCATTTTCACGCATTTTGCGAGAGTTTCAATGCTTCGATAAACCCCCATAACAAAGCCATTTGCATGCGTTTTCGCCGTTTTTCAAAACAACTCAGAAATTACGATTTTCAGAAAAAACGGGGATTTTTCGGGGATTTTCAGAGCGTTACTTTATCGAGAACCGCAACGGCTCTTTCTTCCTCTCGGGGGTATAGGTGGCTGTAGGTGTTCCAGGTCATCTGCACATTCGAGTGCCCGAGCCTGCGAGCGATCTCTTGAATATTTATCCCCTCGTTTACTAAAAGTGAAGCATGAGTATGCCTGAAATCGTGGATACGGATATGCGGCAGATCGGCTGCCTTTGCAAAGGCATTGTTTTTATGCTCAATTGTGGTATCCCTCAGGGGGCGCTCACCTCCGCAGATGCGATAATCATCGCTGAATGCCCTTGATGCGGCTTTCTGACGTTCCTTGTGCTCTTCCAACACCGCCAGCAGCGGAGCGGGTATCTGCAGGTCACGATAGCTTGATTTGTTTTTGGGAGGGGTCTCGACATCGCCGCCCTTGAGTTTCTGAGCTATACTGCGGCGGATGTGCATTATATTTCCGTCGATGTCAGACCATTTCAGTGCGTTTATTTCGCCTTTGCGTGCGCCCGTGTAGAACGCTATGCAGAAGAACACATAAAATCCCCAGTCTATCACCGATACCGCCTGTTCTTTGGCTTGATTGATGTAGGCGCAGAACTGCTCTGCGGTGTAGTATTGCAGTTTTTCTGCAGGCTTATCGATAGCCTCTGCATCCTTGAAATTGCCTAACACTGCAAGCGGATTTTTGGGGAGGTAGTCCATCTTCACTGCATAGTTCAGCATTGCCACAAAGGCTGCGTATGCGTTTTGCTTGGTGGTGATGGATAATTCAGTTCCTGCGATCTCGTTCTTCCACTGGGCGAGGATTGGCTGCGAAAGGCGGTCGAGCCTGTGCTCTGCCATAGTCGGCAGCACTCTGAGGCGGAGAGCTCTCATAGTGCTGTCGTGGGAGGTCTTGCGTGTTTCGTGGCTGTGATACTCGCTGTATTCCTCAAATAGCTCCTGCACGGTCAGCCGCTTTGTATTGGAGCGCTTGTCTTTATATTCTGCCATTAACTGCTGCTCTATCAGCTTGGCTTCGTCCTTGCCATAGGCGGTGCGCTCGACCTGATGCGCCTTGCCTGCAGCATCGGTGTAGTTGATGCGCACTCGATATTGTTGCTTGCCGTCTTTTGACTTTCCTGTTTTGGTAATTGGCATATTTACGCTCCTTTCTGCTATTTTCCCCTGCTCTTTCGGGCAGGGGATTTTTTGTTTTTAAAGGTACTTTCAAAAATTTGCAGTAAATTGCAGTTGATATAATGTTACATTAGTTACAAGGAAATACAATATATTGTGGTATATAGTTTGTTCATACAGTATTTTGTTACTATTTCCGAAATTTCGCTTGACAAATGTTCATAGCGGTGTTATAATATGAACATATCAAGAAAGGAGCGCACAAAATGTCAATAATTGAGAAGATTGCTATGCTGTCGGATGAACAGCTTGATATGTTTATTCGCCTTTATTCAGACCAAGAACGCTGTCAAGCAGACGCTCAAAGTTCTTCTGCTGCTCAGGCGATAGGCTGTTGTATATGTCAAGAACCCTCTGCTCCTTTGGAGAAAGATTAGGTTTTTCGGCACTTTTGCCTATCAAGTAGTCTGTAGATACATTGAAATATTCTGCTATTTTAAGTAGAGATTTTCTTCCTGGCTCTAAACCGCCTTTCCAGCGTGATAGATTTCCGCTACTGAAGCCTAACTCTTCAATTACATTTGTAGGTTTTACACCTTTTTCGTCACATAATCTGATAAACATTTCGTAGAACATATTTATCTCCTTTCTATTGACAAACGCATTTTATGAATGTATAATATAATCACCACAGTTTATAGCTTTATGCTGGATAAGGAGGAACACAATGTACGCATCAAATGACAACGGAAAAATAACATTAATTATTAAACCAAACGACGATGCAAGGTTTAAAGAATTACTCTGTGAGGTTGATAGACTGCAAAAAGAGTTAAACCATGCAGTACAAGAATTGATGTTTTACAGCCATGAAATTAATTTGTCATGCAGTTTTGGAACTGTTGAAGAAAACGAGTAAAATCTATGTTGACTTTATGTCGGCTTTTTCCTTTCTGCTTGCTTTTCATCGTTTATTCCTACTATATCTGAAAATAACTGTTCCTGATCATATCTGTTGATATACCACTGATCGATAAGTAATTCAATCAATTTAATTATCTTTTCGGCCTCTCCATCTTCGACATCAACAATGAGATTTATATCCCTTTCAGGATGTGCACCTATGTTTCCCAACTGTCTAACAGCATCAATTGCTTTCCATAATGTAACTGGCACTTTTGATTGTATTGCTAAAATTTCTTCATTTAAGCTCTTCTTACCACTTATATTCCAAAAGTCTCTGATCATACCTTGCAAACAGCGTCTAGCTAATGTTGCAGAGGCTTTAGGACTTAAATGCTTTATTGCGCACGCTTCTTCATAATCGTCTTTTATACCCTGCGGTACGAAATCAGGATATGTATTATATATAGCGTCGGGTTTAACTTGGTATACATGCTTGTTACTGCCATAATCTGCTGGAATTCGTTCCTCAATGCAAAGTGTGTCTTCGCCACAGTTTGGACATTGAGTAATGATAAGATGATATTTTGCATAAAATTCAGCTTTGCCAATTATATTATGATTATCGATATTAAACCGAAAATCATTAAAAGTTCCTTTATTATCTTCGGTTCGACGAAAAATAGGATAGACTTGATTACAGTATGGGCATTTTTTGCTTTCCATTACAATACCTCCCTGCCGCTCTGAAGAGCGGCTTTTTGTTATTTGTGCATAAATTGGTAATTGCGCTTTTGTGTAGATATGACAAAAACATCCAAAAAGTGCGCAAACCTATTGACAAACGCATTTTATGAATGTATAATATTATTTGTAAACGAACCCTAACACAAAAAGCACAACGAAAGCACCGTCTATAAAGGCGGAACTATACTGTTTAGTATCATATTGCTTCACATCTTTATGATACATCTTTTTCGGCATTTTGTCAAGGTTATTTTACAAGAAAATACAGACAAGGGGTGATAAACATTAACAGTCGTTTTGTGGCATTCAAAGCAGAGGTAAAGAAACAGCTTGCTCTGCGGAATTGGAAGTACAAAGACCTTGCGCTGGCAACGGGCTACACAGTAGGCACTATAGAGGCTTTGATGTGCGGAGCACGTGTCAATGACACGATCGCTGAAATCGTAGCTAAGACGCTAGGTATTCCGCTGAGTATGGCGCAGATGTTGCAGTAAGGAGGAACACAAATGTCAAAATCAACAATATCAGTCCGCATACCACAGCTGCAGTCAATCGAAGCGGCTATCCGCATCTACTACGAGCGCATAGAGCTGTCGAACAACGACATCAAGGAGATTTTCGGCAGCATCGGAAGTGCGACGGTAGTCAAGCTGAAGAACAAGGCGAGAGAGGTTATGCAGGAGAACAACCGTCCCGTCTGGAATGCACAGCTCGTCAACACGGAGGATGCATACACCGCTTGGGGGTTGAACATAGCCGACCTTGAGAAGCGTCTGAAGAAGCTGAGAGCGTTGGAGAGAAAGGAGACCACCCTATGAAAGACGAGGTACTGGCAGAGATGCTGGACGGCATCGTAGAGAAGCAGGAAAAAGCGACGTGCACTGCAGGGGCGCTTTTCCGCCTCTACCATAAAAACGTGGATATGCTGAGGACGCTCGGCTACACCGTTGAGGTGGTTGACGGCAAGCACATAGTTAGTAAGGAGGACAAGCAGTGATTAAGTACACAGATTACGGCATCAAGGCGGTTATACAGCCCCACAAGGACGGCACTGCCCGTCTGACTATCAGAGTCATTGGCGGCAAGAAGCTGTTGGACAAGGAGTACAAGACTGTAAATGGTGCTAAGGCAGCGTGGCGCAGATGGTGCGATTAGGAGGGAAAGTGTATGTTTTTGAACAGGAACGGCGGTCGCAACAACATCGTAGGTGTTGCAATTGCAAGGCGCAGGGAAGCGCAGAAGATCTCTCAGCGTCAGCTGGCTGACAATCTCGGGGCTCATGGTATAGAGATCGACAAGAACGCAGTACAGCGCATCGAGAGCGGACAGAGGTTCGTTACCGATATCGAACTGGCAGCTCTAGCGGCTTACTTTGGCTGCACGACTGATGAGCTTATCAAGGAGGACAAGCAGTGATATTCGCAGAGACCCTCACACCCGAGCAGCGAGAGGAGCTGCTGGAGGAGATCATCAACAAAATTACAGACGAGGAGAAAAACAATGGGAATTAATTACAACAAACTGACGGAGATAACCGTCACAAATCAGGCGGAGCTTGACGCTATCCCCGATAATTTTAAGGGCAGGATTTATATCGACTGCACGGCTACAGTGACCGTTAAAAAGCGCTATCATCGGAGCGTCGTGGCTAGGGGCAACAGCTCCGTCGTGGCTAGGGGCAACAGCTCCGTCGTGGCTTGTGACAACAGCTCCGTCGAGGCTTGTGACAACAGCTCCGTCGTGGCTAGGGGCAACAGCTCCGTCGTGGCTTGTGACAACAGCTCCGTCGAGGCTTGTGACAACAGCTCCGTCGAGGCTTGTGACAACAGCTCCGTCGTGGCTAGGGGCAACAGCTCCGTCGTGGCTTGTGACAACAGCTCCGTCGAGGCTTGTGACAAC
>JAZPZN010000047.1:0-22769 GCA_045544715.1 Oscillospiraceae bacterium | reverse complement strand
ATGCCTGCTTTGCACGGCTGAAGTTGGTGATGCCCGATTCCTCCTGGAATTTTTTGACCATATCATCGGTGATCTGCACCGTCTGACCGATCACCTTTTTCTCCATACGATGCTTCTGTAACTTGTCAAGCGCCGTAAAGCCCACTTTAACGAGTGACGAAGCACCCTTCGCAGCAATACTTCCTGCAGGGCCGGCTCCGCTTAAAGCGGCGATTCCTCCCGCCGTATCAATTCCACCAGTCAAAACATCGCCTAAGCCATTTATAGCCTTACGAGTGTTCTCCATCTTGCCCTGTGCCAATATATCGTGGGCTAGAAGATTAGATTTATTATTTCCGAGTTCATCTCTTGTTTTGCCCTTATACTTAGCATCCAACTCATTGAGCTTTTTTCTATGATACAAGCTTTGACCCATATCAATGCCGCCCTTACCCATTTCAAACAAACCAGTGGCTATATCCAATACACCGCCAGAGATCATTGACCCATCGGCGTCTGTAAGAGCATTGTGGATACCAGAGATATTTGATCCGATGGATGTAAGATCTCCCAAAAAGCCCGATCCAGAAGATGCAGCCTGAAGATACTGGCGATCCATTAAATTTTCAACAACATCCTTGCCGTCCTGAATAGAGTCAACCACGCCTGTACCAACGCCCAAGCCTCCGCCTACTGCGCCCAGAACATTAGATGCACTTGTAAGACCTCCAAGTTTAAGCGAATCTCCTGTGAGACCAACTGTCGGTGAAACAAAATTGTCCGTTGCTGAAGATGTACCACTTATTCCAGAGGCTGTTTTACCTAGGCCCTTCTTTAAAATCTTGCGTACAGTATGGTTTCGTTGAGCAAAATGCACCTCATCCGCCTTGCGGGTATCGGTAACAGCAAGCTCGCCATTTTCGTCTGTGGCAAGCATGGAGGAATTTTTAAGCTTGTTCTCGTCTTTTGCAAGGAATTCGCTCGCACGCTCCATTTCTTTCTTGCGTTTTTCAATTCGCTCGGCTGTCTTGGTCTGATTGCCCTTAGTTAACATTTTCATATACGCCGCAGGATTATGCACGATCCAGTTGGTCTTGTCCAGCTTAGACATCTTTTCCCAGTCGCCTTCATCCTTCGCCTTCTTTAAGTCCATCATAGCGTCGTGGTTCTTGCGGATCATTCTGCCGCCCGTTTTGTTCCATCCCCATTTGAAGGGATTTCCGAGCCTCTGCACACCGCCTACAGGAGTTGACATAGTAGACACGCTACTGTCCACCATACCCTGCTGCACTGTATGTACAAGCTCGTGCGCCGCAACGGAGGCATCAAATCCGCCCTCGCCGAAATAAACATCGGCTCCGCTGGTGTAGGCACGGGCACCCACAGCATCCGCCTTAGCGGCAGCAGCCGCACCTGTGTGGAAACGTACTCCCGAAAAATCAGCTCCCATGCGCTGACCCATAAGTGCCTTTACAGTATCGGGAGTGCCCGACTTTACAGACGCAGAGAGCCTATCCGCCTCGTTTTCCGCATTGGGTATCTGAGCCTGCTCACGCTGCTGCACTGTGCGCAGTGCAAGCGAATTCGGCACGCCGCCCTGCATACGGGAAGCAGGGCTTGCCGCCCCACCCATACCGACGGGTAACTTAGATCTTTTCTGATGTGCGCTCGTGTACATAACTACCTCCATAAAAATAAGCAGATTGGATTATGGGATAATTGCCGACTGATACGGCACGACACCGTACCAACATATAATACTTTGTACATTATAACACATTTAGCGACAAAAATCAATAATTTTACAGAAAAAATCACATATCAATTTGACACTTAGCACTTGACCGTCGAGTATTTTCGACAAAAAACGGGCATTTAGCCCGTCAAACAAAGGCAGCTGAATACGATTTCATCAAAATAACCAAAATCACCATACAAAATTCTACAAACAGCACATTTTTTGTGTAAGTAGCAGAATTTTGCCCAACACTGGAATTTTGTCACATTATGTGTTATAATGTATATTTGAGATACTGTGAGCAACAGGACAGGATATTGACGGAGTGAAAAATGAAAAAGATAATCATAATAGCCTCGATAGTCATCATCGGCATCGTGGCAGGAATACTGCTGATAAACGCAAACGAGCAGAGCACCAACGTGACAGAGGATATCACAAAGGTGGGCGTTATCCTCAACGGACGCAAGGACGACAAAAGCTGGAGCCAATCCCACTGCGAGGGACTTGAGCTGACAGCCAAGCAGCTTAACCTCGATGTTACATATCTTGAATGTGTATCCCCCGATGATGCCATCGCCAAAATCGACGAGCTGGTGGAAAACGGCTGCACTACGATAATCGCAAACTCTGCCGCCTACGGCGAGCAGATGATAGCCGCTGCCGAAAAATACCCCGAGGTGTTTTTCTTCCACGCTGCGGGCACAGGCTATCGCAAAAACCTGTCCACCTATTTCGGCAGGATCTATCAGATGAGATACCTTACGGGTATAGCCGCAGGGCTTCAGACTAAAACAAATGAGATAGGCTATGCGGCGGCTTTCCCTATCCCCGAGGTCAACAGGGGCATCAATGCCTTTACCCTCGGTGTGCGCAGCGTTAATCCCGAGGCTAAGGTGTATGTTAAATGGATAAACTCGTGGAATGAGGATGCCGCTGCGGCTGACGCTGCAGAATCCCTCGTATCTCAGCACGATATCGATGTGCTTGCAATGCACACCGACTCGCTGCAGCCTCTCAGAGTGGCGGATGAGCACGATATCATGGCCATCGGCTACAATATCGATAACAGCGAGCTATACCCCGATACCTGCCTTACCTCGGCGGTGTGGCACTGGGAGAAATTCTATACTCCCAACATCCTCAAATGCCTGCAGGGCAAGTTTGAGGGCGCAAATTACTGGGAAAGCTCCGATACGGGCATCATAGATATAGCTCCCCTTTCCCCCAATGCCGACAGCAGGATAGCCGATGCCATCAAAGCTGAGCGTGAAAAGCTGAACAACGGCACATTCGGCGTGTTTTACGGCCCCATCTGCGACAACGAGGGCAACCTGCGTGTAGCCGAAGGCGAAAGCATGACCGACAAAGCCATGCTCAACGAATTCGACTGGTATGTAGAGGGGGTAGTTATCGATGGATAAATACAAACTAAAGCAGAGCATCCTGCTGATCGCAGCAGTTGCAGTGCTGATAACAGTGCTGGCTGTAATAGGGCTGTCGGGCTTTCAGCGTGGGGCGCAGCATACAGTGGGACTGATAATCACAGGTAAGACCACCGACAGCGGCTGGAACGGTGCGCATTATAACGGTGTCATATCTGCGTGCGAACAGCTCGATACTGAGCTTATCGTCAAAGAGGACATCGCAGAGGGCAACGGCAGCTGCGCACAAGCCATACACGAGCTTGTTAAGGAAGGGGCAGAGATGATAATCCTCTCCAGCTACTCCTATCCTATGGAAGCAAAGGATGTAATCGAAAGCTATCCTGATATCGCCTTTTATGCGATATCCTCTGAGTATGTGGCGGATAACCTTACATCATATTTCGGCAGGATGTATCAGGCGAGATACCTCGCAGGCATCATTGCGGGTATGCAGACCGAAAACAACTCCATCGGCTATGTGGCGGCTATGCCTAATGCCGAGGTAAACAGGGGCATAAATGCTTTCACCCTCGGTGTGAGGAGAGTTAATCCCGATGCCGATGTGTATGTGTGCTGGACAAACTCGTGGGACGACAGCGATAGGGAGACCGCCGCAGCCGAAAGGCTGCTGACCGATATCTCCGTGGATGTGATGACATACCATCAAAATCAGCATTACACCGCACTGGCGGCAGATAAGGCAGGGGCATATTCCATCGGCTACAACGAGGTCGCCGAGGGGCTGTCGGATAAATACCTCACTGCGGCAGTGTGGAACTGGGATTCGCTGTATTATCAGATAATCAGAGAGTTCGTGCAGGGCAATCCGAATGAGGTACAGCGCAGATGGTTCGAGATAGGCAGCGGTGTTGTGGCACTGTCGCAGCTTTCCCCGCAGGTGGACGATGCCACCATACAGGAGGTCGAGGCTGCAAAGGCAGAGCTTGACGGGCTGAACGATGTGTTCTCGGGCATCATCTACGACAACAGCGGCACGCTGCGCTGCAGCGAGGGCGAATCCCTCAGCGATGACACTATGCTTACAGATATGGACTGGTTTGTTGACGGAGTGGTGATATATGAGTAAGAAAGTAGATAAAAAGCGACTTTTGTACGGCGCACTGCTGATAGTGTGCGGCTTTATCGTTATCGGTGTAGTATGCATGCTTATGTGGCTGAAGCTGCTGGATATCACCCGCACGCAGGTAGAAAGCCACGTTGCAGGCTACAGCCGCATGGCGGCGCAGATGGTAGACAACTGCTTCAACAACGAGCTTGCCCTGCTGAGCGATGCCGCCGCACTGGTGGATATCGACAGCGGCGAGCTTAACGATGCGTTTACCGAGCAGGAGGGCATATCCTACGGCGTTATGCGCATCGACGGCACTGCGGCATACGGCAGGGAGCTGGATTTCTCGGATTATGACTGCTTCTTCAAATCCGTGAGAGGTACTCCCGCTGTGAGCACGCACGGTGACACGGTGCTGTTCACCGCCCCCGTATACAGCGGTCAGAATGTTAAATATGTGCTGTACAAGCTGTACTCCTGCGATGTGCTTGAAAAACGGGTAAACCCCGTATGCTACGGCGGTCTGGGCGAGTGCCTGCTGATAGACGATGAGGGAAGGGTGATACTGCGCTCGCTGAACTCTACGGCGGAGATAGAGCAGCTTAACACCGAAAGCAATGCGGCAGCGATAGAAGATATCCGCAAGGCGATGAACATCGATGTATCCGCTGCGGCATACGGCGGCAACGATACAGTGATATTCGCCGCAGAGACAGGCTATACAGGGCTGTACATAATGGGCTTTGTGCCCTCAAGTGCCCCTGCGGGCGAAATATCCATCATCGTGCCGCTGGTGCTTTGGACATTCGGGCTGCTGTGGGTGCTGATAGTTATCATCATCATATACCTCATGGGCGCAGAGCGCAAGGCACAGATGAGCGAGGAGATGCGACAGGCAAAGATAATGGCAGAGGAAGCAAACCGTGCAAAGAGCGACTTCCTCGCAAATATGTCCCACGAGATACGAACTCCCATCAATGCCGTCATCGGTATGAACGAGATGATACTGCGTGAAAGCACCGAAAACGACATAAAGGAATACGCAAAGATAGTTGACAACGCCAGTCACAACCTGCTTTCGATAATCAATGATATACTGGATTTTTCGAAGATAGAATCGGGCAAGATGGATATATCGGAGCACGACTACAGGCTAAGCGATGTGCTGCAGGATGTCGTCAACATGGTAAAGCTGAAGGCACTGGAAAAAGGCCTGCGATTCACCACCGATATCAGCGAGGAGCTACCCGACTGGCTGTACGGCGACGATATAAGGATAAGGCAGGTGCTGCTTAACATACTCAGCAATGCCGTAAAATATACCCACAAGGGCACTGTCAAGCTGTATGTGCGTGGCAGTGTGGATGAAGCCGAAAAGCAGGTGCAGCTTAAATTCTCGGTGTCGGATACGGGCATCGGCATAAAAAAAGAAGACCTTGCAGATATGTTCTCGGATTTCAGCCGCTTCGACCTGTCCACCAACCGTGATATCGAGGGCACAGGTCTGGGGCTTGCGATAACGCACAGGCTGATAACGCTGATGGGCGGCACCATAACAGTGGATAGCGAATACGGCAAGGGCTCAACCTTTGTCATCACCCTAACGCAGAGGGTGCTCAGCACCGAAAGCATCGGCAGGATACTGGGACAGGAGCACAGCGGGCTTGCAGATGCGGAGGGCTACACCACGATATTTACCGCCCCCAATGCAAGCATACTGGTGGTAGACGACAATCACATGAACCTGCTGGTAGTAAAAAATCTGCTGAAGGATACCAAAGCAAGGATAACCATGTGCATGAGCGGCGAGGAAGCACTGGAGCTAATGCGCAGCAACAAATATGACATCGTGCTGCTTGACCACATGATGCCGAAAATGGACGGCATCGAGACCCTCAAGCACATGAAGCATATGCCCGCAAACATGAGCGAGGACGCTGCAATAATCGCACTTACCGCCAACGCCGTTACAGGTGTGAGGGAGATGTACCTTGCAGAGGGCTTCGATGACTATATGAGCAAGCCCATCGACGGCAAAAAGCTTGAGGAGATGCTGGTAAAGCACCTGCCAAACGGCAAGGTGATATATACCCAGCAAAAGGAAGAAGAGCGCAATGACAAGGCGGCGGAAAGCACCGCTGCCGACAACAGTGAGGTATCGGATAAAATGGATAACAATACTGCAAAGCCCGACGCATCCTGCAACGGCCCCGACAGCATCGTAAACGAAATAGCAGCGCAGCTGCCCGAGCTGGATGTTGACAAGGCACTGACGATATGTATGGGCGACAAGTCGTTTTATATCGAGCTGTTCAGATGCTTTGCAAAGCTGCCGATAAAGGATGAGCTGAGCGGCTTCCTTGCCGCAGGCGACTATAAAAATTACTGCATACGTGTTCACGGCTTCAAAAACAACGCCTATTCGGTCGGTGCGACAGCACTGGGCGACCTTGCCGCAAAAATGCAGAATATGAGCACCGACAGCCTCCCCGAGGAGATAGTTGGGGCGCAGGCATCGCTTTTTGAACAGTACGACAGGATATGCGATGTCTTTAACAAAATCATGTCAGAGGATGTGAATAGATCATGATAGCTTATTATATCATTACTACAGTGCTTGCTATTATCAATTTGTTTGTCCTTATCACCGCAGTTGACAACAAAAAGATCGATTACTATTTCATTTTGCTTATGCTGATAATGGCAATATCTAACGCAGGCTACCTCGCAGTGGGCTTGTCGCAGACCGTGCAGGAGGCAGTGATCGCTACAAAGATCGCATATATCGGCGGATGCTTCACCTCTCCGCTTATGATATCAATGATATGCTCGATATGCAAGTATGAATTCGGTAAAAAGCTGAGAATAGGCATATATGCTTACTGCTTCGCCGTTTACTTCATGATAATGACCATAGGATACAACGACCTCTACTACACCGAGTATCACCTCGAAACGCTGTGGGATTCCACCATCCTCGTCAATGAGTACGGCATCGGGCATCCGCTGTTCTATCTCATACTGTACGGTGCGATCATCGTACAGACGGCTATGCTGATACACTCCACGGCAAAAAAACGTTCGGTCTCCCGAAAAAATCTGTATCTGATGTTCGGGCTGGAGGCAATGAATGTATCTATGTTCTTCATCGGCAGGCTCATCAATGCGGATTTTGAGATAATGCCTGCGCTGTATGTGTTCAACGGATGGTTCTTCCTGGTGATACACCACAGGATAAGACTGTATAACGTTGAGGACAGCGTTGCCGAGGTGCTGCAGAAAAAACAGGCCAACGGATATATAATGTTCGATGACGCTCTTAACTACGTAGGCTGCAACAAGATGGCAGAGGAGGTGTTTCCTCAGCTCGCTGACTGCTACATCGATTACCCCATAAAAAATATACCCGAGCTTGAAGAGGCGATCAAAGCCATCCCCAAAGACGACAAGGAATATATCACCTCATTCAAACTGGACAACAAGCATTTTGAGTGCCGCTTCAACCGACGCTACTACAACCGCAAGGTATACGGCTACATGATGGAGCTTTATGATGACACCCACAAGTGGCAGCATATCAACTATCTGTCGGATAACAACACCGAGCTTGAGCAGACCGTAAAAGAGCAGAATGCCGAGCTGATGAAAAAACAGGATGCGATAGAAGAGATGTTCGTGCAGACCGTAACGGCACTGAGTGAAGCGGTGGATGCAAAAGACCGCTACACCAGCGGTCACTCCAAACGAGTTGCGGAGTATGGCTGTATGCTGGCAAAGCGCATGGGTATGTCGGAGGAGGAGCAGGAGGAGATATACCGTGCAGGTATCCTCCACGATATCGGCAAGATACGCATACCTGTTGAGATAATCAACAAGGCAGGAAAGCTCACCGATGAGGAATACAACATTATAAAGATACATCCCGTAACAGGATACAATATCCTGCGTGGCATCGCAGGCAACAATCTTATCGCTATAGCCGCAAAGTATCACCACGAGCGATACGACGGCAGAGGCTATCCCAACGGCCTTGCAGGTGATACGATACCGCTGGCGGCGAGGATACTCGCTGTAGCCGATACCTATGACGCAATGACCAGTAACAGAAGCTATCGTAAGGCTTTGCCGCAGGATGTGGTAAGGGCTGAGATAGAAAAAGGCAGGGGCACCCAGTTTGACCCCGAGATCGCTACCATCATGCTGCAAATGATGGACGAGGATAAGGAGTATACCATGCGACAAGGTGAAGATGCACCCAGAAGAGTGCTTACAGTTGACGACGAGCCCATGAACAACATGATACTCGCCCACATCATGAAGGACGAGCCGAGATATGAGATGAGAGCGGCAGGCGGCGGTGCTGAGGCACTAAAGATGCTTGAAAACGAGAGGTTCGACCTTATCATGCTGGACGTTAATATGCCCGACATGAGCGGTCTTGAGACCCTGCAGCACATAAGGGAAAAGCATGATGTCCCCGTCGTGCTGATGACGGCAGACAAAAACCTCGATGCCTCGTCGGAGTTTGCTGCCCTCGGCTGCGATGATTTCATAACAAAGCCCTTCCTCCCCCTGCTTATCAAGGAGGTCGTGCACAACATGACCGAGCGCACCGAGATATGATAAACTAAACCCTTCACCGCCTGCGAGCACTGCAGGCGGTGTTCTGTTGATCGGCTATATATGATATGCGTCGTATCGATGTCGGATGACCTTGACTATTGGCATAAAGTGTGCTACAATTACATCATAATGGTATGGGAAAAAGCATATTTTTCTGACAATATAAATGCAAGAAGGTGATGTTTTGTATAACGATATAATGCGCACTGTGACAATGCTTGACAGAAGCAATATCCTCGGCTACAACAACCGTGTGCTTACTCCGTTCAGCCATAGCAATATACACGGCTATAACCGACGTGTGCTCGCCCCGTTCAGCAGTGGCAACATCCTCGGGATAAACACCTCGTTCACCCACGGCACGGGAGATATCCTATCCACCGTTGCAGGGGTCGGTGTGGGGCTCGGGGCGCAGGCCCTCGCAAACTCAGCGAGCGGCAGACCCAACGATATGCTGTTCGGGCAGACTAACATCCTGTCAAATCAGCAGATGCAGAATAGCTTCAACAATGCTCAGCCCCCTGTCGGTGCGGCTACGAGCAATGCCCAGTCCCCTGTCGGCTCTGCTATCAATAATGTTCAGCCTGCCTATGGTGCAAGCAGCAATGTTCAGCAGCAGAGTGGCTATGTTCCGCAGCAGGGCAACATTCAGCAGCAAGGGGGATATATTCCTCAGCAGGGCAACGTTCAGCAGCAAGGGGGATATGTTCCGCAGCAGGGCGGCTACAATGCTCAGCCGCAGCCTGTTCAGCAGCCTGTTCAGCAGCAGCCTGCTCCGATAATCGCTGATAAGCCCACTCCTACGCTTGTAAACAAGGTGGGCAAGGGCTCTAAAACCAACATCTGCACTGCCTCGACTGCATCGCACATCAAGGTGTGCCTCGGCTGGCATACTAGCTGCTGCGACGTTGATGTCTCTGCATTTATGCTAGGCGCAGATGAAAAGTCGCTCGGCGATGAATGGTTCGTATTCTACGGTCAGCCCCAAAGCCCCGACGGTGCGCTGCGCCTCAACAGCACCGAATCGCAGGATATGCAGTCGGTGAGCGTTGATATCGCAAAGCTTTCCCCCAACGCAAAGCGCATCGTGTTCGTGCTTACCATAAACGAGGCACTGCAGAAGCGGCAGAATTTCAGCATGGTCTCCGATGCCTACATCAGAATAATGGACACCATGCGCAATGTTGAGATAGTTAGCTTCCCGATAACGGAATACTACCCGACCATAACCTCGATGATGGTGGGCGAGCTATATCTGCACAACGGAAACTGGAAGTTTAACGCCATAGGCAACGGCGTTGCGAGAGACCTTGCAGGTCTGTGCGAATTCTACGGGATCGAAACGATATAAGAAAGGATACCGATATGGTTACATTTGATACAGTAAACGAGCTGACCCTGCGTGTCACCTGCACGGGACAGGACTCCATCTTTGTGAAAAAGGGCGCATTCGTGGCAGGCGAAAACGCAGGACAGAAGAACTACACCTTTGAAAAAGTGCTGCTCGGCCCGCAGCAGAACCTTGCAGCAGCATTGCTGGGACAGGTTGCAAGACGTGCAACAGGCGAAAACATCCAGCTGATGCAGGCGAACTTTGCAGGCAACAGCGTTACATACTATGCAAGCTATGCGCAGCACGTGGTTGCATACAAGCTCGCCCCCGGCGAGACCATCTCGGTCGAGTCGGAAAACATCCTCGCATTTACAAAGGAGTGCGACTATGATATCCGCTTCATCGGCTGCGGCGTGCTGTCGCAGAAAGGCCTGTGCACAACGGCGATAACAGGCAGGGGCGACAACTCCTATGTTGCGGTGCTTTCCAACGGCAACCCCATCGTGCTGTCAAACATCAGCACATCAAACACGATAAGCGTTGACCCCGATGCCGTGATCTGCTGGATGGGCAACGGCAACTGCGATCCCCAGATAAAAACGGATATCTCCTGGAAGACCTTTATCGGTCAGTCCTCGGGCGAGTCCTACTCGTTCGAGTGGCCGCCCAGCTGCCCCGTCACCGTCGTGATACAGCCGAACGAGCGTCCCGGCGGCATCTCCGTCGATATCGACTGATTTACATATAAAGCTACCGCCTGCAGGATCGACCTTGCAGGCGGTTTCGTTATTTGTTTCTTGACAGCAGCACTACGCACTCAACACTATCATCGCTGTCCAAACTGATATTCATATCCTCCTCGATGATGGGAAGCTTGAATTTTATTGACTTTATCCACTGTCCATTGGGCTGGCGCTCTTCGAAAATATTCACCTCGGAAACAAGCTCTTCGATCAATTCACGCTTTTCTGCTTCATTCATAACCGCATAAAGCTTTTCAAAGCAGATGAGCACTTTATAGATATTGTCGCTGGTCAGCTTTTCAGCCTCAATAGACTGCTTTTTTGCTCTTGCGGCGATCAGCTGATTTTCGATCTCCTCTATCTTGTCATACATATTGTAAAGGCGATCGTCAAGGTCTGCCTTAATTTTGATATAATGTCTGTTATCAGGATCAAGTGAATCTATCTCTTCAATTATTTTGGCTTTTACTGTTAATGCCTGCCTTAACTTCTTTTCGTAATTTTCAAGCTCCTGCTCGATAGCGGTCATATCTATCTGCATATTTATCTTGTCCCGCATCATAGCGGCGAACTTAGGATTACTTACCAATTTAATAATGATCTCCGCTATAGAAGCGTCAAGAAGTTCTTCATTAATCTGTTTTTTATAATTGCACTTGTGTCCGCGATCCATATTACGATGCTTGCATCCGTAGTAAAAGAAATCCTTGTACTTAGTACCGTCTTTCTTGTGCTTGATGCTCTTATTTCCGTACATTCCTGCACCGCACACAGGGCATTTAATAATGCCTGAAAGCAGATGTATCTTTGTATCCTTACCGATGCCGACACGTCTGTACTTTTCAGCCTGAGTAAGAGCTTTTACCTGTGCAGACTGCCAGAGCTCCTCGGATATGATAGCCTCATGTATACCATCTGCAAGAAGGAAATTTTCCTGTGCTACAAGGTGATAGTCGTTTCTTGTGCCGTACTTTTTCTCGGTCTTTCTGCGGCCGTAAGCGATCTTTCCGCAGTATACGGGATTCTTGATTATCTTGCGGATAAGAGCGGCGTCAAACAATGGATTTTTACCATTCTGCCGCTGTATCTTGCGGATGCCGTGATTCTCGAGATATTTTGCGAGTCCGTTTGCTCCTATATCTGTATTTACATACTGATCGAAGATCACTCGGATAGCCTCGGCCTCTTCCTCATTGATTTCAAGATTACCGTTTATCAGCTGATAGCCGTAGGGCGCAAAGCCGCCGTTCCATTTGCCTTCACGCGCCTTCTGAATACGACCCTCCATAGTCTGGACTCGGATGTTCTCTCTTTCTATCTCAGCGACAGCAGACAACACCGATATCATCAGCTTGCCTGCGTCCTTTGATGAGTCTATGCTGTCCTCCACGCAAATGAGATTTACTCCGAAATCCTGCATCACCTGTAATGTGGAAAGCACATCGGCAGCGTTTCTTCCGAATCGGGAAAGCTTGAATACAAGCACATAAGAAACGCTGTCCTTTCCTGACTTTATGTCGTCCATCATCTGATTGAACTGAAGTCGGCCTTCGATAGATTTGCCTGACTTGCCTGCGTCCTCGTATTCACCGACAATATCATAATTATTATAGTCGGCAAATGCTTTCATTCGTGATTTTTGAGCGTCTAAAGAATAACTGTCAACCTGCATTGCTGTCGATACACGGGTGTAAGTATAAACCTTGATTTTTCCGTTGCTCATAATTTCATCTCCTGTTATAGCTCTCACGGATTGTTTGGACATATAACCCACGAACATATTATATCATACTGCACTGGGCATGTCAATACAAGAATTGTTATTTTCAGACTCGTTTTTGCTTTTTTCTTTTTCACTTTTCTCATTAGATACAGGCTGCTCATCAATGATGATTTCATGTGCGTGCTTTTCAATCAATTCAGCCAGCAAATATGCCAATCCGTTCCATTGGTCCGTTTCTCTTCCATTAAATGCAGACATAAAACCACCCTCTCCGTAAATACTGCATATAAATGTTGTTCGCTAATTGTTACTTAAAGACGAAAAAAGCCGCAGTTATCCCCAATGCAAAAACTCACATTGAGGCAACTGCGGTTAATAAGTTATCTCAAGGGCATACGATAACCTTCCGTGTCGCTTTTTTAGAAAACAACATATGTAAAGCAAAACTATGCCGATTTTGCAATGTTGTTCGGATTAATTTTATTATAGTCTGGTTTTTGTTTTTTAGCAAGGCTTCTATGAAAATAGTTTGTTTGGTAGAATTCCACTTTTCACTTCTATCTGTATCCTTGCAATAACAGTTATAGCTTATAACTCAGGTAATTTACTCTGTTAAAATTCGGCATTTAGACGCAAAAACCACGGAAACAAATTCTACCTATCGCACAAATCAACCTATTCATATTTGTGCAATTACACGATAGCATAAAATCAAGCCTAACTAGCGGACATAGCGCTGATTAGGCCCGATTTTCACATGATTATGCAGAATAGTTGTCATTCTCCGCACTGCTGTCAAGAGCAATATACTTTTCGTATGCTTCGAGAATTATTTTTTCAAACTCATCTCTTGTGTCATTATACATAGGATGTATGATATCTCTATAAGTGCCATCGAGTTCCCTGCGGGAGGGCATAGCTACAAACAATCTGCTGTTGCCCTGTACTACCTTGATGTCATGGACAGCAATACAGTAATCGAGAACGATAGAGACTACAGCCTTGAGATTGCCTTCAGTGAAGATCTTGCGAATTTTTACTTCTGTTAAATTCATATGTTTTACCTCCATAAATTTGAATTTGTGATTATAAGGGTTAAAGTTCTTAGATACTTGCTTTACACCGTTGGTTGGTGATCTTGCATTGAAGCGTATTTCGGATGAATATTCATGTGTAATGTCCTTGATATATTCCACAGCTGTAGCACAGGAAATATTCTTGAACACGGCAAAGCCAAAATACAGAACAGTTTCCCAAACTGACGCTTTCCAACGGCTGATGTTTTCGTGAGCCATAGTGGTGTCCTTTCTGCAGACTACAGTCTGCTTATTTTATTTAGAGTTATATAAAACCCTATAAAACAAATCGACAGCGCACCCTGCGCTGTCCCACTTGTATATTGTTGTATATTTTGCTTGCATCTCAATTGTACTGTAAAGCATGATCTTATCCACAATTAATACCTTTTTCTATTAGTAATCGAACATCCTTATTTCTCAGCACACAAAAAACAGTTTCAGACTACTTAAATAAGTACAATAGTCTTATATTCAAAATTGTGCGGAGTGTGTTCCATTTTTGTAACAATTTTGGAGCATTTTAGTTCTATAAGCTAATCGTTGTGTTCCACTTTTGTTACAAAATTGGGCGCAAATGTAAGCGTGTTCCAATTTTGTTACTTTTTTGTTACAAAAGTGGAACACGGTATAGTCTGTTTATTTCGATGTCGCAGACAGATTTTACAACATGGTTATTGCCGTCACACTGCGTTGTGGCAAAGTGATATTTATTTATACATAGAGCGACTTTTTGTCGGTGAGGTATGGCTGCATGTTATTATCTTGTATATCTAAATTGTCATACCGAACACAGCAAAACAAGGCAGAATTTTGCAGGAGTGAGAATAAACTTATTCACTTAAGAGCAGTTTTGGCGATCTGGAGAATAGACTGAAAACTGACGATGCAAGCTATTAGTAAGAGCTTGCAGTTTTGCTGAAAGTGGCTGATGTTTCCACCGAAACCATTGGTGTCAGCTATGCTGACAGGCAAGGGTAAAATACCCTTGCCGTCACCGTTCCTTATGCTCTTCATCAACTTTGGCGCAACGGAGCGCCAACTTATGAAGAGACGCTGATACGAACTGTTCCAATGTGCATCATTATGCGGTTTGTTTGATACGACAAGCTTGTCGTATTTTGCGCGTGGTGGTATGTCGTAAATTTCGTATTTGTCGTATCGATAGTTATAAACGGCATTGTTGTGCGGTGTATTTTCTTCAAATTTACGACAAGATTCTTGTTTGGTGACGGCAGTACGAAATTTACGAATCTTAGCCCAAATGTTGTTGAGCGCCGACATTTTGGGGATTGTTACACATTTGACTTTGATGTGAAGAACGATGCTCTTTTCTTACCACCACTCGTGTATCTGCATTATCGCTCCCGTATCTTTGGCAGATACTTTTGTGCAGGATTGGCGCAAGCGAGCCTGCGTTTTTATTCCTTGTGGGGAGCATAAGCTTCAAGATTACTTCATCTCCTAACATTATTTTTGAGTGATAAAATGGAGTCCTCGATAGATTCAGACTGACATCAAAGCGATGTGGATTTGATGTTCAGATTTTGACGGCACACTTGTTTTTATTCATGATTTTTGAGGGTTAGGTGTTATAGTTTCATGAAAATGTGTTCCACTTTTGTTACAATTTTTCGCCTTTTTTGTAACAAAAGTGGAACACGGAGTTTTGAAGCATGTTCCAAAATTGTATCAAAAAAGTTACAAAAGTGGAACATTTGGTTACAAAAAATAAGTGAAACTGATGCTACGAAGTTGTAACATCATGTTTCACTTTAGAACGCTGTGTTTTAAATAACACGCAAAAGCGCACGTTTGGTATTTTTTGGGTATCCGCTCAATAAGCCTGCGTATTTCACAAAAGTGAGTCGTATGATGAAATTAGTTGAATGAGTTTTTGGTGTTTACAGTATTGGTGGCATTGATAATCAGTTGAGTTTATAACGACTTTTGGTCGGTAAATAAAGTGATATGTAGCAATTTGCTGCAGAAAATACATTTCTTACGTGTCAAAATATAATCTAAGCAGGCTAACGGACTATATTTTACGTGCTTAATCAATGCGGAGGATGTAGAAAAATTTGAATTGCCGACAGATAGTCGTTTTATCGTATCCACTCAATAAGCTCGTGTGCAAAGAAGACTAATGAAGTCCATAGACTAGGTTAGAAAACATAACCCTATCAAGATATGGTTATAAATAAAGAGCTCGCAGCTACAATGACTGCGAGCAAAATTATTTAAAATAATTAGGCAGCGAGTCCACCCAGGGCATAAGAATTACTATTTCTTTTTAGCCGCACCATTAACTTGCTGTCCTTCCACGCTGCGTACATCTCCGCCCATGCTTTATGCTGGACGGCTCTTTTGGTTTTCGCTATTTTACCCATGTCTAATTTACTCAAATCCGGTCTAGTTATGTTTTTGTTCTTCGCTAGACCTCATTGAATTTATTTTAGCATAATTTTTCCTGCGGAGGAAGACACGGGTCTATTGAGCAGATACGTTTGTGGAGTGAAGACGAAACCCCATATTACTATGGTAATATTAATTCAATTTTGATGTCATAAAAATATGTAAGATTTCACATTTGTTGTTGCAATTTTACTATATCAGTGATATAATGTAAATGTGATTTTGTTGATATATCACATAAAATGACATTTAATTAGATTTCACGCAAGAAACATAACGAGATAGACACATCGTGTCATTGTAATATTGTATAATGGTATTATAAGGACGGTGACGAATATGGATACATACAAGAATGACAAGGCAAAACGCATTCTTTCTCTTTATACGCAGCTCATAAACGGGCATTTGATAAACAAGGCACAGGCTGCTGTTGAATTCGGTGTTGATGAGCGTAGCATTCAGCGAGATGTTGACGATATACGAAACTTTCTTGAAATCAACAATGATGGCAACGGCTTTAACACTGTCATATACGACAGAAATCAGAAAGGCTATCGGCTGGAGCATATATACAAAATGAAGCTGACGAACAGCGAAATTCTCGCCCTTTGCAAGATACTGCTTGATAGTCGTTCTCTTACAAAGGAAGAAATGACGGATATACTGGACAGGCTCATCTCCTGCTGTGTTCCGAAAGACAATCAAAAGCTGGTTACAGAGCTGATAAGCAACGAAGCATTCCATTATGTTGAGCCGAGGCATAAAACAAAGTTCATTGATACTATGTGGGATATCGGACAGGCTATAAAAAATTGCCAATGGATTGAAATCGATTATTTTAGACTTAAAGACAAATCCATTGTCAAGCGTAAGCTGAAACCGGTTGCGATTATGTTTTCAGAGTATTATTTCTATATGGCAGCGTTTATTGACGATGAAGATATTCGCAAGGATTTTGATGTTATCAACGACTCTTTCCCCACGATATACCGCATAGACCGAATAAAAAGCTGTAAGGTGCTTGACGAGAAATTCCATATTCCGTACAGCAGTCGATTTGAAGAAGGCGAGTTCCGCAAGCGTATTCAGTTTATGTATGGCGGCAAGCTTCAGAAGATCAGATTTGAATATTCAGGACTTGATATTGACGCTATACTGGACAGGCTCCCGACAGCGCAGATCATCTCAGAGGAGAATGGTATTTATACTGTTACTGCGGAAGTCTTCGGTAAGGGTATTGATATGTGGTTGAGGAGTCAGGGGAATATGGTTAAAGTTTTTGACAGCACATATAAATCAAATTAATTTATGATATATAGCTAGGAGGAAAATACTATGGATAAGGAAAATGCAATATTACACGAAACTGAGATTATAGATGATGAAGCCTTTGATCTGGATGAGCTTGAAGAAAAGCTTCAAAATCAGTTAGAGGAGGAATTGTCTGATTTAGAGTTCCTTGAAGAAGAGAAGGCAAAAATCGGAAATCCCGATCATTTGGGAGAAGTAATTAAAAATGTAGTATGGGAGCAGTTTATAAATCAAATTGCTACTACTGCTGGTGAGGATTTTATTAAGGATAATAATGGACTTCGTCTGGATTTGCGTGATGAAGCTCATATTCAAACAGCAGAAAACTTTGAGTATGGTAATTTAGCAACACATAATACAAAGATAGATTACAAAGAGAAATATTCCGAGTATAGAGAAAATTTTAGGACTGATAAAGACTCGCACACTAATGAACAAATGAGAATATTGAATGGTGAGGTGAAAACTGCTCGTTATAATGATCGCACACAAACATTTGAAAGATTAGATAAGGATACTAAGGAGTGGATTGGCGAATCTCGTTATAATGACCGTAAAAAAGTATGGGAAGAATATGATAGAATTGATGGTGAGTGGAAAAAGGTATTAAAGGATGATTCGATAAGAAAACCATATGATTCAGGACGTGATGTAGGGCGAAACGGCAAACACAACGATCATCAAATTGCTGCTGGAACTATAATAAGAGATCCTGAAGCTGCTGCATTTATGACTCAAGAGGAAAGAGTTACTTTTGCAACATCTGATGTTAATATGCACGATTTAGATGGTGCGGCTAATATTTCCAAGAGTGATCATGATGGCGAAAAATGGGCGAAACATGTCAGAACACAAGACAAAGGAAAGGGTCAAACTAATGCAGAGTATTTCGGTTTAGACGAACAAGAATTCCTTGAAAATGACTGGAAAGCAAAAGAAAAGTATAAAAAGGAGAAAACTGAAGCCGAGGAAAAAGCTATTGCGGCAGGAAAACAATCACGCAAAGAAGAAGTCTTCCGCATTGGTGGTAAGGCTCTTCGTGCAGTGCTTATGCAGCTTCTTGCTGAGCTTGTAAAAGAAATCATCGGCAAGCTCGTCAAATGGTTTAAATCCACAGGCAAGAAACTTCAAACATTGTTGGATAGTTTGAAAGAAGCAATCAAGTCATTTGTAGGAAAGCTAAAAACGCATTTGATTAATGCTGGAGATACAGTATTAACAACAATTTTTACTGCCATATTTGGTCCTGTAGTTAACACTGTAAAAAAAGTAGTGACGTTACTAAAACAGGGTTGGAAATCTCTGAAAGAAGCAATTGCATACATTAAAAGTCCTGAGAGCAAGGGTATGCCGATAGGTTTGCTGATTCTTGAAGTAGGTAAAATCGTAACAGGAGGTCTCAGTGCTGTTGGTGCTATTGTTTTGGGCGAAGTATTCGAAAAAGCGTTGCTTGCAACACCTGGGGCAGGTGCATTTTTTGCTTTTGAAATCCCTTTGATTGGAAGTCTTGCAAATATCCTTGGCATATTCTTAGGCGCAGTTGTAGCAGGTATTATCGGTGCTATTGCTATCAATATGATCGATAAGGCAATTACAAACAAGAAGCTTGCAGAAAACCGTTCTGCCAAGTTCCAAAAGGGTAATGAAATATTAGTTACGCAAGTGCAGCTGAGAAGCGTAAAAGAGGCACAGGTTGAGAATACAAAAATGCAGTTTGCTGATTCTGTTTCTCAACGGCACGCAGAAGCCTCGGCTATAATTAATAATGCGGTACAAAACATTTTATCTGATAACAAAACTACTGACGAAGACATCACTATCGATCAAGTAGAAACTTTTGATGAAATAGAAAATTCACAGAAAGAGTGTGACAAAATGCTTGATGATATTAACGCTTTGTTGGATGGACTTCTATAATATTATATCAAGGAGATTAAAATGGGATTAGTTTTTTGTAATATTTGCGGTGCATACAATCAAAGCACCAAAAGCAGATGCCAATCATGTGACGCTCCGCTGTTCGGCGAAGTTATTGACGATACAGATATCGGAAGTGCTTACAATGGTACTTATATCTATGATAACATTCAAAACAACAATGTAGAAATCTATACAACTATATCAGGTCATCACATTAAAACCCATAGTTTTCAGAGCGCTAAGAATGAGTTAAAAAGATTCTCGGAGCAAACTACTTCCGAACTGAAACTAGAAGAAATCAATGAGAAAAAAAGTGTGGGAGAGTGGTTTGGTGATTTCTTTTTGGGAAGAGGTATAGGTACAGATCATGTTGTTAAAGGTGATGAGTTAAAGAAATTAGCAGAGGCAATCCAAAAACATTTGAGTAGCATCAATAGTACTGAAATAAAGCTAATAACTGAGTTCGGTCAAGTATACAACGCATTAGAAGCATTAGATGCAGACTATATTCATGACATCCTCAAATCAATAGAATGTGCTGAAAAAACGGCAGAGGAAGCGAAACAAGCTGGATTAGATGCTAAAAAAGCTCTTAAAACCACCGAAAAAACAGTTGATGATTTATGTGCCGCACAAAAGAAAATAGAAACTGCCATTGCTGCACTCAAGAATACAAATATTGCATTAAGCAAGTTTAAATCTGATCTTGATAAAATCAGCCATCTCAAAGATGTCGATAAACTTTGGAATGACTTCCAAGCCACAAAGAAAAACATCCCCGAGATAGAAAAGAAATTGCGCAGTATATCTGAAAAACTAGAAAAGCGTTGTGCTGATGTAGCTACATTGATACAATGGAAAAGCACAATTGAAGGAATAAATCATATTGAGGATGTTGACGCTCTTTGGGATGATGTTATAGCGTTACGACAGGATGTGCAATCTGCAAAGCAATACATAGAGCAGACTGGCGAGGACTTAAAATCTCAAAGCCAATCATTACAAGAGTTATCCTACTTTATAAATCAAATAAAAGGTTATGAGCATTTATGCGATGTTGATGAAATGTGGAGCAAATGTGCCGCCAACGAAGATCGGCTTAAGAATACGGAAGAAACTCTATTAAGTCAGCAGAAACAGATTGATGAACTGAAAACCGCATTTCCAGAAATGCAAAGCACCAATAACAATAATAAGATGTTAGAAAAGAAACTGAATATTGCATATATCCTTAGTGGAACATCTCTGGGTATAGCAGTTATAGAACTTATTTTACTTTTATTGAGGTAATATCGTGGAAAAGTATAAACATAATCTTCTTAACTGGGCTTCCAAGCTAGATGCGGTAGTTGATAGCTGTGGTGAGATAACCAAATATGCCAATGCAGTTGTGGAAGAAAACAGTCATGAAGCAACGATAGCGTTGTTAAGAAAAATATCAGCCATTGCGGATAATGATAGTTATTCTATTGAGATCAAGAAAATAGCTAATGCGTTAAAACACAGCATAATTGAGCACTACGGCTATCAGAAAGTTACCGAGATATGCAATCAAGATAAGTCGGCAGAAGATACAAGAACTCTGCCTGAATTATTGGACGAGCTCAACGAACTTGTTGGTCTGGATAGCGTCAAGAAAAAGGTAAATGATCTGATAATTTATCAAAAGGTGCAGAAGCTCCGCAGGGAGAACGATCTACACACCAGCAAAAGCACCTTACATTTAGCCTTTACTGGCAATCCTGGCACTGGAAAGACTACTGTTGCAAGAATTGTTGGGCGCATATATAAGCAGATTGGTCTGCTTTCGAAGGGGCATTTTATTGAAGTATCAAGAACCGATCTTATAGCAGGCTATCAGGGACAGACAGCGTTGAAAGTCAAAAAAGTGATTGAAAAAGCCAAAGGCGGAGTGTTGTTCATAGATGAGGCATATAGTATCACAGAAAACGATCATAGCGATTCCTATGGCAGAGAGTGTCTCACTGAGCTCACAAAGGCTCTTGAAGATTACAGAGATGATCTTGTTGTGATCGTTGCAGGATATACCGAGCCGATGAAGCTGTTCTTTGAATCTAATCCAGGACTGAAATCTCGCTTTAACACATTCATTGAATTTGACGATTATTCAGCAGAGGAACTTGAACAGATACTTGTTATGATGTGTAAAAATAACGATTATGTATTGAGTGAAAGTGCTGTTGCTAAAATCAGAGAATCTTTGGCTGAGAAAGTTGCTGATAAGGACAAAAACTTCGCCAACGGTAGAATGGTACGAAATATATATGATGATCTGATAATGAATCACGCTCGTAGGGTTATCAACATTACTAACGCTAATCGTAAGGATCTGTCTACAATAATTGATGCTGATTATATCAGCTAATACTATAATAATTCACATTTAATAACATAAAGAGGTATTGCCATATTTGACAATACCTCTTTGTCATATTCCACTGTTTTGTCTTAACAACTTTTTCTGTAGTGAATGCTGCCTTTTGCGCTGCGCCTTATTGTTTGATTTAATTAGTAATTGGTGTAAATTTCACGATATCCCCATATCATGATATTCTTTCTGCTCTGTTCGTATGTCGTATATCTGGGACGCTCATATTTATCATCTCCTAATTCACGAATACGACTAGCAATCTTTTGGCATTTTTCTATATATGGTCTTGAGTCATAAAAAGAATTCATTATACTTGAGTATATTGATACATAACACTTTAGTATCAGAATATCTTTATTAAATGTCTCATCTGAGATACCACCTGCATTATTAACCAGCTGATGAGAATAATTATAGTATCTTATTAGTTGCTCTGTTATATTTTGGATATACGTAAACTTACTATCGAGTGATGAACTATATATGTATTTCCTTCTGATGTAGTTGATTTCCTTAGAGGCGGTTGTTAGCATACAGTAACAAGTTTCTTCTATTAGGAAAAGGCATTTGTCATTAGCGTAATCTTGTTGTATTGCTAAAGGAAATATGTTATTGAGGATATAGTTGCCCATCTCCGCTGTAATTCCAATTCTTCCCGGCTTGCTAATTTCAGAATAAAAATAAAATACAAGTCGATTATACCAATTTTCGAGTGATATCTCTAAAAATCGTGAGGCGTATTCCGCAATTTTCGACCAATTTTTTGCTAGACACGATGTAACGATCATACCAAGCACACTATCCTCTTCTTTTTTCTTATCTGCATTAATAGTGTTTGGAATGCCTAGCATATCGTTAATTTCTTCCATTGTGTATTTTGTATCACAATACTCACATATAAGAAACCCATTTTGTTCTACAAGCACATTGCTACGCCAGATATTTTCATAGTCGAACATATTTTGGTTGAATACTATTTTGGAATAGTAGTGTATTTAACATAAACACGCATATAGT
>JAZPZN010000046.1:0-23169 GCA_045544715.1 Oscillospiraceae bacterium | reverse complement strand
CAACATTTTTCATGCTGTTGACAACGCAAGTATTAACATAAGTTTTAAGCAGATATCCCGAATCGCTGTCATAACTAGAGATGGCACGAAGCAAAGCCTCAAACCCCTCAGATACAAGCTCATGAAAATCAGCACTTCCCTCATATCGCTTAGCGATCAGAAGTACATGATCAGTATAGCGGCTAACAAGCTCTGTTATCTTACCACTGTCATCTGCGGATATTCCGCCGCCGATGATCTCCTCATCGCTCATCATCTGATATTCATTCAAGCCGCTCACCAAAATCTGTTAAAATTACTGCTTTTTTTCACACTATTAAGTTTATGGGCTTATTATAACACTTAAATGCCTTTTTGTCAATAAAAAAACATCATTTCAAAAAAAACTGACATTTTCAATGAATTAGATATATCCAGTTTATGCAAAAAAACAACAGATGCTACACCAAAACGCTCTGTAATGCCGATTACATAATACTTGACATATCGTACTTTTCAAGCATTGAGCTCTTAAATTCTGAAAGCAAAAACAACTATAATATGTATTCATCAGCATCAAATGATGAGCTGTATTCCAGCAGTACTGCAGTCAGCTCCACTTCATTTTTCACCTTATCTATAAAATACGATATTGAATTCTCTGATATCAGAGATCTGCTACACATAAAAGCAAGCTTTACTGTATCCATCAAAAAAAGATCGCTAAGTTCTATACAATTCTCCCTTATGTAAGCCTTATCATCTTCAAGCACGTTCTGTATGGAAATATACCCGTTACAAAGCATATATACATATCCCCTTGCCGCTGCCAGTTTATTAGCAGGAATATCCTCAAATGCCGACAATGGAAGATATGGCGTACACAGAAGAGCATCTTGATTCCATCCCTCATACCTCGGAACTATATCCCCCTCTTTATGAAGGAAGTGCACCTTTTTAATATTTTTGCAATTAATCCCTTCTTTTTCTATAGTATGCAATGAGGCTGGCAACGTGAGCTCTTCAGGCATGTGACAAATACTAAAAGCATATTCACCGATACTACACAGGTTTGAAGGCATCTTTATCAAACTAAGAGCAGTACATTTATAGAATGCCCACGGAGGTATCACAGTGATAGTATCAGGAATAGTTACACTCTCCAAACCTGAAAAAGCGAATGCATACTGCCCTATCTTCTTTATACCATCGGGAATGTAAACATTTTTCAATGAAACACAAGCTCCAAATGCACACCTTCCTATAGTGTGCACACCACTAGGTATAGATATATTGGCAAGGGCAGTGCAATTCCAAAAGGAATATCCGCCTATGATCTCAAGCGATTGCGGCAGAACTATTGTTTCAATTTGCTTGCAGTCAGAAAAAGAGCGCACTCCCAGTTCTGTCAGAGTATCTGGCAACTCCACTTCTTTCAGACTTAAGCAATAATTAAAGGCACTATCGCTTATCTTCTTGATACCACTTCTGATCTTCAATGACGTGAGGGCAGTGCAACCATCAGCCAAATTCTCCCCCATATATTCCAACGTTGACGGCAACGAGAGCTCAGTAAGGGATTTGCAAATTTGAAATGCACTTTTTTCAATAACACGCACACCCTCAGGAGCAACGATGCTTTTTAGCGAACTGCAACGTGAAAGAGCATTCGCTCTGATACATTTCAATGCCAAAGGAAAATCTATCCGCTCTAACGCAGAACAGCGAAACAATACACTATCGGGCAGAATTTCAAGCTTTGACGGCAGCACTATGCTTTTCAGCTCAAAACAACACGAAAATGCCTCTTTACCTATTTTTGTGCAGCTATCAGGCAGAACTATATCAGTAAGGTTGCTGCAAAGACGAAAAGCCGCTGGCCCTATTGATATCAGTTCATCATGAAATATCGCCTCCTCAAGGTCATAGCAAGCTTGAAAAGCTGCTTTTCCTATACTTTTCAAAGTTGATGGAAACGATACTTTTTCCAGTTTTGAACATTCCTCAAATGCACTATCGTCGATAACCTCAAGACCCTCAGGGAAATTGATATCAATGATATTGTCGCACATCATAAATGCCCTCTTGCCTATATCACGTAGACCAACAGGTAGCACTACTTTTACAAGCTCATAGCACTCAGCAAACACATAGTCATCTATTCTTGTCACTCCTTCAGGAATAACAAGCTCTTTCGTCGGAACTGCATCTCGATCATATTTAAGTAGCACTCCGTTTTTAATGATAAAACCCATTTTTTCTCCCCAGCTATATATTCAGATATCGTTACAACTTTAGGCTATACCACGATCTCAACCTTTTCAGCAACAAGCGGCAGAGCAAAGCTCTGCCGCTTGACAAGATCAAACTTCGCTGTATTCAGCCCTGCCTGTGTTAAAGATATTTCCGCCCGATGCATCGATTGCAACGATAAGAGGAAATCGCTCAAATCTCAGACGCTTCACGCTTTCGCAGCCTAGATCTTCGTATGCGATAACTTCACACTCAGTTATGCACTTGCAAGCAAGCGCACCTGCACCGCCGATTGCACAAAAGTACACTGCTCCATTACGACGGATAGCCTCGCAGACCGCTTCACTGCGCTCTCCCTTGCCTATCATCGCACTCAGACCCATGTCAAGCATATCGGGTGAATACACATCCATACGGCTGGAAGTGGTAGGACCACAGCTTCCTATCGCCATGCCATCCTTAGCACCTGTAGGACCTGCGTAGTAGATTGCAGCACCACAAAGCTCGTATGGTAGCGGTTCTCCTGCATCAGCTGCAGCCTTTATCCGCTTGTGGGCAGCATCACGGGAAGTGTACACTGTACCACTGAGCAGCACCTTATCCCCTGCCCTCAGAGTTTTTGCCTTTTCCTTTAATTCGCTAGTATTTAGCTCGATCATTATATATACCTCTGAATAGTTATTTTACAAATTAACTGCACTGAGCCGAACAGTATATTCGGCTCAGTCATATTTATTTAATTAAAATCCAAAACCGCCAAAATCGCCGCTCATCATATCATCATCAGATGACTCGTCAGATGCACCGCCAAGATCCCAGATAGAGGAATCATCGGGAGAGGGTATCTCAGCATCTTCGATCTTTGTTTCAGCAGGTGTTTCCTCTGCAGGGACTGCACCAGACAGATCCATAGCGTCAAGCTGAGCCTGCAGATCAGCCCAAGGATCAGCATCAGCCGAACTGGAAGAGGTGTTATTAAGTGCAGCTTCTGCATCACGGAGGGACTGCATCAGATCTTCCTCAGCATTGCTCTCAGGTTCTTCCTCCTCATCCATAGATACATTCGGCTGTACCGCAAAAGCAGCTTCAGCAGCCTTTACAGCAGCAAGAAGATCATCATCAGCATCCGAACCTAAGGAGGACGAATTCATCGTCTGAGCCAGCAAGTCATTATCGAATCCCTTGTTAAAGCTTACCTCAGAATGCTCGGAAGTATCAAGAGGTGCTACCTCCGTGATATCTTCGCTGAGGTCAAAGCCGCCAAGATCGCTGCTCATCTCCTCACTCTCATCCTCGCTCATATCAAGACCCATGCCAAACAGATCCTGTCCAAAAATATCCTTAGCATCAGGATTTACCAGCGGAACTCCACCATTCATCTCGTTATTATAAATGGTCTGTGCCAGCTCGCTTCCGCCCCACGCATCATCAAATGTTGCAGGAGCAGATTCCTTCTTGGCAGTTTTTATATCAAGAGCAGGCATGGAATCCTCTGCCTCAGCAGGCTCCTCCTTTTTCTCCTCTTTAATTTCTTTCTTCAGCTTGGGAGCTTCCTCAGCAGCAGGTGTCATTGCTTCAAACGCAGACATAACATCCTCAAGGCTCTCAGCTACATCCTCATCCGCATCATCAGATGCATCAGCACCACCTACAGATGCTGCCATATTCTCAAACTGTGACATTATATCGTCAAGGCTCTCTGCCATTTCGCCACTTTCAACCTCAGCAAGTTCATCTTCATCAACAGGCTCAGGATCTGCAGCAATGATATCATCAACGATTGGAGCCGCAACTGCAGCAACAACTGCCTTACTGAGATCAGGCATTGCAATTGCCTTGGGAGCAGCAGCACCCAGCAGACTAACAGCAGACGCTGATATTGCGCCATAACTTGTGTTGATAGTTTCAACCTGAGATCTCAGTGCATCCATGAACTCGTCAAGCTTGGTGTTAATTTCAGCCCTGCGCTGCTCAGCATCGGCAACGATAGCATCTGCCTTTTCCTTTGCCGCCTTGATAATGTCATCAGCATCAGCATTTGCTTTATCCATGACCTCTGCATATGCCTTCTTAGCCTCAGCGCTTACACCCTTACCGCTCTTCAGCATCTCAGTCATCTTCTGCTTCTCTTCGTCGAGCTGCTTCTTCAAGTCATTTACCTTAGCGGTAAAGTTATCGCCACGTTCCTTCTCACGATTGAGCTGCATTGTAAGCTCAGACACCTTGTCTGATTCAACCGCAACGGCAGCCTTGATGCGCTCGTCAGCTTCATCAGCAAGCTTCTGTGCTTCTTCCATCTTTTCGATGTTGGCCTTCATATCAGCCTCCATCGCAAGCATCTTCTTACGAAGATCTGTTATGTACTCGTTGACCTGGTTTTTATCAAATCCCATGGGGACTTGTCTGAATCCGCTGAATCCATTTGCATCAGCCATGTGTAAATTCCTCCTGCATAATATAATAAGAATACAGCGTTTTGGGGCTGTTTTAAATATGGATATTAAGAAACACCCACACATTTACTTTAATATTATATCACAAAAATCCCAACAATACAAGGGTTTTAGCAAATTTTATAAATATGTGACTTTAGCAGACCTGTTTTTGTAGGAATATCCAAACAACTGAAAGGAAATTTGTTATAATCATAGATTTTCATCCTCAAATGAGGAGAAAATCGGAAATGTAGTTGTTTTTCTCAAAGAAAAAGTGTATAATCATAAAAGGACAAGGCGAATATTTAAATGTCCGATGCCAACGGACAAGGAAGGATTTGATACTATGCATGAAAAGACTATGACATTTTCTGTGCACGATGACAGAGAGAATGAAATGAAGGAAATCCTTACTACTGTCTACGATGCACTCAAGCAGAAGGGATACAACCCTATCAACCAGCTTGTAGGTTATATCCTGTCGGAAGACCCTACATACATCACAACATACAACAATGCACGTGGACTTATCCGTCATATTGACAGGGATGAGCTGCTGCAGGTGCTTGTTAAGAGCTACCTTTCCGATTAACTTCCATCAAAACGAATATTTACAGGCGGATGTTTTATCCGCCTTTATTTCATGGTTAAAATCCAGTTAATTTTGTCGTTTTTTAGATAAATTGCTCAATTTGCGTTGACAATAAAGAGGTTTTATGTTAAAATTTATATGTATTGAGCTTACTATTGTTATTCTGTTACAATACTACTAATATGTAAAAGGAGCTGGTTACAATAAAAAATCTTAACTGGAACAAAAAATATACGACTATTGCCATGTATGCACTTATGGTGATAGTAGCAGCTGTACTGTTCGTCGTATTCGTATTCAGATTTGACAGCTTTGCAGCGGTGTTCGCTAATATCGGAGAGATAGCCGCACCTGTTATCTGCGGTGTTGCTATTGCATATATTGTAAATCCGCTTGTAAACTTCATCGAAAACAAAGTATTCAAACGTCTGAAATACGGCAGCGTCCCAGACGAGGGCATCGTCATGAAAAAGCTGCACGAATCTAAAGTTGGCGACAGCGTTGTTGTCAAGACCCTTGAAAAAAGAGGTCCCACTGTTGAGAAAAAAAGAAGCAAGCGTCGCTCATTGGCAAGGGCGCTATCGATAATAATATCGTTCATCATCGTTATCTCCGTTATCACGGGTATCATGTTTGCAATCGTTCCAAGCTTGGCAAAAAGTATCGTGGATCTTGCTGACCAAATGCCCAGATATGTTGATAACCTCAGCGCATTCCTGACGACAACGTTCGAAAACAATCCCGAAATAGGAAAGTTCATTGAAAAAGAATTCAGCGAGATCGAAAAGCTTGTTGACAAGCTAGCAGATACCGTTTCCCCTGCAGCTACCGATCTGCTCGGCACTATCTCAAGCGGCATCATCAGATTTGCAGTTGACCTTGTAGTATCTCTTAAAAATGTGCTTATCGGCTTCATAATTGCAATTTATCTGCTGCTTTGCAAGGAAAAGCTACTGGCACAGACTAAAAAAATATTCTTTGCATTCTTCAACAATAACACTTGTCAAAAGATATTTACTGCATCCTCAAAAAGCAATACCATACTCACAAAGTACATTATTTCAAACCTTCTCGATGCAGTGATAATCTTCATTTTTATGACAATAGGCACGCTATTAATGGATATGCCCTATCCCCTGCTGCTGGCTGTTGTTTGCAGCGTTACTAACCTCATTCCGTTCTTTGGGCCTTTCATCGGTGCTATACCATGTGCCATCCTTATCCTTATGGTCGATCCTATAAAGGTTATTTGGTTCTGCCTGTTCGTGCTTGTTCTGCAGCAGTGCGACGGCAATATCATCAAGCCTCTGCTGTTCGGCGAAACTATGGGTCTTCCCCCTATATGGGTGTTGGTATCCATCATCCTGTTCGGTGGTATGTTCGGTATCTTCGGTATGCTACTGGGTGCGCCAATATTCGCTATCATCTATCTGCTTTTCTCGGAGTTCGTATCCGCAAAGCTTATAAGAAAGAATCTCCCACCTGAAACTGACCGCTACGCCGAGGACACATCAGAGTTCGTTGACGACTACAAAGAGCCCTCATCAGAACCCGCTGAAGAATAAAAATTTCCGCACTGTTCAACTAGCAGTGCGGTTTTTTATGGTTTATGCAATTTTACAAGCAAAATGCAATTGTGTATGCAGGCAGAATTTACCCATCAAGTGCAAACTCTGCAGAAATGTGCCTTTAAGAGGACAGGTGCGCCGCTATGCTTTGCATGGCGGCGCATTTTATCTGCAATCTGCTTGCATTTTAGCATCAGTTGTGGTACAATAACAACATACCATCAACAAGAGGAGATCAAAATGAAATACATAATCCAAAGATCAATCACATCTGTTATGGCGGCTGCGCTGTCTGTTTGCGCATTGGCTGCCTGTTCATACGAGGCGGATGTTGTTGACGAGGTCATACCCACCGATACAAGTGTTACCACCACATCCACCGCAGTCAGCACTACAACCACTGCCACAACCGAAAGCACCACTGTCGATACAACACCAGTACCAGAAACGACAACTCAGCCAGCAGTGACAGAACCCCACATTGATGAAACACTGCCCGCAACCGAGAGCGAACAAGAGCCAATTGAAGCACCACCATCTGACGAAGCTTTAGCAAACACTGATATCCAGCACTCTGATGGCACCTATACTCAGAATCTGGGTAAAGGCACCTGCACTGTACCTAGCTTTGTAACCGAGAACTCGGTGAACTGGACTTTTGATTTCTTCGAGTCGCAGCATTGTCAATCAAATCCCTCAAAGATTCCCTACTCCGAGATCACTCTTGAAAATGCACATGAAGCCTTCCCCTTCCTGGGATGGATAGGATATTCTCCCGATTACATTGAGATCATGCCAGGCGATGATGAATATACGATTGCTAAGAAGGTTTGTTGGAATCTGTTAGGCAGCAGTGCCGATGACTATTTCATGACCTGGTCAGACCCACGCAACTGCCCAACCCACTGCTTCAAATCCCAAGCCGAATACGACCAGTTTTTAGCTGACCTCCAAGCCCGCCTCGATGCCAATGCAGAGGCTGATCAGAAGATCAAAGAGGAGCATGAAAGCGGTAACAGAGATTTTGGCTTCGACGAAACCGATGAGGAAATACGTGATATCTTTAGTGGCCATCGGTAAATCTTGACGATAGAAAACAATCAATTCAGGAGGGTGCCTCACCAGGCACCCTCATTTTATACTTGCATACTCTTGTATGCAAAAGATATTGCATATAATCGAATAAAAAAGAACACTCATGAAAATGAGTGTTCTTTTTTAAATATTGCTGGCACGCCAGAAGGGATTCGAACCCCTGACCCCTTGGTTCGTAGCCAAGTACTCTATCCAGCTGAGCTACTGGCGCATACCGTGCTTTCCTAAGCACTCATACATTATATCACAACAGTCATGGTTTGTCAAGCACTTTTTTCAAAAAAGTTGTATATTTTTTGATAAATGATGCCAACCACGACTTTTGAGATGTCTATTATTAAAAGTATATTCAATTTTTGTGTGGTACTTATCCCCTGCCCTATAGTGTTCAATTTATACCATTAATAATGTACTTTATCTTAATGCTGCCAACAATAAACTAAACCGCCTTCTGTATGCTCCGTGAATTTTACGGAAGTCAAAAATATGGGTATATAATAAAGTCACGATGAACGACATACCATCATCGAAACCACAAACATTATACACCGTTAATTTTACGGAAGCCCAAAAAACGGATGTATAATGAGATCACAACAAACGAAAGGAGAGTTCAAACAATGAACGATACCATTAACAACATCACTGACACTCAGGAGGACACAACCATGAACGATACCATCAACAACGCTCAGACCAACGATTTTGAAAATGAGGTCGACTTTGACAGCAATGTAGATGAGTACGAGGACGAATACGACGAGTACGATGAGGATGAGGATTACGACTTCTATGACGATGACTACTACAGCAGCTATTGTCCCGATGACGATTATCCCCGTTACCTCAACTATGACAGGATGAGTGATAACGAGCTTGAAAACTATCTGATGTTCGGCGATCTGCCGGATGATTATCACCCCAGTGTGTATGGCTACTGCGATGAATATGACTACAATTCGTCCTGCAGCACTCCGAATACCGTCTATTATGCTTATGACGACTATGATGACGATTGCCCCGTATAATATGTAACGAGTATCGTGGACGAGTATTCGTCCACGATAGAATAACAAATGAAAGGAACAACACCAATGCTAGAAAAGTACGACACCATAAACGGCACAGTAGTAGGCGACAGCCTCAGCAGCAGAAGCATAATATCAAACGATGGCAGTGCACAAAGAATGAGATGTTCGGTTCCACTGCTTGTAGGAGCAACAGGTCTGTTTACTGTGACGGGCTACATAATCAACGACGATGGCATCACCTACCGAGTAGAGCCTGACTCCATCGACTACGGTATTGCCTAAGAAAGGAGAAAACGATATGGGTATAAAGCTTGAAAAAGCAATAGAAAGCTCTGAAAACGGCTACATAAGCAGCGACGATGAAATCGAAGATATCATGGCACATTTCACCCAAATCACTGTAAATGAGCTAATCAGTCACAATGCCAACTGCCAGAGCTATCTGAACGGCTTTAGAGATGAGCTGCATCGGCAAAAGCTGCCACCTGCAATGCTCAAAAACTGCACATTGCTTGAGCTGCTATGGCTGACGGATAAAACATCCGATTATCCTATCAGTAGCGCAGCGTATGAAAACCGCACATATTGCCTTGCATCAATGCGGTATATTATCAGAAGCTTGGAGAAAAGCCACAGCTGGGTATCGCTGTTTTTATCGATAAACCTTGACGATTTTATCAGATACCACAATCAAATGAAAAACGCTAACTCAAGGTCATTCTTATTATCTAAGATCCACCGTCTTATTAATATGTACCTCCAATGTGATATAGACGACAGCACAACAATAGGTCAACTACTGTACATGTTGGAAAAAGGCATGGCTACATATTGGTGTCCCTGGCAAAACAAACAGCAGTATCACAACCAAATCAAAGGATACTACGAGATACTCGATTTGCTGCTGGTGGATTGTGTAAAAGGTTACAATGGATATTCAAAAACTGCAATGGCAGAAAAAGCAGCCGCACTCAACCAGTGCGAAACATCCAAAAACGAACTCGACTACCCGTTTTGATCGGGCATATATGAAAGGAGTAATATTATGGCATATATTCTCAAGGAATCTGTAAGAGGTATCGAGCGTATCGATATTGAGGACGAGCTGCTTTCCGGCAGAGAGATATTCCTCGTTGACAGTGTTGATGCAAAGACATCCAACGAACTCATCAAGCAGCTGATGTATCTGCAGCGTGAGGACAGCACCAAAGAGATCACGCTCTACATCAACAGCCCCGGCGGCGAGGTAATAAGCGGCCTTGCGGTGTATGACTACATCTCGATGATGACAGCACCTGTAAAAACTGTATGCATAGGTACAGCAGCAAGTATGGGAGCCATATTGTTCCTTGCGGGCAAAAAGCGTGTGATGCTACCACATACTCGTCTTATGATACATGATCCTTCATACTCGCACAACGATATCGGCGGCAGAAAGCCACACGAGATACAGCACGAGCTGGATAAGCTGAACGAGACACGAGAGGCTCTAGCAAAGATAATCGCCGAAAAAACAGGCAAGTCTCTCGATGAAATATACGAAGTTACCGCAGATGACACCTACTACAGTGCGCAGGAGGCTATAGATTTCGGCCTTGCCACCGACATCATGAACAAGCTTTGATACAGAAAGGAAATGCACTATGAAATTAAAACTCGTTAAAGAAAGCAGCAGAGTAATAGCCGCAGGGCTTACAGTATCTAATGATACCCGTACTACAGGGCTTAACAACAACGATATGATAATCGGCTCCTCAGGCTCGGGTAAGACCGGAGGTTACGTTATCCCAAATATCCAGAACATCTCAGGCAGTATGGTGATATCCGATACTAAGGGGCAGCTTGTGTCTCGCTTCAGGGATGAGCTGACTGAAAAGGGCTACAAGGTCTATTCTATAGACTTTGTAGAACCACTCAGATCCTGCGGATATAACCCTCTGAAAGAGATACGCAGGTACAGCGACGGCTCATACAGAGAGCAGGACGTGCTCACTCTTGCAAACAACATCATGCCTTCACTTGACAAAAACGATCCTTTCTGGGAACAGGCTGCGGCTGGATATATTGCGTTTTTGATCGCATATTGCCTTGATGCGCTTAATCCTGAAGATCAGAATATGGTCAGCGTTTGTCGCCTACACAGAGCATACGGAAAGCCTAACGGCCATATTTCATTTTTGCAATGGGCAGAGAATAATCCTAGCAGCTTTGCATCACGCAAGTTTTTTCAGATGCGTGCCAGCGCAAGTGCCGACAAGATGTGGTCAAGCATCAATGAATTCGCTACCCGTGCACTGGAACCTTTTGAATTCAAAGAGGCAAGAAACATCTTCAAAAACAATAACAATTTCAGCATCCACACCCTTGCAGAAGAAAAAACCGTACTGTTTCTCAATGTCAGCGATACAGACAGAACTTTCGATCACCTTGTAAACGTATTTTACACTCAGGCTTTGCAGGTGCTTTGCTCAGTTGCTGACAACAGTCCCGAGGGCAGGCTGCAAATACCTGTAAGAATAATAATGGATGATTTTGCAGCAAGTGCAAGGATACCCGATTTTGACAAGGTAATATCCGTCATCAGATCGAGAGATATTTCTGTAAGCCTGATTCTCCAGAGCCTGACTCAGCTTGAAAGTATGTATAGTCATGCAGAAGCTCTCACAATCATCAATAACTGCGATCATCTCTTGTATCTCGGCTCGCAGGATATGCAGACAGCAGAATTCATCGGCTGCCGTGCATACAAGACACCTGAAGCGATACTTTGCACCCCCAGAGACAAGGCTATACTGATAACCAACGGCGAAAAGGCTGCCATCGTTGACAAGCTGAAGCCATACAGCACACTGACTAAGTGATGAAAAGGCTCTCCGATATAGTTCATCGGAGAACCATAATTATTTTAGTATTGCACTTGCATTTCGACGTATGTTATGCTATAATCAATTATACACCGTTAATTTTACGGAGTATCGCCGATAAGTATATATAACATATTTCTATTGATACTATTTCATTAAAGGAGATGCACCCATGAACAGTGCCAATGACGCAAACACCTGCCGTTTTTTGAAATTCAGACGCAAAATATTCAACGAAATACTGACTGATATATCTGACCTTGTCAGCGGTAGGGGAAGCTCGCTGATACCGTTTATATCAGATGAATACGGGAATATTTCAGATAAACAGATCGACAGCCTTATTTCAGAATTGCTGGAATGTCTAAGCCGCTACAACAAGCAGGTCAACATTATAAACACGATTGAAAGCAATGAGGAGCTGCGTGAGTTTTACTCATGCTTTCTATATTGCACAATTAGAGGTATAGCAGATTTTGAGCATCCTGATATCGATGATTATATAATGGTAAGGGATGTATCGACTTTCAGCGATATCATCAAAATGGCAAATGACCCTCATACGCTGTCGATCAATTCCGAAAGCGAGCTGAGAGAAACAGAATTCAACTCAAGCTGCACCCACTATATGAATACGGGTTTTTTCAGCTGCTGCGATATGGCATATGAGATACTGACCGGAAAAAGCATAACAGACACTTTCACTGCCGAGAAAAAGAAAGACCTCAAACACCCAAATGACCGCATGTATGAGCAGCTTGCAAAAAACAGCGGTTTTGCCAGTGCTGATGAATATATAAACGATATACTGCTCGAAGAAGCTAAAGACAATGGTTTTGAAACCATTGAAGAATACGAGGAATACTGCCGCAATCTTTTAGAGGAAAACACAATTTCCATTGAAGACGAACAACAATTTGAAGAAGAACTTGAATATTGCAGACAAGTAAAAGAAAGCAAAGAAGCATGGAAACATAGTATTGCTGCCCCTGAGCTTTTCATTGAACGATATATGCGTTACCGTGAACTGTATTTCAAAGTTGGACGAAACTCTATGGCAGCAGATATCGAGAATATGATAGATACGTATCTGTTTGAGCATAAGCTGTCAGCATTTTCTCTGGAAAGTAAATACGGTATGATAGCATATCGTGTGGAAACTATGGAAAGCATCTTGAAAAACGAGATGAGAAAGGCAGGCTGCAATATATGACGTTAAGTATGATAGCAAACAAGGCTGATCTTTACGACCTGCTTTGGCATGATTATTTTGACCTGCATAACAAAAACGTTTCTGAAAGCTTCATATACAAATATCTCAAGCAAAACAAGGACAGAAGAGCTGAAAGCATTGCCAAAAGCAAGAGCACCCTGCTCGAATATGCAGATAGAAAAAAGCCCGATAAATATATCCTACTGAGAGCTATATATCTGGCTTATAATAATGCGACAATATCCCAAAAAGAATATCTCGAATACTTCAGTGCTATCGCCAGCGTAAAGGACAGAAAAACAGGTGAAGCAAAGCTTCCGAAATGCTGTGAGCTTAGTTCCCCAAATGGCATGACAGCAGCTCAGCAATATCAGGAACATAAGCTGCTAAAGGGCTGTGTCAGCGACTTTTTTCAGAACGCAGGATACAGACAGGGAGCAACCAAAAACGATGATTATTTCAATAAGACCTCTGTCAAATATGCTAAGGAAAAAGACGGCTATATCAACGACCTCGACCTATGGGCAGCATACTATATGTATACAATGGATGGAGCTTCGCAGACAAACGGACATTATATTCCTCAGCTCGACAATGAATATATCGACAAATGCAAAAAGCTCTTTGAGCTGCTGGATAACGAGCAATACAACGAAGCATTCATTCCGCTCTATTTTGACTCGATTTCGGGCGCAGGAGTGTTCATAATTGGCGGCAACCGCTTCGAAGAAAATGCATTCGATGGCTGTTGTGTATGTACAGCTCATTTTGGAGGGCTGATGGAAAAGATATCAGCTATGAGCGAGCTTCCGTTTTCAATGCTTACTACAGTCTATGATAATGTGGACGATGCATTCTTCGCTTTGAAAAAGGGCATCGCTGATGGTGGCTTCTGTGCAAACTATTCTTTAGAAAACAACGAGCCTCCTGCAGGTGCAGACAGCTGCTTTGATGCGTTTTTCTACATAAGAGAGCAGGAGCTTCAGTTTACTGCTGATGTAAACAAGCACTTTGCTGAAAAAGAAAGCATCGATTTTCAGATTGAGCTTGAGGAAGAGCAGCGTCGTATGCAGCGCATGCAGAACGCTGTGGCTAGTTATTAAAAAAACGGTTTTGTCATACAATCCATTTAACAGATATGCCCCCAAAAAGTTTAACACTTTTTGGGGGCATATCAATTACCAAGATCACTTATGCTTTTCTTTTTTCAGCCAATCCTTCATGGCCTTTATCTCTAACTTCCAACTATGAGCAAGAGCATCATAAAGCTTCAGAAGATGCGTATTTATCTCAGTTCTCATCTCATCGTTTAGATCTTTTTCACCATTTGTGGGAAGCTTGAACGAATCTGTAACATCCACCCACCTTGACAGCACCTTAGGCAGAAAATGCTGAATATACAGATCTACCCTTAAAGATTTTTCGTTGAAGGTACATTCAGCTTTTGTGATAATACTATCCCGTGTCGCATCATATTTTGCTTTAACAAACACAAGGTCGCCTGTTGTAAGATCATGATATGTTTCGGTATTCCATTCAACATCAAGAGCTGACTTTTTCAGACTTTTTACTTTTTGCAGCTCATCCTTCATCCATTCAAGAAGCTGCTCATCAGTATACTCCTTAACTACTTGTGTAAGATCGGGAAATGTGGACATACTTTTCATTCCTTTCAATATAGATGAATTGAGATGATCTACAGATCTATTTATTCCGAATAAAGATTTATATCACTTTGAAGTGATAAACACAAAATAGCTGGTCACTCCCTCAGGGAAGTGATTGCTGTTGTAAGGATAGTTAAGCAGCTTAAATGTGTTGCTGTTGTCAGCAACAGTTATCTCACTTCCCAATGTCTGCGAAAGCCTTACATATGTACTCAGACAATAGGGCGAATCCACATTATCGTTACTCATACGATGTATCGCAGCTGTATCTGCTGAAAGCACTGCCTCCAAAGTTTCAGCATCATTAGCATCCGCTTCATCGGGTGTGAGATAGTGGGAAAAATCAATGGAAAACAGAAATAGACACTGCTTTTGCTGCGAAAGCTCATAAAGCAAATCGGCTATCTGCTGCGGTAACTCTCCAGCTCTTGGAGATACAAGCAGGCAAGCAACCTTCGCATTCGGAAGATATCTCTTTACAAATGGGATATGAGAAGATGCGCTATGGTCGTACTGAAGCATTTCATCATCGATCACTGCACCGAGAGAGTTAACAAAATCACTGCTGACCTCGGTATCGCAGGATATAGCTCCGTAGGGCGAAGCCCACCCCTTGTGTGAGGTGAGCAAAAGCCTGTCAGATTCATAATGCTGTGGTGCTATAATCACCACTGTTTCAATATTGGGGCGGCTTTCAGCAGCAGCCCTGAAAAAACCCGATATCATGTGCCCTGCCGTAAGATGATGCGGCACAACTCCAGCTAATATCTCGCCGTTATAAAGATAATCCTCGCTACGGCTGTCGTAAAGATGGAAGCTGCTTTCATCAAAGTATCGACACTGCAAAAGCTCTGAATATACAAGCGGAGGCTCTGAGCCTTCCATATCAGCAGAGCTATCTGTACTCTCCCCTGCTATTGCTTGATGCGTCACCTCTGACGAGACCGAAGTTGCCGCTGCGCCGCCGTCCTCAACTGGCTCAGCGCAGCCGCTTATACTCAGCGCAAACAACAAGGCTGCTATCAGCTTATACTGCTTCATCTTCAAATTTCACCGTAACAGTGTCTCGTTTGCTGATGCCCCAGTTTTCGCCATCCTGTACAAGGGCACCTTCAACAACATATTCACCCTCAGTGGTTATGCGGAAATAATAGGTCGCTGTACCACTGAGATTCGTAAACAAAGATACACGCTGACCGCTCCTAAAATAGCAGTTGTCACTCTTATCTACATATCTTCCACAGGAAGGTATCACATCATCTACAACACTCAGGGGAGCTGCACTTATAGTAACCTTGATAAGTCCGCCCTGAATGAAATCGCCAGAAAGTGTCTTGCTTACACTGAGAGTTGCTGGTTTGCTTTGCTCCTCCATCCTTCCGATGTAGTTGGTGACTGCGTAAACAGCACCGTAGGTAACTGTAAAGTTTGCATTCTTAAACTGCTCCTCACCAAAACGCATGGTATAGCCCCAGTGACGATCAAGTTCTACAGTCTCTGTCTTGCCATTGATATCATAAGTGAAGACAGCATCACCCTCAACCTTTGGAACATAGTTCTGCAGATAGATCATAAGCTCAAGTGCATAGGTGTCAAACATAGGATCATAGCTGATAAGATAGCGTGCAAACCACTCAGCCTCAGGAGCTTTGAGGATAGCAGCAGTGATAAGTGCAAGCTTTGTCTGCTCCTGTATTTCACCATTTACGCAATCGATATATGCCATAACGTTTTCAGGATCACTATCTATCATTGCTATATTCGGAGTGTACTGCACATAGTAGTCGTATGCGGAATTGTAATCACCACTGAGGGCAAGGGCTGCAACCAATCTCATTCTGTCATAGTAGTCGGTGACCTTGCCACTTGCAAGAACTGCTCTTACCTCTTCAAGAACAGGCTCGCCGAGGGCTGCAAGACCCATGTAGCCGATGCATATATCTTCCGTATTATCATATTCGAGAAGATACTCAAATTCGGGAATAACTGCCGCTCTGTTAATAAGCTCAGGTGCCGCAGCTGCGATGAGGGCGGTAAGCTCAGCATTCTGCTCAGCAGCAGGAAGCTCTCTTGCAAAACCATCATAGGTAATGGATGAATAATCAGCGACAAAGTCCTCCTCAGTTATCCAACCGAACTGTGTAGCAGCAAAGGAGCTTGCTATCTGAAGCTCTGTACGGTCGCCATGATAGCAGAGCAGCTCACGCAGGATATCAGTATAGAACATATATTCCTTATCGAAGAACGTTATCGCCACAGGCCACTTTGTAGGTGTGATATCTATACCCTCCGAAAGATCGAATGCATTAGTGATATCAGTTTCAAGGATAGTGTCTGTAACGGTGAGAGGAAGCTCCATAGCGTCTTTGTTTCCGTTCTTTTCGGCAGTGAACAGCACCTTGTACTCACCTATAGGAAGCTTACCGAAATTAACGGTCTTAGCAGATCCTGCAGTGAGAGTCTTGTCGATACCTTCGCCTGTCAGTCTGAATGTAATAACATCCTTTTTATCAAGACCCTGACACTTTGCTGTCAGTGCTATATCATCGCCTTCGATATATGTATCAAGCATGATAGGAGTGATAAACAAAGGTCTGGTAGCAACTATAGGATGTGTGCGATGACCTGCATATATCCTGCCCGTCGATGCCTCCTTCATTGCATGAATGGTAGTACGCCATGTGGTCAAGTTATCAGCAAGCTTAATAGTAAATCTCGCTGTACCGTCTGCGCCTGTTGTTTTTGCATCGAAATATGCGTTATCCTTGAAATCCTTTCTTACGGAGAAATCATCGCCTCCGCCGCCCTTCTCACCCATGCCTGTATCATCCATTACGTGCTGGATATAGCTGTAATAGCTGATGGTGTAAGGGTAGTAAACATAGTGATATACATCATCAAGGAATGTTACTTCCTGCGGAGCGATAGCAAATGCAGCCTCATCAACAACGCTCACCTGAACGGCTGCGCCGCTAACAGCTCTGCCCTGCTCGTCAGTTGCCTTGACGGTCAGCTGCACTGTTTCGCCTGCGTCGTAGGTATCCTTGTCGGTGGTAACTGTGATGTCGATATTGCGCTCCTCAGGATCGAATACTATGGAATTTCCATAAGCAGGATACACATGCTTTCCGTCAAAATATGCGCCTACAAAGGTAGCATTAGGGATGCAGCTAATGCTGGGTGAATATTTGAACTCTGTTGCATTATAAACGGTCTGGGTTATAAAATCATTCTGGTGCACGGCAAAGAATACTCTGCCACCCTTTGCAGTTACAGGTGTATCATTACACTCAAGAGTAAAAGTAAGCTGCTCATTCTCGCTGAATGAGATATCCCAGTTTTCATCCACCTCAGAGGTGATAGAATAGTAAAGGTAATTGGGATTCCTGTAATAATTGATATCCTCACGGTTAGTTACGCTGTAGTACTCCTCTACATTCTGACCTAGAGTGTCGCTGTAGCTGATGTCCATAGAATAATATCCCTTATCAGCAGTTAGCGGCAAGTCAGAGAGAACTCCAACACCGTTTTTGGTGTTTACAGAATAAGTGCCAATGTAATCATCATGATCAATATAATCATACTGTTTCACATTGCGCTTTTCGATATAGTCGTAATAGCTGCCACTTTCAACACGCTCTGTCCAGTGATGGGTTATATTAACGGTCACCTTTGTGTCAAAAGGCTTACCCTTCAATATATCATAGTCATGCTCATAATCAGCGAGGAAATCCTCTATCTTAGTAAAATCAAGACTGGTAGTTGTAAGTGTGAGAGTATGGGTTGCCTTGTCGTATTCCTCTTCAAGCATAACATCTCTGTAGAATGACGGAATAGACTGCCACTCATAAGTATACTCATTTTCTACACCTGTCATGCTGACGCTGTGACCTGTATAGCAAAGATTCCATGTACTTTTGCCACTGAACAGCAGTTCAGCAGAAACATAGCCGTTTTCATCAGTCTTTAGAATGTTGGGAGTACAGCTTTCTGCACTGGATTCAAACATCAGCCCCTTTGCAGGAGTGCCCTCGTAGAACTGTGCTGTAATGCTCATAGGAACAGCGTTGCGATGAGGCATGATAGCATACTCGGGAAGCTCAACATCAAAAACATAGGTAGGCTTTACATAGTCCCTTATCTGAATGCTCTTTTGATGCATAAGGTTCTTGTTGCTGTCAAGCATAGAAAGACGCACATAGTAGCTTTCCGCATGATTTTTGTATGTAAACGAGGTGCTGAATGTACCGTCGGATGCTATATCAAGCTCCTTTATCTCACCCTCTGTATCACTTCTGCCGAGGCAAAGGGAGATATTATCAGGAACCTTAACGCCGTCATAACGTGGACGGATAACTCCCCAAACAGAGATAGTGTCACTGGTAAGATATGCCTCTCTGTCAGTGTAGAGGTACATATAGTACATGGAGTCGTAATCAACTTCATTTTCAGATGATGTATAGAACAGATCGATATATCTGCTGCCGTTGTAGGAAATATCGATGGTGCCCCAGTCATCATCAGAATTAGCAGTGGTGAGCATAGCAAGACCGTCAGAACCTGCCTTGGCAGTATATGTCTTACCACCTGCAGTGAGTTTTACATCTGCACCTACTGCTGCTTTACCAGTATTAGTATCGTTGACGAAGAAAGTCTTTTCCTCTCCAAGTGTCAGTGCATAAACAGAAATGGGATTTATCTGAATAAAGAACTGCTGCTTTAAGCCCTCAACAGAGATATCCGCAATGTACCAACCCTCATCAAGGTCATCGGGAAGAAGCAGGAACATAGGTCGCCACTCAACAAGATTTGGAGTCGGCTGCTGAAGTGTGCGGTATACCTGCTCAAGCTTCGCTGTATCAACACTGCCATTAGTGAAAAACTCCTGCTGGGCTGCACTGTAGCTGTCAGCAGTTGCATAGCGATAGATAGCTATCTCAAAATCCTTTTCTCTAAGTTCCTTAGAGCAGCTTACTTCAAGCACTGCAGGGTCACTTTCAAGATAGGTTTCGCTCCTGCTGCCATTATAGTTGTAGATATAGAAATAGCTGCCGGAGCCTGAGTTTGTGATAAAGGAAAAACTGTAGTCCTCCTCGATAACACCAGATTCTGTAGAAGGCAGACCAGCCTTTACATTAACAGTATATCGTGTATTTGCCAGCATATCCTCATCGGGAATGTAATACAAAGTATTGCGATGCGTGGTGAAGTGGCCCTTCAAGGCAGGTGTTATAGTAAAATAGTCAGCTGCTGTATCTGCGTCAACAGGATTTGTAAACTCGATCTCGATTCCGGAGTCGGGATAAACACCATCTACATCATCTGCAGGATATGTAGACTTTATCTTAAAACGCTCAGCTGTCTGGAATGCCCAGCTATCTACAAAATCGCCCTTAGCATCGGCAGCCTTCAGCTGAATAATGCTTCCCTCGGGAAACAATGAGCTGCTGCGTACCAGATAACTGCACTCGCTCTCTTTTTCAACGATGATATCTGAAAGTGTTGAAATATCAAGGCGAGACCTCAGCTCCTCTTCGGATACATTTTCCTTTGTAGATACTCTGAACTTTGTATCTGTAGTGATGCACTTGCCATCAAGGCTGAGAGCCTCAATATCTGTTACAAGCCCGTTTTCAGAACGCAGACGATCAGCAAGCTGATGCGCAGGCTCTCTGTCATCGGGAATATCGATATCCACCGGAGTAGTTGATGTACCCTCAGCAGCAGTGCCTGAGGTAGATGCAGCAGACTCAGATGAGGTTATCGTTATTCCGCTGTTATCGCAGCCTGAAAGTGCCGTTGTCATAATGCCAACAGACACTAAAACTGCAATAATCCTTTTGATAGTTAATGATGTCTTTTTCATATAATCACACCTTTCAAATATTAAAAAAACAAAAGATATTTCGGTATTGTAATTATCTTGTAAGTTTATTATATCACTATAGAAAAGTGCTGTCAATATCTCAGCGGTTACAATATAAAAACAAAGTGATTACAATTTGGTTACATATTCAAAAGAATAAAGCAGACGAACGGCAAAATGTGTTGTATAATAGAATTTTACACATCTCAATGAAGTATTTTGATGATAAAAAAGCATATCCTGTTCACTGTCAGCAGTTCTCTTAAAAAAATAACATAACAGCCTTAGAGGAAAAGCTCTAAGGCTGTTTCAGATATAACTTGACTACCTATATCAGATCAATAATCGAGATCATCACGCAGTGCAAAATCAGATGATGTGATGCTTACAGGTGTCAGTGAGAACACATATTCCTCAAGCTTGTACATAGGTGCAAACTCTACACTGATAGTATCACCAACACTGAAGCTGCTATAATCCGCAGTCGTGCATATTACCCTGTACTCAGCAGGATATGGCCATACCAGTGAGCACACGAACATATCGTCCTTTATCTCATTTATCTTGAGTTCCAGCTTACCGCTCTCCTGCTCAATTACAACACCACCCTCAACGTCCTTATACTCAAAGGTCGTTTTCAGCTCAATATCAGCTGTGATTGGCTTGACAATAAGATATGTACCTGCAGTGAGAGGCTCAGCGTAAAAATCATCAGCAAGGCTGACAGTGATACTGTTTGTTGGACAATCAGTGCCTATAAGATATCCGAGCGCATTGAACGCTGCATTATCGGAAAAAGGAACCACTGCCCAATCTCCAGTTTCATTGCTCCATTTGTAGAGAGTGTAGTCGCAGCCAAAACAATACTCTGCACTATCAGCCGCACCAATGTAGGATATCTCTACCTTTACTTTCTTATCATCGGATGTGTAAACAGAGCCATTAGGCAGGGTCAAAAGCACATCATTTTCGGTGAGTATAGGCTGCTCAGATGGGATAGATTCCTCTTCCTGCTCAGAGATAACTATGGAGGTATCAGGTATAGGAAGCGGCTCAACTGTTGTAGATGTAGGCTCTGTTACCTCGACGCTCTGCGAGGTCTGAGCAGGAGTAGCAGCAGTTGTGGTCAGTGCAGTTGTCGTCTGAGATGTGGTTGATGTTGTGGTCTGCACTGCAGTTGTTGCAGCAGGCTCTGTACTCTGCTCAGTCACTGCTGAAGTCTGCGGAGCTGCCGCAGCACCTGACTGCTGTGTCATATCATTAGATGCACATCCTGCAACAAGCAGAGCTGCACCCATAGTGATCGAAAGAGTTGCAAGTTTAAATATTTTATTCATAATATCATTCCTTTCTATTTTTGGGCTTCTGTTAATAAAACCAATCACATTATAAAAAAGTTGCAAAAAAATCAAATACTTTCCATTTTAGAATTATTATACTCCTCAAGTTCTTCAACGGTAAAGCTTTCTTTTAGATACTGCATCAGCATCGCTTTAACACTGATATCGCTGCTTCTATCTATCATCAGATATGCAAGACGGATCGTTATCAGCTTTTCAACGCACAAAAACTCGACAACAAAGGGATATGCAAGATAATCAGAATAATACATATTGATATTTTCACGGAAATAGCGACAATAGTCATCATTACGGCTAAGATCAGCTTTTCCCTTCAATGCCATATATGCATAGCCAAAGGCAGCATATTTTGAATAATACTGATGCCCGAACCATTCCGTTGCTGCACCTTCAACATACAGCTTCAGATGAGGCTGAGTCGTATTGCTAAAGCATTTTCGTATCACCAGGCTCCTGCAAAACTCGGGTGTTCTCTTACCAAGTATGATAACCTCATAAAGAGATGTACACTGTGAAAACGCATAGTCACCTATCTCCTCCACATTCTCAGGGATAACGATACGACCAAGTCTGCTGCACTCATTAAAAGCGCTATCACCTATCTTGCGCAATCCACTGCCAAGAGAAACATTTATAAGGTTATTGCAACCATCAAAAGCATTATTACATATAGTCTCAACACTATCCGGTATACCAATATCCTCTAAACCGCTGCTAGTGAATGCACCACAACCAATACTACTGATGCCGTTCGGAAACGAAATGTGATGCAGCATAGCACAATCGGCAAAAGCGTAGGAACCGATGTACTGAAGCGATGCTGGCAATTCTATCTCACGTAGTCTGCTACATTCGTGAAAAGCACCGTTTGCGATCTCCTTAATACCCTCACATAGAACAACTTTTTCAAGAAAACAGCAACGTGTAAACGCATTGCTGCTTATCACCTCTATACCTCCATGTAATGTGACCTCTTTAATACCGCACTCGGAAAATGCATAGCTCTGAAGCGAAAAAATGCTTCTCGGGACGATAAGAGCTTCTGCTTTTCCATGATAGGATATAAGGATACGATTGACCATAAGAAACTCGTCCTTATTATAATGATACCACGGTGTGTTATCAAATGGAAGGACCCCCATATCTTTTATGCTTTTCGGAAGACTAATACGAGAGAGTGAAGTACAGTTTTGAAATACAAAGCTGCCGATGTACTCAACTCCTTCGGGGATAGTTATTTCTCTG
>JAZPZN010000045.1:0-78585 GCA_045544715.1 Oscillospiraceae bacterium | reverse complement strand
CATCTTCGCCATAAAATCTGTTACAGCACGGGGCGTATAATATTCACCTGATGAACCAGCACTCTGAAGTTCTTTCAGAATTGTTTCATATATCTCTCCGAATGCGTGGCTTTCTTCATAATCTCCTAAATCAAGTTCATCTATAATATTTATTATCTGACGAAGAAGAACGCCATCTTTCATATAGTTGTTGGCGTCTTCAAAAGTGGTTTTAACAATAGATTTCTTGATAGGTGTATCCTTGCTGACCTCAAGATTTCTCAACGTTGGAAACAAAGTGTTATTAACAAAATTCAGAAGCCTGTCTCCTGTCATTGCACTACCTTTTGGTTTATCAACCGCCCAACTTTCCCAACGACAGTTTTCGGGAATAATGGATTCGTAGGTTTCATCTTCAAAGGACCAATCTTCTTCTTTAGTGTCATACACCTTTAAAAATAATATCCACACCATCTGCTCTAGACGCTGTGCATCACCGTTGATACCCGCATCATTACGCATTATATCACGGATTCTTTTCACAAAATTCGACAAACTGCTCATTATATATTAACCTGCCTTATAAATTTCTTCTTCAAGCTCTTTGATAGCCTTTAAATATCCTGCCTTGCCACCGAAATAAGCGGCAATTTTAGCAGGCTTTCCAAGCCTCTTGAAGGGGTCGAGTTGTAATATTTCAGTCTTTTCAATCTCATAAATACCCGTGTTCATATACTTGTCCAGTAAAGCTTCAAGAACTTCTCGTGCAACACCACTATACTTACTGAGGAAATCTCTCTTTTTAACATTGTTCGCACGTTCTTTACGAGTTAGAGGCTTCTTATCAAAAGCAACATGGCAAATGAAATCGAAATCGTCAACGTCAGACATATTTCGTTCTGCTTTTAACGCTTCAAGATCAATGCCCTTCTCTTTGAATGCTGCTTGGATCTTTTCTTTCTTTTCTTCTGCTGTCCATTGGCTGATAAAGCCGTCAAGAGAAGCGTATTCTCCTACGATGTTATTCTTAGTATAGTCTATAACGCTTTCCTGACGTAAAAGTTTTCCGTCTACATCATAAACAGAAACGGTTTTATTGATAATTGAAACCTGACAGCCGTTTACATCAACGTAGGGCTTAGGCATATCTGGAGGGAGAATACTGTCATCTCCACCTGTTGTTGGTTTGGGTGGTTTTAGTGCATTTCCATCTTTCGGAGGATAATCATCATCAATCTTAATTTCACCGTCCCACGCAGGGTCAGCGAACAAACGTGATACTCCACGGAAATCCATTACAACAAAATGTGTCTTGCCCTCTTTTTCACGCAGTCGCGTACCACGACCAATAATTTGCTTAAATTCGGTCATTGAGCCGATTGTCTGATCAAGGACAATAAGTTTTGTCATTTTGCAATCCGCACCCGTAGACAAAAGCTTTGATGTAGTAGCGATAACAGGATATTTTTCTCGAACTGAAATAAAGTAATCAAGCTTACTCTTGCCGTAGGTATCTCCACCTGTAATTCTGACAACATAATCAGGATTTTCCTTACACATATCAGAATTAAGATTTGTAAGTGCAATTCTCATTCGTTCTGCGTGTTCTTCTGTTGCACAGAATACAATAGCCTTCGCCATACGGTCTGTGCTTTTCAGATATTTTGTAATTTCAGAAGCAACCTGATTGATACGGTCTTCGATTACAATATTATAATCGTAATCGCTATTGTTATAAATGCGGTCTTCAATTTCATTACCGTATATATCAAGCTGTCCCTTTAGCGGTCTCCAGCAATCGCCAATATCTGTAGTAATATTTATAACTTTGAATGGTGCAAGAAATCCATCCTGAATACCTTCGTTAAGACTGTATGTGTAGACAGGGTCACCGAAATAATCAATGTTGGAAATATACTTTGTCTCTTTTGGAGTAGCGGTCATACCTATCTGTGTTGCTGAACTGAAGTATTCAAGAATTTTACGCCAATTACTGTCTTTTTTAGCACTACCACGATGACACTCGTCTACAATTACAAGGTCAAAGAAATCCTTGTTAAAGAGTGCTTCGAATTTGGATACCGAGTCTTCGTTTTCATCATCACTTTCTTCATCACTTTTTCCAGCAAGCTGCTGATAAAGAGAGAAATATACTTCGTAAGACGAAATGGTTGTAGGGTCATCTTTTGCAAAATTTATCTTATGGATAGTCTTTTCAAGCGGTGCAAAATCCTGCTGTATAGACTGATCAACAAGAATGTTTCTGTCTGCAAGATACAAGATTTTCTTCTTTAGTCCTGATTTAAGCAGACGATATACAATCTGGAACGCAGTATAGGTTTTACCTGTGCCCGTTGCCATTACAAGCAGAATACGCTCCTGTCCTTTAGCAACAACTTTAAGAGTTTTATTTATGGCATTACGCTGATAATATCTTGGAGGGTATGTATTCTGACTTGAATAATATGGCTGGTTGATTATAAGTTCCTCTGTTACAGACAAACCTGCCCCTTCGTTTGCTTCAGCTTTAAATCGCGCATATAAATCTTCAGGAGATGGAAATTCATCAAGTGCAATCTGACGCTCTGTACCTGTTAGAAAATCGTGTTCCATAAATGCATCGCCATTTGAACTATATGCAAAAGGTATTTTCATCATAGTGGCATATTCCATAGCCTGCTGAAGCCCATGAGAAACTGATTGTTTGTTGTCCTTTGCTTCTACAATGGCAATAGGATTGTTCGCATTAATATAAAGCACATAATCGGCCTTTTTGGGTGCTTCTCTGGAAACAATGTTGCCACGAAGGTTAATTTTACCGTCAGTGAATTTCACTTTTGTTTCCATAGTGATTTTATCTTTCCAGCCACTTGTTAAAAGTGCAGGAGTGATGTAATTTAGCTTTATATCTTCCTCGGTCATTTCCTTTTTGTTCAGTATTGTCATAAATACACCCCACTTCCGATAATTTCGAGTTATGAGAAGTTCGCTATTTATATCAGTATACCACATCTAATGTCATTTTTCAACAAAATATGGGACACTTTACAAAAAATAATAGCAGAGCCGCACAAAGCGGCTCTGCCTATTCAATCATAAATGCTTATACAAAGTAGTCTTCTTGATGCCTGTCATCTCGGTTATCTCGCTGACGGTGTATGCCTTTGATCTATACAGCTTGATTGCCTTTTTGAGAGCCTCCCTGTTAACCGCAGGCCTGCCACCCTTACGCCCTCTTGCTCTCGCAGCGGCAAGGCCTTCTTTGGTGCGGTCAGCGAGGACATCACGCTCGAACTGAGCCAGTGCAGACATCAGAGTGAACAAGAGCTTTCCCGTACTGCTCGTAGTGTCGATGGATTCCTTGAGAGAAACAAGGTTTACACCTCTGTCGTTGAAAGTTTCCATCAGCCATATCAGATCTTTTGTACTTCTCCCCAGACGGGAGAGGGACTCGACGACTACGGTGTCCCCCTCGGTCAGACGCTCCAGTAGTTTCTCAAGCTCGGGGCGGTTGCGTTTTGTGCCCGTCATCTTTTCGTTGTAGATGTGATCGACACCGTACTTTTCCAGCATATCTATCTGCCTGTCGAGGTTCTGTTGTTCAGTGGAAACTCTGGCATAGCCAAACACGAAGTTCCGCATTACCATTCCTCCCCGTAGTAGCTATAGAAGATCTCCTCCAGCGCAAGCTCAATACCGTCGGGAGTGTAGAGCATATCCTCAATCTCATCGGTAGAGTAGCCGAACTCCAGCAGAACCTCGATGTTGCCTGGATCAATTCCCACATAACCAGCGAACTCTTTTAAGTTTGCTATCGCAGCAGGCTCATAGATACTTCTGCTTTTTGCTGTGCCTGTTCCGTCCCACCAATACGGACGATAGCTGTAATGCACACTCAGAGCATACAACAGCGATGTATCAAAGAGAGATTTTGAGAGCTTTCCACTGCTGTCAATGCGAAGAATATCACCGCAAGTGCTGTCTATTTCAACACAGACTTTGTTTGCGAAACCCAGTTTTGTCAGTGCGGAATCAAGTATTGCCTCTGTGCTTGCGTAGATGTAGAATCCCTCACGCTCAAAGTGATAGAGCGCAAGGGGATTGTCGCCCTTTACAAAGTACATATTGCTCGCCATATCCAAAATGGTGAAAGTAAAAGAGCCCCCCAGCTGTTCCGCCATCGCAGCAATAGAATCGAAATCAAGGCATTTGCTCGGCTCCAAAAGCTGAACTGCGATATAGCTGTCTGTCTTTATCGGCGTATCAGGGAGCTTATACGCCTTTCGCAGAGCCACATCGTTATGCAGAACTCCGTTGTGAGCAAGGGCAAACGGCATATCTCCGCACCTTCCTGTAAAAGGATGGTTGTTGAAGTTGTCCTTTTTGTCGCCCTGAGTTGCCATGCGGGTGTGGCCCATAATGATGTGCTGTCGAAGGGCAGATGAAGTCTTACCTTATGTGCAGCAAGCGGACGCTTAAAAACAGACATTCCGCCACTGTGAATGTAGGCATATCCCGTTGCATCGGTGCCTCTTACCTCACATTCCTTCGACAGCACCTTCAGCACTTTTTCTCTTTGTCGGGAATTAAAGTAGTTGTTGTAATCTATAAGTCCGAAAATCGCACACATTTTATTCATCCTCCTTGAAATCTACAGGTTCGTTGATGTAGAGCTGGCGCTCCTTGAGGTAGGTGATAAGCTCATAGTAATTGTCGTTGTCAAGCGACTTCACAAAGCTTGTCCAGCTGATATTCGATATCTCATCATCGGTCAGGAATGTAGCGAGGTCGCATATCTTGTTCACCAGCTCCAGTGTTGCAATGATGGTGTTGAGCTTGAGGGTTCCCCTGAACATTCTGAACTCGATAGTGCTCCAATTCGTGATGTTTACACACGCATATCTGCCATTTCCGCCTTTCTTTGCGTGGTCAAGGATATCCTTCGGGGAGTTCTTGTAGCCGTAGCGGGCTGCCCATTTGTTCATTGTGTACTCGGTGCGGCGACTGAATTTCAGCAGCTCTGCCCAGTGATGCTCCACAAAATAAAGAACACGGGAGATACATTCATCCTGCATCTCCCGTGAATCTCCGAATGTACTGCGGTTGATGTGGATATGCAGACCGCAGGTGGTAGTTTTGTGACTCTTGTAGCCGAGGTGAATCGCCTTGTCGCAGAGCGAATCCCAGTGCATTTCAGACTTGTGATAGTCCAGCGTCATAGGATGGGTAACTATCTCCATTCCGTCGTTAAGACTGCCATCAGACTTGATGTAGATATGCTCGTCCTCGATGTTTGCGCAGAACAACAGCTGATCGGCGTTCTCGCTGTCTTTGCCGCCTTCGTCGATCTCAAGTTCTACACCGAAATATCGGTTTCCCTCACCGAAAAAGAGGGGATCGGGCTTGTAGCCGTAATCGTGGATAGAGCTTGTGTTTATGCGGTTGTAGCAGTCGTCGCAGTAGGGATAATCGTCGTCATCATCGTAGTTAGCATAATCCTGATGAATTATTCTGCCACAGCTCTCGCAGGTGGTGTAATGGTTGTCGTAGCAGCACTCGCAGAGCGGGAAAGAGTCTGTTCCCGAGTTGTCGTCCGCCCAGATACGATCACCGCAATGATCGCATATACGAGTTGAATCGTCAAGACATTCCGAGCAAAAATAACTGCCATCAAAATGATATACAGTATCCTTCGTAAGCTCGCATCCGCACTGGTCGCAGTGAAAAAGTTCATTTTGCATTGTTGTTTCCTCCTGTCAATATTCGCTTGCCAACAGCATTGTGGAATGGGTCTCATCATCGATTACGAAGACCTTTGCTGTGATGGGTCTTGTGCTTGGAATAAGGTACTCCGCAGAGTATTCGGGGAGCTCCTGCTCGTGAATGACCTTCTGAAGTCCGTTCTCCACCGACAGCGTGAACACCTGCAGATAGTCCTTCTCCTCAATCTCCATAGTGTCGATGAGTCCCCACAGAAACACCTGCGTCATGATAGGGAGCTCATCTGCTACGCCTCGTGTGGCATAGCGTGGGTTGTTGAATCTTTGTGCCATAAATTCCTCCTTAAAGTGAAAAAAGCCCCTGAGCAGTTAAGCTCAGGGGCGAGTTCTATGATCCGTCATATGGACGGGTAGCTTATATAGCTACACTACTATAATATATAAATGAAATGATTTTATATTGCTTTTTTGATATAATCTTGTTTTTGTGCAATAATATGCTTGCAATAATCTTGTTTTTGTGTTAAAATAAAACAAACAATAATCTCGTTTTGTGCAGGAGGTTAATATGAAACGTAAAATATACGACCAGCTTTTACAGTGGAAAAAATCCGACAATGGCAGCTGTGCTCTGCTTATAGACGGCGCCCGCCGTGTTGGAAAAAGCTATATTGCAGAGGCATTCGCAAAGGAAAACTATAAGTCATACATCCTCATTGACTTCAACAAAGCCAGTAGCTCTCTCACAGACCTGTTTTTGAACTATCTTGACGACCTTGATACGCTGTTTTTGTATCTTTCCAGCTACTACAATACAAAGCTGTACGAAAGAGAGTCGCTTATCATTTTTGATGAAGTTCAGATGTTCCCAAAGGCAAGGGCGGCTATAAAGTATCTTGTTGCGGATGGCAGATATGACTATATCGAAACCGGCTCGCTTATGTCCATCCGCAAGAATGTAAAAGACATCACCATTCCATCGGAAGAGCGACATATCAGTATGCACCCCATGGATTTTGAAGAATTTTTATGGGCTTTAGGAAATGAAGTACTGATACCGCTTGCCAAAGATTGCTTTGAGAAAAAGCGTCCTATGGGGCAGGCTATGCATCGCAAAGCTATGGACTACTTCCGACAGTATATGATAGTGGGAGGAATGCCGCAGGCGGTCGCAAAATATATTGAATCCCGTGATTTTGAGGCAGTTGACAGAGTAAAAAGGGATATCCTCACCCTTTACCGTGAAGATATTATGAAGCACTCTGACGGAAACGAGCTCGAAACTGAGGCTATCTTTGACGAAATACCTGCACAGCTTTCCAAGCACGAAAAGAAGTTCAAGATAGGCGATGTATTTCCTGGTGCAAGATCACGGCAGTACAAGCAGCCTTTCTACTGGCTGGCAGACGCTATGATCGTAAACAACTGCTATAACTCCACCGAGCCAAACATCGGACTTAAGCTTAACATGGAGCGCAAGACGATGAAGTGCTATATGGCAGACACAGGTCTGCTGATAAGCCACGCCTTTGACGAAAACGGTATTGTCAATGAGGGGATATACAAAAAGCTGCTGTTCGATAAGCTGTCTGTCAATTGCGGAATGCTTATGGAGAACATCGTTGCCCAGATGCTCACTGCTGCAGGTCACAAGCTGTATTTCTTCTCCAAAAACTCCCGTGAGGATGCGGCAAAACGAATGGAGATAGATTTCCTCATAGCAAAGAGCAAGACCACCAACAAACACAACATCTCCCCCATTGAAGTTAAATCAGGCGACCGCTACACTCTATCTTCCGTCAGAAAGTTCATGAATCTTTACAACGAGCAGATGAATACACCCTATGTTCTGCATACAAAGGACTTGAAAGAGGATGAAGGCATCGTATATCTGCCACTTTATATGACGATGTTTTTATAATGTATAGATAGCTTTCATCTATTGAGAGAGGGATACTATGACAGGAAATGAAAGATTTGAACTAAACGGAAAGCCTTTGGACTTTGATTTGCTGGATTTTTGGCGATATCAATACTCAAATATCTATAATATGCAGGAAACGATTGCGGAATATCTGGTTGCAAAATCGTTGGGCATTGAGAAAGCCCACAACACCGACTACTGGACACTATTCGATATACTATACCGTGACACACGAATCGAAGTAAAGCAGACCTCCTACTATCACCCGTGGAATGAAGGCGGCAAAGTATCCAGGACAAGAACTTTTAGCATAGCAAAAGCCAATAGCAACTACGAAAACGCTCAAGAGGAAAACCGCTTTGAGCGGCAGAATGACATATATGTTTTCTGCCTCAATACCGGAGAAACAAAAGAAACCTCATACCCACTTGATCTGAATAATTGGAAGTTCTATATTATTCCTACTCCCTTTATTAACGAACATTGCGGCAACAATAAAACTATTTCACTTAACCGTATCCGATCCTTTGGTTTTCCAGCTTTACGATTTGATGAGATAAAGAATGAGGTTGACCATATCATATCCATAAAAAATAATTCAGAAAACGGATAACACATCAGTTCTATCGACTTTTGAATTTGATAGCGTATAGATTATTTTTAATTATTTGTATTGATTAAGAAAGATATGCATTTCAAAGCTTGACATTAATCTGAAACCGATGTATAATACACATTACAGCCACTCACAAACCGCATTATCAAGCGATTTGTGAGGTCGTGGGTAAAAACAGTCGCAGTTCATCTCGACCATAATCGCTAGCGACCTCGCATTATATGCGGGGTCGCTTTTTGTTATACTTTTAGCGTCACAGTAAATTCCTTCGTGTAGCCGTTGAATGTCGGCCCTACTGATATTGACCCACTATGTCGCTCGATTATCCGCTTTGTTATGGGAAGTCCCAGACCGCTTCCTCTGCCGCTCATTCGTGAAGAATTCTCGGTAACGAATGGCTCGAAGATATCCATGGCGGGCGGAATTACCTCACCTGTGTCGGCGATGGAGATGTACGCATTCTGCCCGTTGCTTGTGACCCTTATCAGCACCCTGATGTTGCAGGGATTGTGCTTGTAGGTGTTCACAACAAGGTTTGTAACGGCTCGTTTGAGCTCCGTTTGGTCAGCGGATATCATTATCGGTGTGTCGGGAATTTCTATCTCAGGATCGATGCCGTGCTCCTCGAGGTCGCAGTAGTTCTCCGCCACTATATCCCGTACAAGAGTGCACAGGTCGAGTGGCTGTAAGTTCAGCGGATACTCCTCTGTTCCGAGCTTTGCGTAGGAGAACAGCGTGTTCACGAGGTCGTTCATACTGTCGGATTTGCGGTGGATTATGTCGTATATCTCCTGCTGCTCCTCGGGTCTTATGCGCCCCTCCGCAAGAGCCTTCGCAAATCCCTGCACCGAGGTCATGGGCGTTTTGAGGTCATGCACTATCGCGGCGTATATCATGTTCTGCTCGTTCACATGGCGCTCGCTCTCCTCACGGAGAGCTTTTTTTGTGAGTCTATAGAACACATACGCTCCCGCAAAATATATCGCCGCCGATACTATCACCGACACAAGCGATATCACGATTGCAAGCACGCTCGGATCATCTGTATCAAGCTCTTTGATAAACGGCTCAACGAGGAGATAAAACAGCTCCCCCACGACGAATATCACGAACGTGCAGTTGACGAAATATTCGATAATCTTTCTTCTTAATTTCGCATCACGGTCAGCTTTCAAAACGATACCCCAATCCTCTGATAGTCTTAATGTGCTCCGCGCCTATCTTGTCGCGCAGGCGGCTGATGATGACACGTATCGTGTTGTCGTCCACCGCACCGCTGTCGTACCACGCGCTCTCGTATATCTGCTCTTTGGTGAATACCCGTTTCGGACTTCCCATGAGAAGCTCCAGCACCTTGAACTCCGCTTTTGTTAGCTCGATGGTCTCGCCGTTTTTATGAGCCGTACATTCGGCAAGGTCGAGGGAGATGTTCCCCACCGTTATTGTGTGAGCCTCGGATTTCTGCGGCACTGCCATATTCAGCCTGCGGAGCTGTGCTCTGACCTTAGCGGCGATCTCCAGCGGCTCAAACGGCTTTGTGATGTAGTCGTCCGCGCCGAGGTCTATTCCGAGCACCCTGTCAGACAGCGTGATTCTCGCTGATATCACCATTATCGGGACGTAATTTCTGCGCTCCCGTATCTTCTTTATCACCTGATAGCCGTCGATCTTCGGCATCATTATGTCAACTATCGCGAGGTCAACGTCATTCTGCTGAATGAGCTCAAGTGCCTGCTGTCCGTCGTAGGCTTCGAGCACCTTTATATCGTCCGTTTCAAGGTATATTTTCAGCAGACGGACTATCTCTTTTTCATCGTCTGCGATAAGGATATTCGGCATTTTATCACTTCCTTGCCTTATATTTTAACATATCGATCCTGTTTTTTCAATACGCTTTTCTCTTAGCATAAGTATAAGGAATACTACCCCTACAAGTATCTGTGGCAATAACAGATAAAGCTCATCGAGGAGCGTTGTTTCGAGCGTCTCGGGAACTCCGCTCACGAGGAAATTTCCCACCAGCGTACCGCCGTTGTTGTTCATCGAGTGCATGATGCAGGCAGGAAATACCGAGCCTGTCTTTTTCGTCAGCCACATGAGAATGATTCCGCTTGAAATGCAGTTCAGACACATCAGCAGAACTCCGACAAACGGCTGTTCTGTGCCGTAGTTGTGACCGCATAACGTCAGCGGAGCGTGCCATACTCCCCAGATCATTCCGCCGACGATACAGGTTCCGACCGTACCGAGTAGAGGCTCCATTTTGTCGTTCATGTAGCCGCGCCAGCCGAACTCCTCACCGAATGTGATGAACGCAAACAGCGGCGCACTTGCGAATATCCCCAGCGCCGTATTCACCACCGCCGTAAGCGGAGCATTTTCGCTTATTTCAGCGAAGTCCCAGCTTCCGTAGGTGAATGTTATCTGAAGTCCTGAGAGCACTCCCACAACGCTCATTATCACGAATGCGATGAGGTAATATTTCAGATTTCCCTTGAGGTTGAGGTGAAGCTTGCTGTCCTCCCAGCCCTCGTTCGTGAGCTTCCTTGTCAGCACATTTGCGAGCGCAGGTCCGAAGCTCGACAACAGCACGAGAATCCCATAGTGTCCGCTCTCGAACCACTCCGAGTAGCCGAGAATAACATTGAATGCTATCCACGGAATCCAGGTCAATCCAAAAGCGAGAAGCAGGAATATCACGAGCCTTTTGAGGTCTTTATTTGACATAATACTCCGCTCCTTTCAGATAAAGCTTGCAGAATATCCTGTACGAGAGGTAGTACACTCCAACCGCAACAAACGGTGTTGCCGAAATCGCAAGCGAGAGAGCGTCGTTCATCTGCCCGCTGATGAGGTCGCGCTGAGAAGCACGAAAAATCCGTCCATAAAGCCAAATAAAGTCAGCAGGATAAACAAAATGACCGCCGCTATGAGCATGATGACCTTTATCATACTGCCCGTCTTGACCCCGAAGCGGACGAGGAAGGGAAGCTCAATAGCACGCAGAAGCAGCTGCGCATAAAACAGCAGTATAGCGAAGCTTGTTATGGGCATCGCATCAAGTCCCGTAACGCAGTAACCGAGCGTTGTGAACGCCTGCTCCGCCGAGTAACAGCCGATGAGCATGATTCCACTCATAGCGAAAACGAGGAGATATTTCATGTAGACAAAGCCGCTCACACCCTTCGGATTTGAGGCGGTGAACAGTGCCCATTTTTTTGTGTCGTCACCCATCATGGTGAGGCCCTGTATCATTCCCACAGCCACAAAGCCGAGGAGCAGGAATATCAGCCGCAGAGTTTCTCCCTCACTGAGGAGCATTTTGTAGCTCTCCATAGGCTCCACCTCGTCAGCAAAGCAGAGCGCAACGGGTAGAAATATCGCTCCGACCGCTGCAGCCGCTGTCAACAGAAGATACAGCCTATTCTGTTTGCACTCTTTATACAGCAGACCTTTCATCAGTCAGGTCTCCTTTCGAGAGCTTTCCACGAAGCGAAAAAACCAGCTACAAGTATCACGAACATCACAGGGACTGCAAGATAGCCTACTATCTCGGGAAGCTCAAACAGTGGACCTAGCTGAGCCATCTCAGCGGGTGACTTCATCTCGGGGATGCGCTCCATTGCCTCCTCCAGACCGCTTATGTCGATGGGGAGAAATTCTGTAACGAGCAGGATTGCGATAACTCCCGCAACACCGCCGAAAAGCTTGTTGCGTTTGAACTCGTCAGCATCCGTAGCACGGAGTATGAACATCTGCTGAACCATATCGTATAGTAGGAAGATATCCAGTATCAGCACGAAGTTAAGTATAGTCGGAGCATCAGGCATCTTACCCGAAACGAGTGCCGCTCCTGCGACAGTAACAGCCATTCCGACAGCGATGGAGAGCAGCTTCACGAGCATCCTCGTGAGCGCTTTCTTAGCCGCGCTCATGGGCAGAGCGTAGGAGTACCTCAGCCAGCCTGCGTCCATATCCGCCTTGAAAACGCCGTTATCCTCCGCAATCACCACGCCCGCAATGACCGCTATGATATAGGTCAGCATTACCGTAAATCCCGACATATCCTCGCCTGTGTGCGCGCTGTTCTTACCTGTAACAAGCAGTGAGAGCGCCGCAAATCCTACCACCAGCACCAGCAGGAGAAGTCTGATTATGTAGTGCCTTGCGGAGAGCCTCATCTCACGATAGAATAAAGAGCAAATACTTTTCATCACGACAACTCCTTTTTATCACGATTTACATAGTAGAGCATGATGTCCTCCAGACTTGCTTCCTCAGATGTGCTGTGGCTCTGGATGATGTCCGACTTTCTGCCCGAGATGAGCAGCTTTCCGCGGTCGATGAACGTCACGCTGTCAGCTATCTTCTCGAGGTCGCTTGTGATGTGGGAGGACATCAGGATACTGCGCTCGCCATTCTGCATATACTCAAGGAAGATATGCAGGATGTCGTCACGCACGACAGGGTCAAGACCCGTTGTCGTCTCGTCCATGAAGAGCAGCTCCGCCTCATGCGACAGCGCACAGGCTATCTGAAGCTTCATCTTCATACCCTTGGAAAACTCCCCTATCTTCTTGTTTGAGGGAAGCTGAAAACGCTCGAGGTACTGATTATATACAGCGTTGTTCCACTTAGGGTAGATGCCCTCGAATATCCTCGCCATGTCCTTTGCGTTGAAGATATCGTGGAAAGGAAGCTCATCGAAAACGACGGCGATTCGTTCTTTTATCTGCTGTTCGTCTTTTATGTGGTCAAGTCCGAGAAGCTTTATCTCGCCGCTGTCTGCCTTGATGATGTTAAGCAGGCAACGGAGCGTGGTGGTCTTGCCTGCGCCGTTCTGACCTATAAATCCCATCACACTGCCCTTGGGCACATTAAAGCTGATATTGTCCAGCGTGAATCCACTGCTGTATCGCTTGGTTACGTTCTTAATTTCGATTGCGTTGGTGTATTGAATATCCGACATAGTTTTCTCTCCTTTAATGATTTCAGATATATCATACACCGAAAATCTTACATCAAAAATAGGAGAATATTAACTGAACATTAAAATTTCATGACTTTCATTCTTCTTGTCTTTCAATAGTATAACAGCCGTAATTCCGCATAAAATCAGGCTTTTTTCGCTATGCTACGATAAGTAGCATGCCTTTTTTACCTTTGTAAACAGGTGTTGGTGGCTGATATTCCCGCAAACAGCTATAATGAAAACATCAGAACAAACGGAGGTAAAGTATGAAAGACATTTTAATTGCAGCAAAGAATCTTAAGAAAGAATTCCGCACAGGCGAAGCAAGTCAGACTATCTTTGAAGATCTCTCCCTTGATATCTACAAGGGCGATTTCACGGTAATTATGGGAGCCTCGGGCGCAGGCAAATCCACTCTGATGTACTCGCTTTCGGGAATGGACAGACCGACAAGCGGAAGCATAGTATTTTCAGACAAGGAGATAACAAAATACAACGACGATGAGCTTGCTGTGTTCAGAAGGAAGAACTGCGGCTTTGTGTTTCAGCAGATATATCTGCTTGAGAAAATGAGTTTAATGGATAACGTCCTCACAGCAGGAGCATTGTGCAGTGACAACAAAAAAGAGGTTATTGCCAGAGCAAAGGAGTTATTCGTGCTTGTAAATATCCCCGAAATAACTCAGAAGAAATTCTCCACGCAGGTCTCGGGCGGTGAGGCGCAGAGAGCAGGAATCGTCAGGGCTGTGATAAATAAGCCGTCTGTCGTATTTGCAGATGAGCCTACGGGTGCGCTTAATTCCAACAACTCGGAGGCGGTGCTGAATGTGTTCACAAAACTGCACAGAGAGGGTCAGAGCATAATCATGGTGACTCACGACAAGAAAACGGCTCTGCGCGGAAACAGGGTTCTGTATGTACGGGACGGACAGATATTCGGAGACTGCGACCTCGGGAATTACAGCGAAACAGACAATGAACGTGAAAGAAAGCTTGACGGATTTCTTACAGAAATGGGGTGGTAATGTGCGGAAGATAAGCTCTCATATAATATACAATCTTAAAAAGGACAAAGGCTCTTACATATCCTTTGGCATAGTCGTTCTGATTACGGCGATCATGCTCAACCTCGCGTTTGTGCTGTTGTTTCAGGTCGATAAGGCGTATGACGAGAAGTTCGACAAACTGAACACCGCCTCGATAAATATCACTATTCCTGCTATGCAGAATACAGACTCGCTGACAAACGACATCAAAGCGCTGAACGGCGTAGCGGATGTTGAATACAGAGAAGCTGTTCTCTCGGAAGCAGTTATCAAGGATTTCAGGGACACCGACTTTTCTATGAACACCTTGTTTTACAACATAGACGATTCCCGTAATATGAACAGGCTTGACATAAAGGAAGAAAAAACCGAGCTGACAGAAAACTCGATATATCTTCCGCTTTATGTGGCAAGCTTTGGCGAATTCGGACTTGATGACGAGATAGTGTATGAGATAGGCGATACAAAGCATATTTTTAAGGTATTGGGTATTGCGGAAGAGATGCAGTACGGCAACTACGGAAAGGGACTCATGGGTGCATATCTCCCCGCAGAAGTCTACGAGAGATTCTCCGAGCAGTACAAGGCGCAGACAGTTGCAGAGTATTCCATTATGGCAAGCAGTGACATCACCGCCCTACAGAATGATATCAGCGACCTGTTAGAGGAAAAGGGAATCGCAATGCTTACAAGCTGTGACAGATTCTCCACAAAGGACACGAGAACAATGGTATGCAACCTTATCATACTTGTTCTGTCGGCGTTTGCGATGATAATTCTTCTTGTGAGCGTGTTTCTGTGTAAATTCCGCATCAGCAACTCCATCGAAGAGGACATGGTCAACATGGGCGTGCTGAAGGCTCTTGGATACACAGGAAACATGATAATCGCAGGCGTGGTATTGCCCTATCTTATGGTAACGCTCCTTGCGTCATTTATGGGAGTTGCGCTCTCCTACGCAGTGCTGCCAAGTTTAGCGGAGCTTCTGACGTTGCAGGCAGGCTTCTCTTTCGGATTGTCTTTTGACATCAGGGGGCTTATCTGTGTTGCGGTAATTCTTGCGGTCATCGTTGCGTTCTTCACCTACACCGCCGCAAAACGTATCAGAAGATTACAGCCGATAAATGCTATCAGAGGCAACGGCGAGGGAAAAATCTCCAAGAAAAATTATTTTCCGCTAGAAGAAACTAACGGCAAAACAAAGCTCCTCCTTGTGCTGAAGCAGACCTTTTCCAACGGAAAACAGAATATTTTACTGTTCGGCGTGTCGTTTGTTCTGACGATACTGGTTGCATTTGCGAGCACAATGTTCTATAATGTTATTGTGGAGCCTGATAATTTCATATCCACATTATCGGAGGAAATGCCGCAGATAATAGTAACTCCCGAGGCGAATTACGAAGATGAGCTTTCAGATGAGCTTAAAAGCAATTCCGAGATAAGCTCCGTACTGAAATATTCAGTGGGAACGGTAAATATCGAGGATATGCCTGTTACTGTATTTGCGTGTGAGGATTTCAGTCGCGTTGCCAACGACCTGTGCTATCTTGGCGAAAATCCCGACCAAAAAGATGAAATAGCTCTCGGCAGTGCATTTGAGGGAGTATATAACATCGGCGACAGAATAGAAATTCAGAGCGGCGATATCTCCCGTTCATATGTGGTGACAGGCTTTGTACAGAGCGTGAACTATCAGGGAAATGTGTGCGAGTTCTCTTTAGAGGGATACGAAGCATTGAACTCGGAAAAGTTTGTCACGACCTTGTATGTGTATCTGAATAATTCCTCGGACACAGCGAGAATCGTTGAGGAAATAGAAGAAAACTACGGCGACAAGATAGTCAGCACAATGAATTATCAGAAGATGACCGAAACGACACAGGAAATGTATTCGGGAATCACCTCGGTCATCGTGGTGGTTATATTTGTCCTGACGATACTGATAGTGCTGTTTGTGCTGTATATCGTGATAAAGACTCTGCTTGTTCAGAGAAAGCAGGAGCTTGGCATTTACAAGGCAATAGGCTACTCAAACAAACAGCTTATGGTGCAGATGATAGGAAGCTTTCTGCCGTCATCTATTGCGGCGGTACTGCTGTCCTCTGCTTTAGGATTAGTATATGTGCCGCAGATAAATCAGTTCATTTTTCAGACGATAGGCGCAATGAAAAACAACATGGAAGTATCGTTTGCGTTTCTGATGATATTTGCTCTTGTACAGATAACGGCTGATCTGATCATCAGCATTTTGCTTACACGACCCATAAAGAAAATATCGGCTTATGCTTTAATAAAGGAAGGTTGACCATGAATTTCGGAGAAAGACTAAAACAAATACGAGCCACTCAGGGCTTGTCACAGGAACAGCTTGCGGAGAAGATAGGCGTTTCAAGGCAAGCTATCACCAAATGGGAGACCAACAGAGGTCTGCCTGATGTTGAGAACATGATAATCTTAGCTGAGATATTCAAGGTGACTTTAGACGAGCTTATCCTGGAGAGAATAAGTATTCAGGAGCCACAGCAGGAGCTTTTTGAAAGCGAAACTGTCTATGATATAGACTGTGGCAAGCATTTCGATATCCGCATAGGGAACGCGAGAAAACTTTGTATTCAGGGCTGTGACGATGAAAAGGTGCATATAAAGCTCCAGTCTGAGGTGCTTGAAGATCTGAGCTCCTTGTACAAGGTGAAGATAGACGAGAAAAAGAAACGCCTTGATATTGACTGTCAGAACAAAAAGGAGATCAGCCAGTTTGAAGCAGAGAAATCCCTTGATGTAATAATCATGCTCCCTGTGGATTTTACAGAGCACTGCGAGATTGACGCATCTGTAAAGGAGCTCTGCATCGAAGATCTGAAACTAAAGCGTCTTGAATATGACGGCGACGCTGAATCTGTATACATAAAGGACGCAGAGGGCAGTCTTGAATTCACAGGCAAGACCGACTACGATATAACCATAGACGGCATCTGCACTCAGCTTGATGTGAACCAGTGGGGCGCAAAGGCACTTGTCCATGTGGCTGACATAAGCGGATATACGCTCCTCAATAAGGGAAGAAAATCCAAGGTCTACTGCCTTAAAGATGGTGTTATCAGCGAGGATATATCTGCTTTCAGCGGAGAGAATATCATCAGCATTTCAGGCATCGGCTCGGAGCTTATCGTCAGCGGAAATTGAGGGTTAAGTGGTATATAAAAAAATATATTATGATCCACATTACCTGTCTGTGACCCGCAGCACCATTTGGCCACACTTTGGTCACACCTGAGTTTTCGCACACATTTTATGAACGATTTCTGACAGCACGATTACAACATAGAACGGCTCCGTTATGCGATTTTCCATCGTCACAACAGAGCCGTTCCCTGAGTTACAATTCTACGAATTAATAGTTTTTTCTTGTTTGAAATAATACAATTTATGAATACCTCATCGACATAGCAGTATAATTATGATATAATATGACTACCGATAGCAGGGGGGGTTATGAATAATTCAATTTCAATAAGACCGTCAAAAGATATACGCACCAATTATGCTCAGATATCCGCACTGACAAGAGACAATCCCGTTGCTATTACTGTAAACGGCAAGGAAGATACTGTACTTCTCAGCTATGAGGACTATCAACAGCAGCTTAATTATATATCAGAGCTTGAAGCCAGACTTGCTGTGTACGATCATCTTGCACAAAGTATGGATGATATAAAGCTTGGCAGAGTCCAGGATGCTGACGATACATTTGACAATATAATCGGCGAATTGAATAACATTTAACTCTGATTCATTGATACAACAAAAGCTGATCTACGAAAGATACCATTGTTATTATTCAGTACACACCTAATACCTTCTTCTTCGGGTGTCAGCGGTCGCTTTCTGGGACGTCCTTTGGTTTTTACTATTATTCCTTGTTGTAATAATCAACTACGATAGCCTTGCAGAGCTTTGTAAAATTATCGTTTGGCATAGTATATTTCTCCTTTATTGCATAAAAATAGCGCCCCGTAGGACGCTGGTTATTAAGTTGTATAGAAAAACCGCCTTTTTAGGGGCGGTTAATCGTTAGTTTCTTCATCCTCGAAGTAAAAATGAGGGGAACCTGTAATTTCAACAAGTCGAGCGTTCAATTTTTTTACTGCATCAACGATGTTCGCTGGCGTGTCTTTTCCAAATGTGCGTTTTTTTCCAGGCACATAATATTTTCTCCATTCATCAGGATAATCTAACAGCATATTGTTCACTCCTTTGACAAAAGTATTTCTACAACTTCCTTTGCTGTATTTCGAGGCTTGCCATTAACATATTCAGCTATACATTCTGAAATAAACTCGTCAATATCTTCATCCGCATCAAGCCCATAACGAGAAAGAATACGTCTTTTGTACTCGTTACGATCCTTTTTGATTATATCACTTTCGCTATCAGATGTCAAGCTGAATTTATCGGTAATATCAGCAAAAATGCTATCACGAATCTCTGAAATGCGCTTAATTTTATCGTTACATGCCACATCCGTTAAGAGCAAATGTTTTTGGAGAGCGTGCCCCAATTCGTGCCTAAATGTATGCATATAATGTCCCGTTGACCACTGCCCGTTTTTATGGTGTGTTTTCGCAGCATCACGCATAAAAGCCATTCCATCTTTGCCACCAACGCCCAATAGCTTTATGACATTACTGTTAGGATAATAAGCACCGTAAACACCACCGCCCCGATACGATTGCGTTTCTACCGCAGAGAAAGTACTTATCCTGCCAAATATAATCACATTGTTGTCCACATAACGGGATATGCGGATGTCATTGAGCAGAATATATTCATCGGTTATCTCAACCACTTCACTAACAACAGCATTTATATATGGTTCATATTCCACTTCATCGGAGTTTTCTTTATATCTTTTTTATAATCATCACAGAATTCAACTTAAAACAAAACTGACACCGCTTGAAAAACGATGTCAGTATATTGCTTGATTTTTTGGCCATAAGGGGCTTTTTGTGCTGTCCACACAAATTGGTTCAGTTCATTACAGGCGGGTGGCATAATTGTATCAGATTATTTCTTAGCGTCCTGCTCTCTGATCTCGCTGCGGCGGATCTTTCCGCTGCCTACAGTCTTGGGGAGGCTGTCACGGAACTCGATTACTCTCGGATACTTATAGGGAGCGGTCTGATTCTTGACATAGGTCTGTATCTCCTTCTTCAGCTCATCGGAGGGCAGTGTGCCGTTCGTAAGAACTATAGTTGCCTTTACCACCTGACCTCTGATCTCATCGGGAACGCCTGTTACAGCACATTCAAGTACATAAGGCAGCTCCATGATAACACTCTCAATCTCGAACGGGCCAATGCGATAACCGGAGGACTTAATAAGATCATCCACTCGACCGACATACCAGTAATATCCGTCCTCGTCCATACGTGCAGTATCACCAGTGTGATAGTAACCATCATGCCATGCTGCATTAGTGCTTTCTGCGTTATTGTAATAGCTCATAAACAAACCGCAGGGCTTGCTGTCACCTGTCTTAATGCAGATCTCACCAGTCTCTCCGACACCTGCCTCAGTGCCATCAGCATTGAGGATGTGAACATTGTAAAGAGGGTTTGGCTTACCCATGCTGCCGGGCTTTGGAGTCATACCCACAAAGTTGCCTATAGAGAGAGTAGTCTCTGTCTGTCCGAATCCCTCCATTAACGAGATGCCAGTAGCCTTCTTGAACTGGTAGAACACCTCGGGGTTGAGAGCCTCACCAGCGATAGTTGCATACTTAAGACTGGAAAGATCATACTTGGCAAGATCCTCTTTGATAAAAAAGCGATACATTGTGGGAGGTGCGCAGAAGGTGGTAATATTATACTTTGCGAACATGGGAAGTATATCATCTGCGTGGAAACGCTCAAAATCATATACGAACACTGCGGTCTCACACATCCACTGACCGTACAGCTTGCCCCATAGAGCCTTTCCCCATCCGGTATCAGAGATGGTAAAATGGATGCCGTTAGGATCAACGTTATGCCAATAGCGTGCGGTGGTATAGTGACCCAGGGGATACTTGAAATCATGCATAGCGATCTTGGGATATCCAGTTGTGCCCGATGTAAAGAACATCAACATAGGATCACTGCCACAAGCTGCGTCATCGGGGCGATGGAACTTGGTGCTGTATGCAGGAAGCTCATCATTGAAGTCATTCCAACCCTCACGCTTTTTGCCAACAATGATCTTTGTTCTCAGAGAGGGACAGTTTGCTGCCGCAAGATCGATCTCGTCAGCAACATTTCCGTCAGAGGTGCAAACAACAGCAGAGATCTCAGCTGAATCAAAACGATACTCAAAATCATGCTTTACAAGCTGATTGGATGCGGGAATGACCACAGCACCCAGACGATGAAGTGCAAGGATCGAGAACCAGAACTGATAGTGCCTTTTCAGTACCAGCATTACCTTATCTCCCTTGCGGATACCGAGGGATTTGAAATAGTTTGCTGTCTGACAGGAGTATCTCATGATATCCTTGAAAGTGAAGCGACGCTCATTCTTGTCATCATCTACATAGATCATTGCGGTCTTATCGGGACATTTCTCAGCAAGTGCATCTACGATATCGTATGCGAAATTAAAGGTCTCTTCATTGTGGAAATTCACTGCTGAAAGCATTCCCTGCTCATCGGTCTCGCAGGTAACAAACCTATCAGCCACGGGATGAGAGATACCTGCCTTGTAGAAGTTGGAGTGAGTGTAGGAACGCACATGCTCGTGGTATCCGGTATCCTGTTCGCCATCCTGCGGAGCCATTACAAAAGCATAGATCTCGCAATCCTCACCGCCGAGTGCGATCTCATCGTGAGGGATGGAGCTGTCATAATATATACAGTCGCCCTCGTATAGAGTTTCAATATGCGTACCGATTACCATACGCAGTGTACCCTTAATGACAATATCCATCTCCTGACCGGCGTGGCTGGCAAGATGTCTTTCGCCGCTGAGTGCTTCCTCGGAATAGGGGATGACCACATGGAAAGGCTCTGCGATCTTGTCCTTGAACTTGTGAGCGAGGCGATTGTATTCAAAGCCTGCACGACGTACAATGGGCTTTCCTTGTCCCTTGCGGGTAACAGTGTAGCCTGTAAGCTCAGGGGTGTGACCTTCCATAAGCTCTGCGATATCTACACCAAAAATACCTGCACACTTGTGGATAAAGGTGAAGCTATAATCCACTTCTCCATTTTCCATCTTTCTGTATTCCTCTGCGGAAAAACCTGTCTTTGCTGCCATGGTCTCTGCAGAGATGCCCATGTCCTCACGCAATGTGCGAATTCGCTGTGCGACCTCACGGATCTTCTGTTCTGTTGAGTTCTGATTAATTTGCATTATGTTTTCTCCTTTCGTCATTATCGGGACGATATAAAACAAAAAACTCGCCCCAAAGATCACTTTGAGACGAGTATCAAACCCGCGGTACCACTCAAATTGCGGAACAGCCTTATTCTGTCCGCCACCTTCAGACTCGCCCTGTTGCGGGATAAGCCCTATGCATTAACGCAGCCTCACGAGAGCACTTACTGAAATTTCAGCACTCCAACTCAGAAGGGATGTTCATTATCCGACATTACCATCTCACACCACACGATGGCTCTCTGAAAACGTAGCAGATAACAAATGTGTCTTCGTCTTTGTTTTTGTGATGTTATTATATCACGTTAAACTCCAAAAGTCAATAGCTTTTTGAAAATTTTTTTGACGCATTCCTATGCAGTGCGTCTGATAGCTGATACTATAGACATGATGAGCACTGAAATCATCGCTATAACAGCCGTTGCAGCCATCTGAACAGAATCAAGCCTCACGATATAAAACAGCTGTGGCAGCACGATGCAGGCAGCTATGAACAGGCACACAAGCCAAACAAGCATAACCATACGCATCCTGTTAAAAGGTCTGCACACCACGAACAGCACGCTGAACATTACCGATGCCGTCACTAACACTGCCATTGTAGATGCACTATCCTGCGGTATGTTAAACATCTGCTGTACCGCCAGCACTGCACTTATCCCTAGCGTTACCGCCAATCCTCCCGGCAATGCACGCTTCAGCACGTTTGAGATGAAGCTTCCCTTTACCCGACTATAGTTAGGCTCTAATGCCAGCAGACACGATGGAATGCCTATGGCAAGTCCACTTATCAGCGTCATCTGTATCGGCTGGAATGGATATGCAGCAGGTATGAATAAAAGCAATGCCGCCAACAAGAAGGAAAATATCGTCTTTACAAGAAATAATGCAGCCGAACGCTGAATATTATTTATAACTCTCCTGCCCTCTTCGACGGCAAGCGGCATATTCGCAAAGTCGCTGTCCAGCAACACCAGCTGAGATATACAGCGTGCCGCATCGCTGCCCGACTGCATCGCAACACTGCAATCCGCTTCACGCAGTGCAAGCACATCGTTGACTCCGTCGCCTGTCATTGCCACCTTGTGTCCTGCCGCTTTCAGCGCACGGATAATAGCCTGCTTCTGATACGGGTTCACCCTTCCGAACACTGTATAGTTCAAAGCCGCAGAAGCAAGTTCATCATCGTCAAGCTCAGATGCATCAATATATTGATCGGCATTTTCAAGCCCTGCTTTTTTCGCCACTGCTGCAACTGTAGTCGGGGCATCGCCTGATATCACCTTGACGGATACTCCCTGCTGTCTGAAATACTCAAGGGTATTCGGCGCAGTTGGACGTACCTCATCACTGAGTATCACCAGTGCCTTTGGCAAAAGGTCACTGGGCAGCTCTCTTCCATCTGCGATACGACTGCTGTGGGCAAGCATCAATACCCGCATTCCCTTTTCAGAATAGTCTACAATCAGATCTTTAACATCGCCAAGCTCCGCTTCGGTGAACATGAATTCTGCTGCCCCGAGAGCTACCGTTCCATAGTCACTGAACATCGCTGCACTCCACTTTTTTGCCGAGGTGAACGGAATAGTGCCACAGCACTGAAGCCCATTTTCATCACTGAACTCTCTCTTTATTGCTGCCAGTGTTGCATTAACATCAACCGACGAACCTGCCAGTGCCGACAAAGCCTTGCTGCTGTCAAAGCTGCTGTCAAGCGAGATCAGCTCGGACACCTCCATATTACCTGTAGTGATAGTGCCTGTTTTATCAAGGCAGAGGGTATCCACCCTTGCGAGAGCCTCAACACAATACAGATCCTGGCATAACGTATGCCGCCTTGCAAGCCTTATGGAGCTTACCGCTAATGCAAGGCTGGTGAGCAGCACAAGCCCATCGGGTATCATACCGATGAGTGCTGCAGATGTACTGACTATCGCACGGTCAATATCCTGCCCTGTTACATATATTGCTTTCAGAAATAGCACCACTGAAAACGGAACTATGCAAATTGATACCACTCTGATGATCTTTTTGATGCTCTTCATCATCTCCGAAGGTCTGTATGCCGCTGCTTTCGCCCCTGCGCTTATCTTGCCTGCGTATGCCGCTGCGCCCACTGCAGTCACTTGCACCTTTGCTGCACCGCTGACAACAAAGCTGCCGGATAACAGTGTATCGCCCTTCACCTTGCAAACAGGGTCGCTTTCTCCCGTGACCAGGCTCTCATCGACCTCGCAACTGCCCTCTGCTAAGACACCATCGGCACACACCTGCCTGCCGGAGCTCAAAAGCATGATATCATCTATAACTATCTCAGATGTTGGTAGCTCCTTTTCCTCCCCGTCACGCAGCAGATGCGCCTTAGGTGCGGATATGAGCGATAACCTATCCATCTCACGCTTTGAGCGTATCTCTTGAAATATGCCGATAGCAAGATTGCAGATAACCACACCCATGAACAACATATTACGATAACTTCCTGTGCAAGCAATAAGCACCGCCAGCACAATGTTTATAAGGTTGAACAGTGTGAACAGGTTTCCCTTTACTATCTGCCAGACAGTGCGTGTTGCTACAGGCGGAGTACCATTACATTCACCCCTCGCAATACGCTCAGCAGCCTGTACCGAGGTAAGCCCTTTATTCGGGTCTGTTATATTCATATATGCTCCTTTAATGCTTGTTTTATAAGAATTATATTCCACACGCCTGTATTTGTCAAGTTTTTTCACACGTTGCAGACGATAAAACACAAAAATCCGCTGCATCTTTCGATACAGCGGACAAAAGTTATCTCAATATATTCGCCTTGAAATACTCATACAGCTCTCCTGCCATCTCCTCCTGCTCAGTTGCACGGGGATGACCGCAAGTGCCGCAGCCTGTTCTGCGGAACATAAAATGAGTTACATCGGGGGAGTTTACCTCTTCAACGATCTCCTCAAGTGCCTCATCCCATGTCTTATCGTGTCCGAGTACTGTAAGAATGAGCACAAACTTAGCACCCTTATGCTTGTCACGCAGTGTATTAAGCAGGGCGATGTAGGCATCCTTCCACTTTCTGCGATACTCGGGAGTCTTGATGCGCTCGGGCTCGGGATTTGCATCATTCTGTCCGATGGCAATGATAACTGCATCGGGAGTAAATTTTGAGAAATCCCACTGCTTTGTTGGTTTATAGGGGCTGTATTCGATCTTGTCATAGCAGCTTTCCATTCCCGTCAGCTGATCAGCGCAGAAATATCCTGTGCCATCAAACAGCGCAATACCGCCCTGACCCATGAGATGCAACTCAGCATTCAGCTTTCTTGCCAGCATCGAGGCATAGCTGAAATGAGAGTTATCATACTGACTGTGATGCTGAGGATCACATTGACCCTCATACCAGATTGCCTCTGTCACTTCTCCTGCAGAAACGCTATCACCATAGACCTCCAGTTTGAAATCGTACTTCTTTTCAGGGCTGCGGAGAACTGCACCATCGTCAACAATGATGCCAACCAGCTCAATATAGTGAGCCGCCGCAAGACGCTTGAATATTTTGAGAGTATGCTCCTTATCCTCAAGACCCTCAGCCAACATATAGAGGGTATCCTCACACTCGTTACCCATCTCTATCTTACCCTGTACTCCATCGATGATATAGCCGAGGCTAGTGTAGTCCTGCATCTTGATATTCTTAAAAACTACTCCCACCGATGTACCTGTAAAGATAGTTTCAACGCAGCTTGCAGGCCATGCGAAAACAGGACGTGCAGGGTCATCAAAGTCTATCCTGCCCATGTACTGCAGGCACTCGCTGTCAGATGTTATCAGCTTTTTGTTTTCGGGGATATTATAAGCCATTGTTGTATTCCTCCATCATTTTATTGTAGTCCTCACGGGTAATGTAGTGACCCTCATTGAACTCAGGATATTTATTGGTGATATCAGTCAGCTTTCCGCCATCAGTGCTGTAGATGAAAAAGTGCTTAGTATAGCCTGCCTCTCCTCCATCATCTTCATCAATGCAGTTTACAGCGATGTTACCATTGCCGAAAAGCAGATATCTTACAGGCTTGTAGCCTACAGAATCCGCTTTGATACGCTTCAACTCAGCTTTTGCGCCCTTGTATTCAAGGAACTGCTTCTCAGTTATATCTACTGCATCATACTGTATGAACCTGCTATCCTCTGCGGAATAATAGTACCAATATGTCTTCCATGTGTGTCCCGTATTGTCAGAAGAAAAATCGTAGGTACTGTGATTTGCGATAAGCTCGCCGTCATCGGTATAGTGAAGGTTCATCTGTGCAAAGCCGTCTATCGCAACGGGATCCGCACAACTGTTATTGATAACCCACCAATTCGTGACAGAGCCTGTCGTGTACATATCCTCAAAATTGAAGAACACTCCGTCAGCATTGTTAAGCAGCTCAAATCCGAAATATTCACCTGTGCGGTTGCAGTCAAGACGAAAGGCATCATTATCGCTTGCAAACCACACCTCGCCCCAATAATACCGACTATTGCTGTCGGTATAACGGTCTATTCCGCCATAAACAGCCAAAAGCTCCTCGATGCCATCACTGTCAAGGTCACCGAAATACAGCGGAATTACCTCCGCATCAGCAGAACTATCCGTGCCATTATCTGCAACCATCTTCTCTAATCTCTGCTGCTCAGAGCTTTGCTCTATAGGCTCATCAGTCTCTGGCGGGAGAACAGTAGTAGTTTCCTCAGGTCGGGTGGTAGTGGTTACGGGTGGAACGTCATCCTCCGATGGCACATCTGTATCATCATCGGAAGGCACTACATCCTCGGGAGGATCAACTTCGTCAGTTGAAGGCTCTGTAATAGGCTTGTCGGCAGGCACTGTATCATCAGCACCGCTTGACACAGTGCTGTCCTCAGGCTCCACCGAAGTGCCAGCAGGCTTAGAGCCGCTATCCTCTGGGATAATATCATCCTGAGAAGGAGCTTCCTCAGTGTCGTTTGTATCATACACCACATCGGGGTCTATCGTAGTAACATCATTACAACCTGTAAGCAACAGCGCAGCCATTGCAAGCAGGCATATCGATCTCTTCATAGCTTACTCCATTCTTGACAGTAACAGAGATATAATTTCATTCGATACAAGAAAGCCCTCTGCGGTAAGTGAGAGCCGTCCGTTGTGAAGCTTGTAATATTTTTTCGGAATATAGCGCAGTCCGTTCATCAGCGGCTTGTATATCACATCTGGGATCCCCTCGGAAAGACGTAGTCCCAGCATCACTTGCTCCTCATATACATCGGGAGATGCATCGTTTACCAGTTCGATCTGTCGGTGAGAGCTGATAAACTCCTCCACGCTCCTCGCAACCTCAAACCGCCTGCCATTATATAGCGAATGAGCAGCAGGCCCTATACCGAGATATTCCTCCCTGCGCCAATACTTAAGGTTGTGAGCGCAATCAAAGCCTGTTTTTGCAAAGTTGCTTATCTCATACTGCACAAATCCACTCTCCGCAAGACGCTGTACCGTTTGCAGATACATATCTGCGGTGCTGTCCTCATCGGGTGTTTCCGGAGTTTTTTTACCGAATGGCGTGTTTGGCTCTATCTTCAACATATAGGCTGAGATGTGTGTTATTGGCAGATCACACAACCTATCCAGAGTCCTTTCAAGGCTTTCAGAGGTCTGCTGCGGGATACCCAGCATAAGGTCGGCAGAGATGTTATCAAAGCCCGCTGCTTTTGCTGCAAGTATCGCTTTTTCGGCAGTTTCGGCATCATGCCGTCTGCCGAGTGCTCTCAGCTCATTATCTTCAAAGCTCTGCACCCCGACAGAGATTCGGTTTATCCCTGCATTTCTGAGGGTTTCCAGCGTTTCGGGAGTCATCTCACAGGGATTGCACTCCACAGTTATCTCTGCACCCTCCACTATCTCGGCAGCGCAGAGAATTTCGCCCAGCTTATTTGCAAGGAGTATGGGAGTTCCTCCGCCGAAATAAACAGTATCGAACCTGCCACCGTAAGCCTTGATGTTACGCACTACAGTTTCGGCATAGCGTTCTGCAAGGCTCTCTTCCAACGGAACTGAATAAAAGTCGCAGTAAAGACACTTCCGCCTACAAAACGGAATATGGATATACAGACCTGCTGTATTACTCATCATCCAGCTTAAGCACAGCCATAAAAGCCTCCTGCGGCACTTCTACCGTACCGAAAGCTCTCATGCGCTTTTTGCCCTCTTTCTGCTTTTCAAGCAGCTTTTTCTTACGGGTGATATCACCGCCGTAGCACTTAGCAAGCACGTCCTTACGCATAGCCTTTATAGTTTCACGGGCGATTATCTTGCCGCCAACAGCAGCCTGAATGGGTATCTCAAAGAGCTGACGGGGAATATGCTCCTTCAGCTTTTCTGCCATCTTTCTTGCACGCTCGTAAGCCTTGTCGGTATGCACGATAAAGCTGAGGGCATCCACCACATCGCCATTGAGCATAATATCCAGCTTAACAAGCTTTGACGGAGCAAAGCCCATAAGCTCGTAATCATAGCTTGCATAACCTCTTGTGCGTGATTTGAGAGCATCAAAGAAGTCATATACTATCTCGTTGAGCGGAAGCTCATAATGCAGGTCTACTCTTGTTTCATCGATATACTTCATATCACGGAACACGCCTCGCCTGTTCTGGCAAAGCTCCATAATATTTCCCACATAATCGGAGGGTGCGTATACATGAGCATTCACCATAGGCTCATACGCCTGCGCTATCGTACCGGGATCGGGATAGTTTGTAGGGTTGTCGATCATTATCGTGCTGCCATCCATCATCTCAATCTTGTAGATAACAGAGGGGGCAGTTGTAATGATGTCAAGATTGTATTCACGCTCGATACGCTCCTGAATTATCTCCATATGGAGCAGTCCGAGGAAGCCACAACGGAAACCAAAGCCCAGTGCGATCGATGTTTCAGGTTCAAATGTCAGCGACGCATCGTTGAGCTGCAGCTTTTCAAGTGCTTCTCGCAGGTCAACATACTTGGCTCCATCAGCGGGATAGATACCGCTGAATACCATCGGATTTACATCACGATAGCCTGCAAGAGGCTCGGCCGCAGGACGGTCAACAGTAGTCACTGTATCGCCCACCTTAGTATCGCCTATGCTCTTGATCGATGCCGCAATATAACCTACCTCGCCAGCTTTAAGCTCAGTGCAGGTAACAAGCTCTGTAGCGCCCATATAGCCTACCTCAACAACAGAGAACTCTGCACCTGTTGCCATCATCCTTATCTTGTCGCCTGCCTTTACAGAGCCCTCCTTGATACGGATATAAACAATAACGCCCTTGTAGCTGTCATAATAGCTATCAAATATAAGAGCCTTCAGAGGAGCCTCGGGATCACCCTTAGGCTGAGGTACTGCCTCAACTATACGCTCCATTACTGCGTGAATGTTGATTCCCATCTTTGCGGATATTTCGGGGGCATCCATAGCCTCGATACCGATGACGTTCTCTATCTCCTCCTTGACCACCTCAGGTCTTGCAGAGGGAAGATCTATCTTATTTACAACAGGAACGACTTCAAGGTCATTTTCTACCGCAAGATAGGTGTTAGCAAGTGTCTGCGCTTCAATACCCTGTGATGCATCAACAATAAGGATAGCTCCCTCGCAAGCAACCAGCGAACGGGAAACCTCATAGTTAAAGTCAACGTGACCGGGGGTGTCAATGAGATTGAAGACATAATCCTCACCGTCATCTGCGTGATACTTCAGACGCACCGCTCTCGCCTTGATGGTGATGCCTCTCTCTCGCTCGATATCCATATTATCGAGGAGCTGCTCCTCCATATCTCTCTTTGCAACGGTCTGCGTCTGCTCAAGTATCCTGTCTGCAAGGGTAGACTTACCGTGGTCGATATGCGCAATTATGCTAAAATTTCTTATTTTGGAAAGATAGCTAGTGTCAGCCATATTTTTCTCCTTCTTGTTGTTATATTTATTGCTTGATTTTTTCTCTCTTTTTCATAGGTAGTCCTATACTCCACGGCATTATCTTCGCCAATATAATATACGCTATGCTGCATATTGCGACTGTGACAACAGTTATCACCAGTGCAGCAAGTATATTATTTCGTATCGTATCGGATGGGATATCAACAACTATAGATACAAGCTTGATAATAATGCGGTATATAGGACCGTGTATGCATAACATGACTAATGTCATTCTGCCTAACGCAGATAATACTTTAGCCTTATCAATACACATAGAAATTGCTGCAAAACCTGCTGTACCAACAACAGCACCAACGACCCAGAATATGCCATCAGTAAGTCCCAGCACTGACAACACTACACTTACAGCTATCAGCAAGGCAGCGCTTACAAGCTTTGCCCATATCGGAAGCTGTTCCGCCTTTTCGGTCAAATTCTTTTCAGTAAGTGCATTTGCTAAAGCAAACAGCCCCAGGAAGCCGCACATTTTGTCAATACCCCAAGGAAGCGACGGAAGTGGAAAAAGCACATACGCAAGGCATGCCACACCACATACTATTCTGCAACCCAAGGGCTTTAAAAACTTATATAGCAGATTATAGATCACTACTGTAACAAAATAGCATGGCAGAAACCACAGGTGCGAATGAAAACTCAGATGATCCATATCTCCGACAACAAGACCTATAAATCCATCAACAAGTCCCACATCCACATCACGGAATGGACGTTCAATGAAATAATAATACAAAAGAATAATTATTCCAAAAAACAAATACGGAACTATTATCTTGTAAAATCGCTTTTTCAAGTCATCAATGATATCACGCTCTCGATATACAACGCCGCCAGCTATGAAAAAAAGCGGAACATGAAAAGTGTACAACCAATATAAAATGGCCTGCTGATTCGTAATGTGACCAAGCATCACTGCAAATATTCCAAAAAACTTCAGTATATCAAGCCAGTCGTATCTGCTGCTCTTAGTTTCTGTCGTCATTAATCATCCTCGTATTCGGTATCAAGATACCATTCTATCTTTTCCAGCTTTGCATAAAAGCTATCTGCTGTTTCTCCCTCGGGAAGATCAAATGCTGTCCAACGGTCGTCCTTCATAAGCTGACGAACTACATAAAGATCATTCTTGCGGGAGGTCGTGCTCTCTTTATAATCTCTAAGCGGAGCAAACACACCATACTGCCCCTCAAGACGATATAGCGCAAATTCACCAAGCTGTACTACATGCAGACCATTACCCTTAAATACTGTTTTTACAACAGTGTCCTCCATATTAAGAGCTGTTTCGTTGAGTATAAAATACACCAACGGCTCACCCTGCAGATGGGCATTTTCATGCTCGTTAGCAGCATTGTCGTGTGCATCAGCATCGTAGACATAATCCCCAGCATACACATAATAGGTAGTGGAGGGAGCCTGATAGCATTGCACTACTACAAACTCTTCATCGCCGTACAGCTTTTCAGTCACCGTATCACTGGGTGCATAGAATGTGCCTGCTATCCACTTTACAGCCAATGTAAACAGACCTATGGAAATAAGCACAATAAGCAATGGCAGACATTTCAGAAACCCGTCTTTGAATTTTTCCTTGAAATTTGACATTTTGTTCCTTTCAGTGTTCTTCAAAATACACATATACAATAATTATAACATACTTTATAGAAAAAGTTAAGAGGTTTTACAAAAAAAGCTGAAAAATATGCAAAAACAGCCGACTATATAGTCGGCTGTTCAGCACTTATTATAATTAGATCGGCATAATAAATCAAGCCTTCATCTTAGACTTATATTCCTTCTTGATCTGCTCAAGAGCAGCAGCATCCTGCTTGCGCTTCTCACGTGCCTGATCCTGGATAGCCTGCACCTCGTCAATACCTGTAACGATGGTCTGCCATGTCTGCTGGAGAGTCTCTACCTTGATAGAGGAGCCTGCGGACATTGCTGCAATAGCCTTGCTCTGCTCAACAGTATTCTGAGCGTTCTTGATGAGCAGCTCGTTAGTCCTGTCGTCAAGGGCCTTGAGGGACTCAGCCTGAATGCGCTGACGCTTCAGCATGATAGCCTGAGCAAGAGCTTGCTTGAATACAGGCATTGTAATGATGAATGCGGAGTTGATCTTTCTTACCAGATTGAGGTTGGAGTACTCCATTGTCTTCAGCATAGGAACTGTCTGGAGAGCAACGTTCTCTGCTACCTTGAGGTCCATTACACGCTGGTCGAGTATCTCTCTCATCTGCTGAAGGTTGGAGAGATCCATACGGATAGTGCCGTCATCAGGGTTGGAAGCCACCTTAGCGGTATACTCCTCAATGTAGCCATCAAGCTCCTTAACAGCCTGCTCACCTGCCATGATGTACTTAACAAGCTCCTGATAATAACCGATGTTTGCCTCGTACATAGCACCCAGCTTTGTGTTAGCCTGACCGATCTCAGTCTCATACTGCTTCAGCTGTACATATACCTTGTCGATCTCTGCGCCCATAGTGTTGTACTTGTTGAGGATCTTCTCAAGCTTCTTCTTCAGGTTGCCGAAGAAACCTGGCTTATCCTCCTGAAGCTCCTTGATATCGAACTGATCCATGATCTCAGCAAGATACTGCAGCATCCTGCCTGTATCATTCACCTGATCGATGCTCATAGAATTAAGCACCTGATCGGATGCCTTGGAGATCTGCTCAGCAGCCTCAGCACCAAATTTTACGATGGTGTTGGAATCGTTGACATTGATGGTGCTTACCAGCTTGTCGATCTCAGCACTTGTTGCGAGCTGCTGCTTGATCTCATCTGTCTTGACAACGATGTTGAAGTTCTTAGCCTCCTCGATCTGCTTGTCAAGAACTACAGCCTCCTGAGACTGTACAACTGTACCTGTTGTCTCAACAGTGGTGGGGTTTACCTGCTGTGCACCGGGTGTGAATTGAAGAGCCATAATACTTTATCCTTTCCTGAACAGCTTTCCGAAAAATCCGCTGTTTTTTTCCTCGGAGGGGATCTTAAATCTCGGAACCTCCAAATTATACAAGAACTCATTCATTGTATGCTCCTCGAAGGCCTCATTCTTAACAAAGGTCTCAAGGTTTTTATACCCTGTGGGAGTATAAACGAGAATATCAAAGCCGATAAGGTTGCATATAACTAGCTGTATGCACTCCTCAGCGGTAAAGGTCTGCTCTACGGCATCGATCCAAATGAGCTTTGGTATCTGCTTTGTAAAGTCAAACCTTTGTAGCAGCTTCAGAAAATCCTTGTCAAAGCCAAGTCCGAAATGCAGCACACTGCACATCAGATCATCGCCCTCCAATTTCAGAAAGCCACTGTCTACCGTTTCCTGAAGCTTGTAGAATATCAGATCCTGCAAACGGTCGGGAAGGTAACTGTACTTATTCAACATCGAGCCTTTCAAAGCCTCGATATCGTACTGTCCGTTGCGATAATAACTACGATATGCCGACAGATCAAGATTGCCGTCGGTAGGTGGAGTATCAGTTTTTATCCTGAGTATCGTTTCAGGTGTCAGCCTGTCCCGTATCTCCTCCCAATAATCATTTGCGTTTCCATTGCGCACACCGCTTATCTTCGCAAAAATGTTCGGTACGCTTACAAGATTTCCTGCTGTTGAAAAACCCGTTCGAAATTTTGATTCATGCTTCCACAAAATACCGATCTCCTCATAGGTCGTCTTTAGTGTGAGCGACTGAGAATTTGGGAACTGGAAATCCCTGTAGATGCCCGTATCGCCACCATAAAGCATCGTATCGAGCTCTCTCTCGGCGGAATAGGCAACTGTAGCTACCTTCATCTTAATCGGCTTATCGGGATATGCGCCGCTCTCCTTTGATTGCGGCAGCTGGAATATCTGCATGCGGTTATCAAGATTCTTATCCACCGTCATATCCAGCATATTCTTATTTGGTGTGATGTACACAACATCAAAGCCGCAGCGTGACATAAAATTCAAGAAATACAGCTCTGATTGCGAGATGTCGCCATAATAGATTATCGTCGGGATATCTTCATACTGCACTGCGTATTTTCTCGCCTGCGTACAGCGGTAGAGCCACGTTACCAGCTTGTTTCCATAGTTAAGGACAACGGTTGGATTGCCTGTATAGAGCTTGTGTAGCATCTCGCTTAGAGACTTCTGTGCAAGTGCTGTTCTCACAGGGTCGCCGTTAAGCTTTATCAGCAATGCCAAAGCCTCTATAGTAGCATCTACACTGCTGCGGGTGATCGTGCCGAGAGCTTTTACCTCCTCGGCATTGGGATTGTCCAGCGTCTTTTCAATAAAGATAAGCTGTTTTTTTAGTCCTGCAAAGCTCTCCTTGAATTTAAGGAGCATATTGTTATATACCGCATCCTCATCATATCCTATGAGCGCAGCGAAATACACAGGAATAATACATCCATCAGTATAAACACCGCCATTTTTAACGACCCTGCTCTTATGGTCGGTAAGAAAATCCTCAAAGATACCTGCAGCTGTTGTGTTTATGCGCACAACCCTGCCCTCTACGCTCTGCGCTGCACTGCGCATATCGATCAACTGACGCTCATGGCTGAGGTCGAGCGTACTGAAATCGATCTGCAAAGGAGCCTTTATCTGTCCCGAGTGTGTGATAACACTTGCTTTATGTGGAAATTTTTCGAAATCGGTATCCTGTCCGTAGCTGACATATATCACATCCACGCCTGCAACACATAGCATACGCAGCAGGAACAGCTCTCGTAGAGTAGCTGCACCGATATAAAGTATTGTGGCTGGCTTTGCCGCCAAATATTTCATCAGCCAGCAAAGCACCACATAGTAAGTATTCTTTTTGTTTGCACCGCAGTTTTCGATAGCTTCAAGCATCAACTTTGATATTGTTACGCTGTCGCAGCGCAAGCGATTTGCACCAAGCCAGCTATCAAGCCCCGCCTGTATAGCATCAGCTGTACTGAAATCAGCCGCCGCATAAGGGGCTGCCGCTGTTATCTCAGTGGTTGCCGCCATAGGAAGCTTGCCATCAAAGAACAGTCCGTTTTTTTGCGTCGCCATATAGCTGTTTATCAGAAAGCTCCTAAAGGAGTCGTTGCTGTCGTAGCCGACATAGCGCTTAAATTCTGCCATTTACCGTGACCATTCCTCTCTGCGTTGTGCTGAAAATTGCTGTGCCATCAATCGGTGACCTCTATTCCATAGCGGTTGCACAGCTTCACCATTCCATCCCGTATACCCGAGCCCACTGCGGATATCTTCCACTCGTTTTTGTAAAGATATATCTCCACTGCAACGACAGTAAGCTCCTCATTGAGACCATACAGATTATATGTGATACGCTCCGAGCCTCCTGATGTTACAGTAAGCTTGGGTGCCCTCACAAGTCCGAAATTCTTGCTTTGATTACCTGCGTATATTGAATAAGCAACTACGATGCGATTAAGACGATAATCTGCCTTTTCAAGATCCACTTCAAGGTGCCCGTCTGGGAACATTATTACCTCGCCCTTTTCAGAGCTATTGTTTCCAAAGAACACTAAGCTCTTATCACCAAAAGCCTTCTCGTTACTGTCAAGCAGGAAAGCATAAGCATCGATATCCATATCCTGCGGCTTATCGCAGGTGAAGCGCAGCTCACACTTGTTGCCGATGTATTGATACAGCGACACCCTCTGACCTTTACGCATATCAAAGATAGGCATATCATAGATAGGTGCAGGTGTGTTGACGGTTATAACATCGGTGACAGGTGATGGTTCAATATACACTGGCGCAGAGCTTATCTGCATTGAACGCTCTGTAGCAGTGTATATCACCTTATCAGTTGTTGCATCAATACCTGCAACAGGTCTGCCAGAAATATAGATGCGTCGCACGAACTGCGATTTCAACAGCACCTCTGCATAAAGAAACGTCTGCGCAGAAATACCACTCACCTTAATAGTCACAGTATTGCTACCTACTGTCAGCCGCTTTGGAGAAAAGCTGATATTCTGCATTGCGCACTCGATATCTGTTTCAACGGATACATTGACTGTCATCACAAAAGTGTTCTGCTTGTCCGCTGCAAACTCGCCCAGTGCGATAGTACGTGGCACATCGGGTGCTATATCCTCTGCGCCGAAGCCTCTTACTCCACCATGAACCTCTACATTTCTGACTTCACATGGATGCTGCGTCGTAACAGCGCAGCACGAAGTATCGCCCTCAGTAAGCTCCACACGAAGGTTTTCAATAGCGGCATTGGGGGCGGTGATCTCAATGATACTGCCCCTTTTTGCCCAGATAGTAGTATTTTTACCCACAAGGCGCAGCGGCTTTGTTATGTATACGGGCCCCTCATACTCACCTGGGGGCAGCACTGCCGTGCCGCCACTTGGAGTACGGGATATTATATCATTAATATTCTCTGCCACCGCCGCAGCCCTCCATTAGTTTGCTCATTTACTGCTGTTTATCACCGATATCAGCCTACGTTTACGCCATAAGCACGACACAGAGCCTCAAGACCGCCCTGATAGCCTGCTGCTACAGCATTGAACTTCCAGTCGCCATTGTAACGATAGATCTCGCATACAACGAGAGCTGTCTCAATAGAGAACTCCTCAACGAGGTCAAAGCGAAGGGTCTCCTCACCGTTCACATCGTCGGGGGATTCTACCTTAACTACTCTTACATAGGAATTGTTTACCTGACCGAAGTTCTGATTTTTGCTTTCAGCATCGAAGATAGTTACTGTAACTGCGATCTTCTCGATCTCAGCAGAGATCTTTGTAAAGTCGATGATGATAGCCTCGTCATCACCGTCGCCCTCGCCTGTACGGTTGTCGCCCGTATGTACTACGGCACCGTCACGACCCGACAGATTGTTATAGAAAATAAAATCCTCATCCTTGAGCACTTTACCATTTGCGCCTAGCAGGAATACACACGCATCAAGATCGAAGTCCTTGCCGCCATCATACTGGTTGGTATCCCAACCGAGACCGATCCTTGCCATAGTTACAGACTTGTCAAGACTTACTCTCTGACCCTTTGAAAGACTAACGCCCATTTTGAATTACCTCCTGAATTTAATTATTATGCTCTCCTCCGAGGCGCATCTCCTCGGAGGGGAAATATGCAAAAATTATTTCTTTCGGGTTATTGTAACCTCACCTGAAAATTCATAAGTGGTTGATTTTTTATCATTCTTCTTAATCACAATACCTGCAATTGCCTTTCTGATAAGGTCAACAGGAATGATAGTGATCGCCATACCCAGCACCAGCAGCCACTCGCTCAGTACCAGACCGTAACCGCCGAGGATAGAACCACCGACATAAGCCATAATTACCTGAACGACTGCAATAATGCCGAATACGATAAGGAATCCCTTGTTCTTTGCGATATTGTCGAAGATGTTGATCTTCTCTGTTCTCGCATTGAAGGAGTTGAACACTGCAATAAAGATAAAGAATGCAAAATAAGCCGTATGCAGATATGCATGAGGCTCAAGGTCGCCTGTACCTGTACGGATGATTCCCATCTGCTCGAACCAGCCTGCACCGAGAAGAAGAACAAGAGAAAGGATAAATGTCCAGCCTGCGCCAACACCGATCTGACTCATCATATTCTTGCTTACGATAGGCTCGCTACGGTGCTTGGGAGCCTCCTTCATATAACGGTGGAGAGCGGGCTCACCGCCGAATGCCAGAGCTGCCAGAGTATCCATTACGAGGTTTACCCAGAGGATCTGGATAACAGAAAGGGGATTCTCCATTCCAAGCAGAGGGCATACAAAGCTGATAAGCACTGCTGCTACGTTGATAGTCAACTGGAAGATGATGAACTTTCTGATAGAATTGAAGATCGTTCTGCCGTAGAGAATAGCCTTATCGATAGAGTTGAAGTTATCATCAAGGATAACGATATCGGATGCTTCCTTTGCTACCTCTGTACCGCCGCCCATTGCAAAACCAACGTCGGCCTTCTTAAGTGCGGGAGAGTCATTTACGCCGTCACCTGTCATACCTGCAACAAGGTCAAGCTCCTGTGCAAGTCTTACAAGGCGGCTCTTATCGGAGGGAAGTGCTCTTGCGATAACACGGATATTGCGAAGCTGCGCCTTGATCTCATCATCGGAGAGCTTTGCAAGCTCGTCAGAAGTAAGAACTACATCGCTTTCAGATGTCAGCAGACCTGCTTCCTTTGCGATAGCAACGGCAGTCTCCTTGCGGTCGCCAGTGATCATAACTACCTGTACGCCTGCACCATGAACCTCTGCAATAGCGGTAACGGACTCGGGACGAACCTCGTCACGGATACCAACTACACCAACGAGAGTCCAGTTGTTGCTGTCGGGGAGAGCATCCTCACCGAGAGCATCCTCAGAAGTTGCGATAGCCAGCACTCTGATAGCACGGTTTGCAAGCTCATCGATCTTAGCGTTGAGAGCAGTCATATCGAATGCCTTCTTCTCGCCGTTTTCATCATAGTAGTGAGAGCATCTCTGAAGAATCTTCTCAGGAGCGCCCTTGATAAGAGAGAGGTTGTAGTCGCCCTCTACCTGAGTTGCAGAATACTTATTTGTAGAGTTGAAGGGGATATTGCCCACTGCCTTAACATTTGCAGAGGACTTCTCTGTAGCAGCAAAGCCGAGGATAGCACGCTCTGTAGCGTTACCGCCAATCACCTTCATATCCTTGCCCTCACCACTGATAAGGGAGAGGGTGTTGTGGTGAACAGAGAGAGTCATCATATCCTTGAGCTTGCCCTTGATATCAGCACAGGTCTTGTACTCCTGCACTGCACCGTCGATGAACACAACAGCCTCAAGCTTACCCTTTGTGATAGTACCTGTCTTATCGGAGAACAAAATGTTGAGAGAGCCTGCTGTCTCGATACCTGCTACCTTACGCACGAGGACATTATCCTTGAGCATCTTGCCCATGTTCTGTGCAGAAACGATAGCGATCATCAAAGGAAGTCCCTCAGGAACCGCCATTACGATGATGATAACAGCCAGCATTACAGCCTCAATAATAGCCTGAATAGTAGCTACCCACTGGAATGCGCCGTCAACAATAAAGAAGCTTGCAGGATTGAAATCAGTTTCAATGAAGATAGTAACGAACAGCATAGCAACTGCAATTGCAATACCGCCGATATAACCGAACTTAGAGATAGCACCTGCCAGCTTGCCAAGCTTTACCTGCAGAGGAGTCTCACGGTCGTCCTCCACCTGAAGCTCGCTTGCGATCTTACCGTAAACGGACTTATCGCCTACTACAGTTACCTGCATAACTGCATTACCCGAGCATACAACAGAGCCTCTGAACACCTTTACCTCGTTATCGAAGTTAAGGGATTCGTCAGTATCTGTCCAGCCCTCGGGAGCTGCTACCTTCTTAGCCTCACGGCTCTCACCGTTGAGCACGGACTGGTCAACCTTCAGATCACCGTCTACGAGAATACCGTCAGCGGGGATCTTGTCACCTGCCTGCAGCAGGATGCAGTCGCCAACTACGATATCGTTGATAGCGACCTCAGCAATTACGCCGTTTCTGTACACCTTGCACATAATACGGGAAGCTTCTTCCTGAAGCTTCTGGAATGCATTTTCATTTCTGTACTCAGAGAATGTAGATACAAGAGTAGCAAGGGCGATGGCAATAAAAATACCAACGGGCTCGTACCACTCAGGAGCACCCTCTGCAATAACACCAGTGATACCGAGAATAGCCAGCACAACGTTTACGAGAAGTGCAACTATGAGTATCTTTATCATCGGGTCGCCGAGATTATCCTTGAGCTTATCCCAAAAGCTCTCAGATGCCTGCTCCGTCATGCTGTTGTCGCCGTATTTTGCTTTACTTTCGGCAACTTCTTGATCTGTTAAGCCAAATTTCTTCATTGTAGTTTGTTTCCTTTCGTCAAGTTACGGTAACCTCCGCAAGCAATCCGTTTTCGTGATCGCTCATACGGAATACCGCACCGTCTTTGAGTTCAACGGCACTTCCCTTAGGCACAAGCCTTCCAGTCGGAGAGGTCATACCCTCGATGCCGTTATTGACAAGCAGCCACATTCCGTTATACCTGCATATATATGCACGCATATCGATGCTTGCCTTTTCGTCGTTATGGACATTGGAGTACACGTGCCAGTCAAACAGAGGCATATTATCAAACACAAAGGCTTCTGCCTTTTCACGATATACGCCCTTTCTTCCACGCATCTCACTCTTAAATCCTATGCGGATCATCTTGTCCTTAACCCTGGTTTTGCAGAATGGGCATACAGGATCATTCTCATCTCGGAGAATAAACCACTTTTTGTCGCATCTGCTGTTTGCACATGGAATAAGTCTGTCCCATGCACGCAGCAGCTCCGCCTCCCATTCCATGGCGGAGGGACGCTGTGACGGCTCATGCAGTCCGTCAACGAACGCCTCAAGAAACAACCGCTCCAGACCCTTTGACAGCGACTGTATCGTAACATTGAGATTTTCGGGTCTGTTACTGGTATCCTTAGGATCTTCTATAAAGGTAGCCTTAGGCCCCATCGCAAGAAACTCGTCCTCCTCTGCCGAAACAGAGCTGTATATCTTCGGACCTATCAGCGGATGCCTCAGGAAAAGATACTCATATATCAGCACAGGAAGCGCATGCAAGTCTGTCTGCACACACGGCAAACATCGCCTGTCATCATGATAGTCAAGCTCTAAGGTCGCAAGCACCTCGGGGGCTATATAGCCTCGTGTGCCACACACCTCGGGAGCATACTTATTGGGAACCACAAGGGAATCGATATCTATAACTACCGCAGAGCCCGTTTTAGGGTCTATCAGCACGTTGTTACATGATAAGTCAGAATGCGCCAGACCAGCCTGATGCATCCTCCTAACAGCTCGTGCGAGACTTATGGCAGTCTTCAGCATCGTGCGGAAATCGCCAAGCTCGGAGCTGTTTATGTATTTTCTGTTGCGCCCCGTAAACCAGTTGCTCTTCTTATCCTTGCCCTTAAGATTGAGCAAAGCCGACGCACTATCCCCAAAAAAGTAATTCTGAGGATAAACGGGACACACTATACCGAACTCAGGCTTGGTAACTATCGCAACAGGCCAGCAATAGCGTGTTTTATAATAGTCAGCCGTCTTCTCGGTGTTGCCCAGTGCACCGCCCTCTTTTTCGGAAAGAGTAGGGTTATATATGCCAACAATAGCCCTTATGCGATCCTGCATCTGCGGATTTTTTGCATCACGGGGATTATTGAAGAACTGCACGGCATACTTTTTGTCAGGGGTGAAGAAAGTGTGCTTCATTCCACCCCTAGGCGCATTTGCGTCATATACGAACTCGATCTGCGAGCCGTTTTCAAGGATCGCTGAAATGATCTCACCGCTTCGCATCTTTAACCTTCCTCTTGTGCATTAGTATTACCATTTTCCGCCGATATATCCGTTACCCTGATCGTTACCAGAGTCCTATCATCAAAGCTGCCCCGCTCGTTGTAGTTGTCAAGCCACATCAGCAGCCTTTCCTGCGGCTGCTTTCCGAGAGATATTCCGAAAGCTTCTAACGAATGGCACATAAGCGAGCTCCGCTTGTCCCAAAGCGCATTCACCGCCTCCTCAGAGCTTTCACCTCCAAGGAGCTGCTTAGCGTACTGCAGCTCAACGCTGCGCTGACTCATAGATACCGATGGGAAACGTATGGGAGCTGGCTCCTCAGCCATTTCAGTGCTGCCATCCAACGGAAGTACTCCGTTAAGACAAAGATCAAGATAAAGACGCTTCATCATCAACTGATTCGGAAAATAATCATCTGCCACACCGTCGGTCATCAGCATGAACAGATCGCTCCTGCCCCTGCTTATGCGTGTGCGTCCTGCGATAACACCTGCAGATGTATTCTTCTCCGACAGGAAATCCGTTTCGCCCGAATATGCGCCGCTGTCAGCATTGCCAAGTATCTTCACACAGCAGCCAGCCTCAGCCGAAGTATGCACTGCGCAGATACATCCATCGCCTATCTGCACGGAAACGACAAAGCTTTCAGTCCTACCCTGTACATCCAACGGAATTATCACCGCCGCAAGGAAAGTAGAAGAAAGATCCGTTACAACAGGCACTCTGCCGAGTGAAGCAATATACCGCTCATCAGCCGCTACCCTTGTCAGCTCGCTGCAAACAGCTTCATAAGCGCATCTAGCAGCACACTGAACCAGCGGAGCCAGCTTACCACAAGCCGACATAAAGCTATCCCCCTGCATATCGGATGCAAGATCCGCCTTCAGCATGGGCTCATCAACCAGAAGCTTTGAAATACTGCCTTTCAAGCAATCAACGGCAGCCTCACAGCATACCCTTGCGCCTACTCTTGCTAACGGCTTTGATCCTGCACCGTCGCTTACAACACATATAATGCATCCATCTGCTTCGGCGGTTTCAAACCAGTCGTCACAATTGCTGCCCTCATGCTTGTGTTTTTTACCCCTTGCACGTGCCGCAATTATCTCCGCATGCTTGCTGAGCCTGTATTTCGCATGACATTCAGAGTGCTGCTCAGTGCCGTCATCGATTATGCTGCAATAACGCCATATCGATGCCGTATGCTCCATGACCTCACGGTCAGTGAGCTTCGGCTGCTCCTCCTCTTCTGTCTGCTCTACATTCTCAGCACGCTCGGATGCGCCCTCAGTCGGGAGAGTATCGGGGATCTTCTTGATATCTTCGTTATCCATATATCACCATTAAGGCACGATAACAAAGCCCTGAGGAGGCGGAGGCAGCTGCACTGCATCGCCGGGCTTGGCATCAATGCTCTTGGAGGATGTCTTGATGGAGCTGGATACCCACGCAAAGAACTGTGCCATATCACCTGCGGTGAGATTATTCATCATCAGCACATTGTTAGTGATCTTCTTGAGGGTGTTTGTATTCGCATTTGCACCTGCAGCGCAAGCAATGATATTGCCTGTAGACACTGCCTTGATGGCATCAATACCATCATCGAGATTATCGGTTGGGGCGCCGTCTGTCAGCAGGAATACGAGAGGCTTCCAATCACCCTTTTGGGTAGCAGTAGATGTACGCACCTCTGCCTTGATACTGTCTGCAAGCACTCTGAGTGCTCCGCCGAGAGCAGTTGCACCGCCTGCTGTCAGCTGAGGCTCTTTAAAAAGCATAAGCTCAGTCAAGGGTGTCACCTGTCTAGCTGTACTATCAAATGTTATAACTGAAAGACATGCAGTCTCCAGTGCCTGCGGGTCGCCCTTCAGCTCGCTGAGCAGTGCCTTGATACCCTGCTTTACAGCCTCGATAGGCTCACCCGCCATGGAGCCTGAGCAATCTATCAGCAGATAGACAGGCAGCCTTCTGATATAATCGGACATAATAATACCTCCGTAAAGTTCATTTTTGCCCAGGTGAGTGGTATCGCCACAATACCCTGCAAAAAGCCACATAATTCCGCAGTCTGCACCTTGAGCCATCCATAGGAACTGCAAATAAATGCTATTCCACATAGTAATTATATCTCAAATTTATAAATATGTCAATACTATTATTATAGATATTAACTAGACATCAGGCTATTTTATCCTTCGAACCGCTGTATTAAAGCAAAAAAGCGGACAGAGATATCCGCCCGCTTTTACGCCTTTTGTTTTTCATATTCATCAACATTACAGGAATACGCTTGCATGAGCCGCTCACCTATTTTGCTGAGATCCTTGTCAGACACCGCCTCATAACCTGCATCTCCAAGCAAAGGCAGCCTTCCCTCGCATATACCTCGTATTCTGTCCTCGAACTCTGCGTTATTTTTTGCCTTATAGCAATCCTTATTTTCTTCCAGCCATACAAATATCGGGATATCCCTAACGATAACATTAGCGTGGCACGCAAGAGCCTCCAGCAGAACTATTCCCTCCGTTTCCTCGTATGTGGGAAACATATAGACATCACTGCCAACGTAAGCTTTTTTTAGCTCATCAGGCTGAACATATCCGGCAAAAATAAGATTAGGAAGCTTTGTCCTCACCGCTTTACGCACCTCATGAGGCACTGATATCAGCGGTGTTTTGCCGAACCATATAAATTTATAGTCAGGCATAGCCTTTGCCAGCTCAACAAAATCCAGCACACCTTTACGCCTGAAGTACAGTCCGACCGCCATAACGACCTTATCAGTTTCAGAAAAGCCGTACTTTTCACGAAACTCTGCCCTGTCGCTCTGCTTAGGCTGATAAAAAGCAAGATCTATACCATTAGACACTGCAAATATCGGCTTTTTGATACCATATCCTTGCAGCAATCTCTTTGAATACTCTGTAGGAGTGATTATCACATCGCCCCTGTTATAGCAACTGCATATCCACTTTTTATATGGTCCCAGCACCAGATTAGAGCCGAGAAACGAATCCTTAAAATCCTCCTGCGTGGAATGAGCATGATACACCACACGTTTGCCTGCTTTTTTTGCAGTCTTAGCCAGCCTTTTAGATTTCAGTCCCAAGGTGTTTATATGCACAACATCGTAATCTTTATCAGCAGGATCAGTGGTAAATTCTGTCCCGTAATGCCTCAAAGCACGCTGCTGATGTATGATAGCTCTGCCAAGTCCTGACACCTTTATCAGGCGCATGGCCTCTGAATAAAGTAGTACTTTCATCATCGCCTCCAAATATAATCAGAGTGGCACTGTATTACTTCAAATGTAATACAGTTCTATTTAATATACTACTACATTTAAACTTAAAAATCAATAGCAAAATAATTAATATTTCCTTAAAATTTGTAGACTAATCTAACATTTTATACAAAACACAAATCAGAAAATACATAAAGCTCCGATCTCTCGGAGCTTTTTATGGAGCGGATTACGAGGCTCGAACTCGCTACCTCCACCTTGGCAAGGTGGCGCTCTACCAGATGAGCTAAATCCGCATATTGGCGACCTGGATGGGACTCGAACCCACGACCTCCGCCGTGACAGGGCGGCGTTCTAACCAACTGAACTACCAGGCCAGGTATGGTGGAAGTTACAGGGCTCGAACCTGTGACCCTCTGCTTGTAAGGCAGATGCTCTCCCAGCTGAGCTAAACTTCCACATTTCAACCTGCGCCAGGTGTTTAAGCCTTGTCCCTGACGACTATTACATTTTACACTATCAGCTTCAAAAAGTCAAGCACTTTTTTTATAAATTTTATATTTTAGTAATATATAACAATACAACGCTATTTTCAAGCAATCAATTTGTTTGTTTTGCGACAAAAATGATAAATTACCTTAAATTTCAATGCAATAAACGCAGCAATTTACGCAAAATAACCTTGATAAATATTATTTTATTTATCACATACAGCAAACCAAACAGAAAGGTGGTAAAGCTATGTTTTTTGACAGACTTGCACTTATTCTGCTGATAATCGGCGGACTTAACTGGGGCCTTGTAGGCATTTTTGATTTTGACCTTGTTGCATGGGCATTTGGTGGTCAAGGCGCAGCATTCAGCAGGATCATCTATATACTTGTCGCACTCTCGGCAGCATGGAGCGTATCGCTGCTGTTTAGAAGGCGTACTATAGAAGCCTAACAATTTCAGCGGTATATCCTCTCCAAAATAGAAGGATATATCGCTGAAAATACATAATTTTACAAAGATGTAAAGTTTGCTCCATATAGTTGTCAAACAAGCAGCTGCATTTTTGTTGCATTTGCACGAACTTAGAGAAAATTCCAAAAAGTTGTTGACAAAGCAGCATTGTCGCTGTATAATATAGACAAATAAGTGACAAGGTTAATCACCTCCGTTCATTTGTTTTGTTTAGTTGTCTCCTTTCTTTTGTTCTACACATAATTATTTATTTTACTTCGCGGAGTATCCGCACCGGAGCCTTAGGGCTCTTTTTTTTTGCTAATTTTCACATATAGGGGTGGAAATAGAGCCGATTTTGTGTTATACTAGAGAAGTATACTATTAAATTATCCGAAGGAGGGCTTTATATAATAGAGAATATTATGCTTGCAGACGGCATACGTTTCTGTCGTATGACTGACGAACGTCTGAAAAACAACACCATCCTTATAAATATCTATACATATTTTGACGAGGATAACCGTGCAGACCATTCCGCTGTCGCCTACATGCTGACGGACAGCTGCAAAAAATACCCTGACTATATCACCATGAGTAAAAAGTGTGCCGACCTATACGGATGCTCACTGTCGAATTTCATGGAATTTCAAGGCAATTGCCGTATGCTCAATCTTTCGATAAGCACCATCGACAGCCGCTTTGCATTGGATGGTGAAAAGCTGGAGCAGGAGGCTGCAGAGCTGCTTCTTGAATGCCTGCTGGAGCCTAGAGTCGAAAACAACGCTTTCTCGCTCGATCTTACCGAAACAGCAAAACGTACACTTTATGACGATGCACTGGGTCAGGTGAATGACCGCAGAGACTACGCTCGTATACAAGGCGCACGCATTGCCTATAGAGGCGAAAACATCGCCATCCCTATCGACGGCGAGCCGGAGGATATTCTGAAAGTGACCCCCGAAAGTGCTTGTGCAGCCTACAAAAAAATGCTGAAGCACGGCTTCATCGATATCAGAGCAGTCGGCTGTAGCAGCTTTGATGATGCACTGGAAGTATTCAGAAACGCTTTCACAAAGCTCGAGAGAGGCGAATATTGTCAGCCGTTACTTGTTGCCAGTGCGCTAAAATCCGAGCCCGAGTACGCCTACGAGGAGCTGCCGATGCAACAGGCTATCATCAGAATGTATTTCAAAGACCCCGATCTTAACGACAGGGCAGCAAATAAGATACTGGCATCTATCCTCGGTGGAACTACCACCTCACGCTTCTTCTCGAAGATCAGAGAACAGCAGTCGTTGTGCTACTACTGCAGCTGTGCTTCAAACAGACATATCCGCACAATGATTGTCAATGCAGCGGTAAATCCCGAAAATGTCGAAAAGCTGAAAGCCGCAGTACTGGCTGAGATCCAAGATATCTGCGACAACGGCGTTACCGAAGAGGAGCTGGAGCTTGCAAAGCTTGACAGCATCGAGCAGATGCGCTCAATGGCTGACAATCCTCGCTCCGTTTTGATGTGGTATGCAAACAATATTCTTAACGAGCAGTTCTACTCTCCCGAAGAGCTCATTGAAGAATACAGCAAGGTCACCGCTGAACGAGTTCAGGCGGTATGCCGTGAGTATCGTCTCGACAGCTGCTTTACTCTCATGCCGAAGGAGGCTGCCAATGATCAATAAGATTTACAGCGAACGCTTTGATGAATACTGCTATCAATACACCCACAGCAGCGGTATGAAGATACTTATGTATCCCATGAAGGATTTCACTGAGGTCAAGGCAAGCATTTATGTCAACTTTGGTTCTATCGACAATGCATACTGCCGAAAGGGTAAAGAGCCTGTCAGCATCCCCGACGGCACCGCCCATTACCTCGAGCATAAGTTGTTTGAAAGCGAGGAACAGGATGCATTCGCACGATTTGCTGAAACCGGCGCACAGGGCAATGCCGCCACAAGTTTTGAATACACTACCTATTACTTCACCTGCAACAAGAACTTTGAAAAGAATCTAGAAATACTGTTGGATTTCGTGCAACATCCATACTTCACACCTGAAAACGTGGAGAAGGAACGTGGTATCATCACGCAGGAGATACTCATGTATCAAGACAGCCCCACAAACAGGCTACTGGTGGAGCTATTTGCAGGTATTTTTAAAGAGTACAATCTCAACAAGGATATCGCAGGCACTGTTGAAAGCATCGCTGACATCGACGACAAGCTTCTGTATGATGTATATGATACCTTCTACAATCCCACAAACATGAGTCTTTGCATCTCAGGTAACATCGACATCGATAAGACTACAGAAATATGCAACAGACTGCTGAAAAAGGTAGAGCCTATCGAGTTCACCGTGCCCGAAGTAAATGAGCCCTACGAGGTAGCAAAAAAGCAGGTTGAGCTGAAGATGCAGGTAGCAAAGCCTTTGTTCGCCCTTGGATTTAAGCGTAAGCTTTGCTCCGGAGAGGAGCTCATGCTGGACAACCTCTATATGAGTGCAGTAATGTCCGCCGCATTTGGGTCAATGTCGGAGTTCTTCATGGAACAGCGCAGCATAGGACTTATCAACGATGAGTTCGATGCAGGTATATACCGCACAAGGGATTGCACGATACCAATCATCACTGCCGAGACCGATGACCCAATACAACTGAAAGAGCTTATTATCAAAGAGCTTGAAAGGCTTAAAAACGACCCTCCGTCAGAGGAGATATTCGGCAGGCTTAAAAAGCAGCGCTACGGTAACGAGATATCAGCTTTCAATACGGTAAGGGGAGTTGCCTCAAAGCTGTCCGCTGCTGCCCTCACAAACGAAGGGGTATTCGATTTCGCCGACAGGCTCGCCGCAATGGACTATCAAACGTTCTGCAGGTACCTCAGAGAACTGGATACAGACAACACCTGCCTAACAGTGGTATATCCGCTGTAAAAAAACAAAAGCGAGGATAAACTATGACAACATTTATGCAATCTGCCGTGCCTGTAACGCAGGAGCTGGAGCTGGAGTTTCCAAATCTCTTCGGTGGCATGGCTATCAACTATTTCAGGGGTTTTGAGCTTTTCGGGCTGGCTATCTACTGGTACGGAATACTCATAACTATCGGCGTGGCACTGGCTTATCTCTATGCACACTGGCGTGCGCCAAAGCTTGGCCTAAACCGTGACAGGGTGTTCGATGTAGCATTCGGTGCACTGCTGGGCGGTTTTCTCGGTGCGAGGATATATTTCTGCGTTTTCACCACCCTCGACCCCAACAGCCCCTTGAGCTATGATATCATCACGACCTTTACAACTATCCGTGACGGTGGTCTTGCCATCTACGGTGGCATTATCGGAGGCTTTCTTGTGGGCTTTATCATGTGCAAGATACGCAAAGTGCACTTTGGTGCAATGTGTGATCTTGCAGCACCGGGTTTCCTTATCGGTCAGTGTATAGGAAGATGGGGCAATTTTATAAATCAGGAGGCTCATGGTGGCGTGTGCGACCCGGATTTCCTTTTTGGTATGACCGGCACAGTAATATCACGGCAGATAGAGCCGGGAGCTCTGGTACATCCCTGCTTCCTGTATGAAAGCGCATGGTGTCTTATAGGCTTCATACTTCTGCACCTATACACAAATAAGCTTCGCAGCTATGACGGTGAGATAGCACTGTTGTATGTTGGTTGGTATGGACTTGGAAGGGCATTTATAGAAGGTCTGCGCACTGACAGCCTTATGGCTGGCGATATCAGGATATCCCAGCTTATCGGTGCTATTTCTTTTGTTGCAGCAATCATCCTGTTTATTGCGTTCAAGATAATCACTGAAAAGAAACAGATACCGCTGTATGTAAACACCGATGCCTGCCGAGAGCTTCTTGAAGCAGACAAGCTTGCCGAGAAAGAGCGCATCGCCAAAAAGGAAGCAAAGAAAAATCAAGCAGCCCCCAGCATTCTAGCTGACGATGCAGATGATGTAGAGGACGTTATCGCCGCAGATACTCCTACTGAGGAAAGCGAAAAAGAAAGCGACGCCTCCGACGACGCTGAAGAAACTACTAAAATATCCGATGACAATGAAAGCGAGGAATAAACTATGGCAGCAACAATAATCGACGGAAAGGCGGTATCCGCCAAGGTAAAGGAAGACGTAAGACTTGAGATTGAGCGTGAAAAGCTTGACATCGGTCTTGCGGTGGTTATCGTAGGCGACGACCCTGCAAGCAGAGTGTATGTTAACAACAAGAAGAAGGCTTGCGAAGTTTGCGGAATCAAATCCTACGAGTATGCCCTTCCCGCTGAGACTACCGAGGCTCAGCTTTTAGAGCTTGTCGACACGCTCAATGCAAACAGCAATGTAAACGGAATCCTAGTTCAGCTTCCGCTCCCCAAGCACATCAATGAGGAAAACATCCTCAAGCGCATCGACCCCATAAAGGATGTTGATGCATTCCACGCACAGAACGTGGGCAAGATAATGATCGGCGACTATGCGTTCCTCCCCTGCACCCCTGCAGGCTGTATGGAGCTTATCCACAGCGCAGGCATCGATGTAAACGGCAAGGAATGTGTAGTTATCGGACGCTCTAACATCGTAGGCAAACCCATGGCTATGCTTCTGCTGCACGAGAACGGCACTGTAACGATCTGCCACTCCCGCACAAAGGATCTGAAGGAAGTCTGCCGACGTGCAGATATCCTTGTTGCCGCTGTTGGCAGAGCAGGCTTTGTTACAGCCGACATGGTAAAGGACGGCGCAGTAGTTATCGACGTCGGCATCAACCGCAACGCAGAGGGCAAACTGTGCGGTGATGTATGCTTTGATGAGGTCGCTGAAAAAGCAAGTTATATCACCCCTGTACCTGGCGGAGTTGGCCCCATGACCATAGCAATGCTTATGAAGAACACCGTCATGGCTAAGCGCCTGCAGAGCAAATGAAAAACAGCAGCAAGCCATTTCTCAAAAACGCATTGATACTCACCGCTGCTGATATTCTTATTGCAATATGCATGCCCGAATGGGGCGCACCGCAGATAATAATCGTGCTGCTGGTGGCTCTCCTTGCAGCGATGCAGTGGGGGCTTTGGGTATATATGAGAAAGAATAAATAAGCATTCCCCCTGAGAATTTATATTCTCAGGGGGATTTTTATATTTGAAAAAATATTGCTTCAACCTTCAATCTCAACACTGATGCAAGATGCGCCTGTTAACTCCTCACTGAGTTTATCGGGGGCACAGATGCCAGCATAAAGCGTAAAGCGATTGCCCTTTATGCTGCGTACTCCGTTTTTATCGACTGTTTCAAACGCAGATGCACAAACGGGAATCTCGATCTCAATGCTGCTGTTTGGATCAAGCGATACTCTCTTGAAGCCACAAAGAGAGAAGTTAGGAACATCATCCTCGTCATAGCCCTTGATATAAAGCTGCACTACTGCTTCAGCAGTAGTCGGATATGCTCCGCTGCTGACAGTGAGCCTTGCCATGCCATCAGCATACGAAAGCGCATCACATCTAAACTCCTGATAACTAAGCCCATATCCGAACGGATACAGCACATTACTGCTATCACAATATCGGTAAGTTCTGCCTTGCATGGAGTAGTCCTCAAAAGCAGGCAGCGCATCAGCCGACTTGTAAAATGTCACCGGAAGTCTTCCGCTGGGAGAAACATCTCCAAACAAAAGCCTTGCAAGTGCCCTACCACCATACTGCCCAGGATACCACATGTCTATCAACGCATCGCAGTCACACTCGATATTTACAGCACTGCCTGCAGCAAGCACTACAACCAGCGGCTTGCCCGTATCACGCAGCTTTTGCAACAGGATACGCTGACTCTCCGGCAGACGGAGATCAGGCTTATCCCCTGAGGCAAACTCGTTGCCGGTGTCGCCTTCCTCGCCCTCAAGAGTCGCATCAAGTCCAACGCAGGCTATGATCACGTCGGAATTCTCTGCAGCTGAGATAGCCTCCGCATAGCGGTCGCCCGCCTGCGCCAGTCCCTGACATCTGTCTCTAAAAAGATGGCAGCCCTCTGCATAGTGTACTCGGCCGAAAAATCTATCCTGTATTCCCTCAAGGAATGTGATGTAGCGATCAGCAGTACCCTCATAGTTGCCTGTAAGAGCCGCACGGCTATTTGCATTAGGGCCGATAACGGCGATGGTTTTTATGCTATCATTTAACGGTAGTACTCCGTTATTCTTCAGTAACACCGCAGATTTTTCAGCACACTGTTGTGACAATGCCTTATGCTCTGGGCTGCTTATCACGTTGTACGGAATGTCATCGTACTCTGTTTTATCTAACTGGCCAAGTCGTATCCTCGTGCGCATCGCATGAACGAATGCCTTTCTGATATTCTCCTCAGTTATCATGTCGTTTTCAAGCGCAGTGAGAATATGTCTGTATGTGCAGCCGCAATTAATGTCACATCCTGCTTTAAGTGCCAAAGTCACGCTCTCCAGTGCTCCCGATGTCACCTTGTGATGGGCATGGAAATCCTGTATAGCCCAGCAATCACTTACAAAATAGCCGTCAAAGCCCCATTCCTTCAGTTTAGCCATAAGGAATGTACTTGCACAGGCAGGCTCACCGTTAACACGGTTGTATGCACCCATGACGCTTTCCACATGAGCCTCCTCCACCAGTGCCTTGAACGCAGGGAGATATGTCTCCTCCATATCCTTTGAAGATACCACTGCATCAAACTCATGGCGCAGGCTCTCAGGACCGCTATGCACTGCAAAGTGTTTAGCACACGCCGCCGTCCGAAGGTATTTACCATCTCCCTGCAGACCCCGCACCCATGCCTTGCCCATCTGTGCGGTGAGGTAAGGATCCTCACCGTAAGTCTCGTGCCCTCTGCCCCAACGAGGGTCTCGGAAAATGTTTATATTAGGAGCCCACATCGTGAGACCCTTGTATATATCACTGTCGCCCTGCTTCTGCGCAGCATTGTACTTTGCCCTCGCTTCAACCGAGGTAGCCTCTGCCGCTTTATAAATCAATCCATCATCAAATGTTGCTGCAAGCCCTATCGCCTGTGGAAACATGGTAGCAGTGCCTGCCCTCGCTACCCCATGAAGTGCCTCGTTCCACCAGTTATATGCAGGCAATCCTGCCTGAGGTATCTCAGGAGCATCGAATTTTAGCTGCGCCGCCTGCTCAGCAGGGGTAAGCAGCTCCGCTAAAGCCTCGGCACGCTGCTGTGCTGTAAGGGTAGTATCAAGATGTTTTTCCATGTTGCACCTCGTATAAATTTGTGATATAAATTATCATTCGGCTATGCAGCCGTATATGATAGTTTATATCATTGTATCATGCTATCAGCAATTCGTCAACCGCCCCTAACTTACCAAAAAATGCTGCATATTTTTGTATAGTATCAACAAGGTGTGGATAATATAGTTTTTTGCATTTTCAGTTATACATCACAAATCCGTTATTAAATCCATGTGCAATATGCCTAGCATAACTGATTTTTGCCAAATATCATCGTTTTTTTGTTTTTTTCTGATTCTTCGATTTATGCATTCTGCCGTTGACGAAATGCGTCGATTTCGTCTATAATTCTCAAAAACTCAGGAGGAACAAAAATATGAACGAAAACATCATCGGCAAAAATCTCAAGACTATCCGTGAGGAAAAAAGAATATCTCCGCAACAGCTATCTGAAGCCCTAAGTCAACACAATATCACACTATCAGCAGAAGATATTACAGCCATCGAAGCATCAGAACGCCCCGTGTGCGATATCGAGCTACTTGCATTTGCCAAGACCCTTGGCTGCCCTATTATCAAGCTATTTGATGACAACATTTGATCGATAATATTGACATTTGCTGTTTTCTTCCGTAAAAAAGCAAAAACTGCTTGCATTAGCATTCTGAATATGCTATAATGACTATATATGGCATATTACGACTTAATGTCGAATTTATACGGAAGGAAACACAAATGAGCAGAAATGTGATATATTTCGACCATGAAGGCGACTTCTCCCGATGGGAACAGACCTGTCTTCCTATCGGAAACGGATATCTTGGTGCAAGCTTTTTCGGCGGTGTACACACAGAGCGTGTCGTTATCAACGAAAAAAGCCTTTGGGCAGGTGGCCCTTGCCAGAACCGTTCATGGTACTATGGCGGAAATAAAAAGGATAGGCATCATTATGTGAAGCAGGTGCAGAAGGCCCTTTCCGAGGACAACCAAGACAGAGTGCTGGAGCTGTTACCCGAGCTTACAGGCGATGGTGATTTCGGTACATATCTGCTGCTTTGCGACATGGTATTTGATTTTGACCTGCCCGAGGGTGAGGTCACAAACTATCGCAGAAGCTTAGACCTCGACAAGTCGCTATACACCTGCGAATTTACGATCGATGGTGTAAAATATACACGTGAGGCTTTTGCAAGCTATCCTGCAAGAGTAATCGCCTTCCGCTATACCGCTTCCGAAAAAGGAAAGCTGAGTTTTAAACTGCACCTTGAAAAGCAGCATCCCAGCACCATAGATGCCGACGGAGAGCTCATGCGCTATTGCGGCACTGTTGCAGATAACGGCATGCGCTTTGATACCCGTGTGCTGCTGACCACAGACGGTATAGCTCACTCCGATTCTCTCAGTGTTGAGGGAGCATCTGAGGCAGTGCTGTATCTTACAGCTGCAACAGATTACGAAATGAAATTTCCAACCTATCGCAGCGGAGTTTCTCCCGAAACTATCACTATCCCACTGGTTCAAGCTGCTTCAATGCTTGGTTGGGATGCCCTTTATAACGAACACTTAAAGGATTATCGTGAGATATTCAGCCGTGTATCTCTGGCAATAAATAAGGCAAGAGTCGACCTACCTGCCGACAAGCTTCTTGAAGCTTACAAGAACGGCGACCGTGCCGCTATGAACACGATGGAGATGCTGTATTTCAACTACAGCCGCTATCTGCTTATCTCCTCCTCCCGTGAGGGTGCACTGCCTGCCAACCTGCAAGGTGTATGGAACGAAAGCAATACTCCCCCATGGTGCTGCGACTATCACATCAATGTGAATCTCCAGATGAATTACTGGGGAGCATACAACACTAACATGGCAGAAACAGTTCCGCCGCTGGTGGATTTTCTTAATTCTCTGCGAGAGCCAGGAAGAGTTACTGCCAAGGAATACTACGGCATAGTTTCAGATGAAGGACATCCCGAAAATGGATGGACAGCTCATACACAATGCTCGCCCTTTGGTTACACCGCACCCGGATGGGATTTCTATTGGGGCTGGTCTACCGCCGCTGTAGCATGGCTTATGCAGAATATCTGGGAACATTACGAGTTCACCGGTGACAAGGAATATCTTCGTAATAAGATATACCCCATCATGCGTGAAAGCGTTATGTTCTATACCCAGTGGCTCATCTATGATGAAAAGCAGGACAGGCTTGTTTCTTCCCCCACCTACTCCCCCGAGCACGGCCCTGCCACCATCGGCAACACCTATGAGCAGAGTCTTATCGAGCAGCTCTTTATCGATTTTCTGAAGGCGGCTGAAACACTCAATGTTGATCCGCAACTTTGCGTTAAGGTGAAGGAGATGCTCCCGAAGCTCGACCCGTATCACGTTGGAAAGTCAGGGCTTCTCAAGGAGTGGTTTGAGGAGGATGACGAGAATTTTGACAGCAGCAAGGTGCAGAAAAATCACCGTCACATCTCTCATCTTATGGGACTTTACCCCGGAAAACAGATAAACTCCTCCCGTCCCGAGCTTATGGATGCAGCTATCGCAACAATGAACGACCGTGGTGACGAATCTACAGGCTGGGCAAGAGCCTACAAGATAAACCTCTGGGCGAGGACAGGCGACGGAAACCGCACCTACAAGCTGCTGAGAGGACTACTCTCTGATTGCACCTACGAAAATCTGTGGGATTTCCATCCTCCTTTCCAGATCGACGGAAACTTCGGTGCAGGCGCAGGCATAGCTGAGATGCTGATACAGAGCCACGAGGGAGCTGTCGTGCTTCTTCCCTCGCTCCCCGATGACTGGAAAACGGGCGAGTTCGCAGGACTTTGCGCAAGAGGCGGATTTGTTATCAACGCTGCGTGGGAAAATGGCAGTATCGTTTCCGCTGAGATATTCTCAAAGTGCGGTGGCGAGTGTATTATCCGCTATCCTCATGGCGGTGAGATAAAGACCGCTGTCATCAAGACCGAAAAGGGCAAGACCGCTTGGCTTATGCCGACAAACTGATATTTACAGAGCCACTCTTAATGAGTGGCTCTCAGGCTGTCGATAAAGCACCATCTACTGCGTCAACCGCCAAACGGCAGGCAAAAAAAAGCCTAGCTGTCTGGCGGTTTCCTTGTATCTGGCACTTTCTCGCCGCCCTGACACTTGCAGATTTCAAAAAAGTATGATTTATGAAAAAATATAAATATTTAACGTTTTTCGTTAAAAAGCTATTGACAAACGTAAAATTGTGTGCTATACTCTAACCATGATAAGCGCTTATTGAATACAACACTATTAATATGATACGGAGGTTTATTATGGCTAAAACAGTTGACATCGCTGAGAGAACTCTTGAAAAGGAAAAGAAACATTTTATAGGATTTTGCAAGGCTTGCGAGGGCTTTTCCATCTTTCTGATGGTGTTTATGATCGCTGGTTGTATAGCTCAGCTATTTGATTTGTTCGTAGACATTGTGACTAATGGCAGAGTGATATGTGCAACAGGGAATATTGTCACTTACGCTGGTATCGCTGTTGCGCTGAAATTTTCTATCACCATATTCGGCATACTGAAAAAGGGTGGTACTCCTTTCACATACAGCTTAGCTGACAAGGTCAAGGGTGCCGCTATGGCTCTTACGGTTACGGGTGCGTTGGGATTCGTATTAGAGCTGGCTATCATTATCCTTAATGCTACGGGTATGGTTGTTATTTCTGATTTTACTGATTTTGTCGGCGGTTTACATCTGCTTGTTATTGGTATCGTGCTTATGGCATTGTCCTATATCTTCAACTACGGCTGTAAATTACAGCAGGAATCCGATGAGACACTTTAAGGAGGACTATAATGGCAATAATACTGCGACTTGACAGGGTTATGGCGGACCGCAAGATGTCCCTTAACGAGCTGTCTGAAAAGGTGGGAGTGGCTAATGTGAACCTCTCCAAAATGAAAACAGGCAAGGTCAGTGCTATCCGTTTTTCCACCCTCAATGCAATATGCAGAGTGCTGAAATGCCAGCCCGGTGATATTCTCGAATATGCCGATGACGAGGAAGAAAGCGAAGAATGACAGCTTGACAGATATCGAGGGCGTGCTGTGCGCCCTCACTATTTTTTTGACATTTATGAACTGAATTTAGTGAAAATTGTCCGAAAACTACTAGACAAAAAAACGTTTTTATGATATGCTATAAATAGCGTTATTAGTTAATTACTTAATGCTGATAATTCATCAACTGAAAGGAATTCTACTTATGAACAATGTTCCCGAAATCAAACTCGGCGTTGTTGCGGTTTCCCGTGACTGCTTCCCCGAGTCCCTGTCCGTAAACAGAAGACAGGCTCTTATTAAGGCTTACACTGACAAGTACGGCGCTGCTGAGATCTACGAATGCCCTATCTGCATCGTTGAGAGCGAGATACATATGGTACAGGCTCTTGAGGATATCAAGAAGGCTGGCTGTAACGCTCTTTGCGTATACCTCGGCAACTTTGGTCCCGAGATCTCTGAAACTCTCCTTGCAAAGCACTTCGACGGCCCCGTTATGTTCGCTGCGGCTGCCGAGGAGGACAGCAACACCTCCCTCATCCAGGGCAGAGGCGACGCTTACTGCGGCATGCTGAATGCTTCCTACAACCTAAAGCTTCGCAACATCAAGGCTTATATCCCCGAGTATCCCGTTGGCACAGCTGACGAGGTTGCTGATATGATCCACGAGTTCCTGCCTGTAGCAAGAACAATGGTAGGTCTTTCTCAGCTGAAGATCATCAGCTTCGGTCCTCGCCCTCTCAACTTCCTCGCTTGTAACGCTCCTATCAAGCAGCTTTACAATCTCGGTGTTGAGATCGAGGAGAATTCCGAGCTCGACCTGTACGAGTCCTTCCTCAAGCATGCTGACGATCCCAGAATCACTGAGGTAGCTGCTGATATGGCTAAGGAGCTGGGCGAGGGCAACAAGATGCCTGATATCCTTCCCAAGCTTGCTCAGTATGAGATCACCCTGCTTGACTGGGTAGAGGCTCACAAGGGCTACAGAAAGTACGTTGCTCTCACAAGCAAGTGCTGGCCTGCATTCCAGACAATGTTCGGCTTTGTTCCCTGCTATGTTAACTCTCGTCTGACTGGCAGAGGTATTCCGGTATCCTGCGAGGTAGATATCTACGGCACACTCTCCGAGTTCATCGGCACCTGCATTACCCAGGACGCTGTTACTCTGCTTGATATCAACAACTCTGTTCCCGCTGATATGTACAACGAGAGCATCAAGGGCAAGTTTGACTACAAGCACACCGATACATTTATGGGCTTCCATTGCGGAAACACCTGCAGCAGCAAGCTTGTAAAGGGCACAATGAAGAACCAGATGATCATGGCAAGAAGCCTGCCTGAGGAGGTAACAATGGGTACTCTTGAGGGCGACATCATCCCCGGTGATATCACATTCTTCCGTCTGCAGTCCACTGCTGACGCTCAGATCCGTGCTTACGTGGCTCAGGGTGAGATCCTCCCCGTTGCTACAAAGAGCTTTGGTGGCATCGGCGTATTTGCTATCCCCGAGATGGGCAGATTCTACCGCCACGTTCTCATTGAGAAGAACTATCCTCACCACGGTGCGGTTGCATTCGGTCACCACGGCAAGGCTCTGTTCAACCTGTTCAGATACCTCGGCGTAGAGGACATCGGCTTCAATCAGCCCGCAGGTATGCTCTATCCCAGCGAGAATCCTTTCGTTAAGTAATTTCAAGTGGATAAAAGCTCACCCTTGATGCAATGTCAAGGGTGAGTTTTTTTCTGCTGTAAATGTATAACAAAAAACCTCCGCTAATAAATGCGGAGGTTTTTTATAGTCTTTTAATTGAACAGCGCAGCTGTCAACCAAATATTCGCTGTATTGAGAGCATCGTAGAGGCTGGGCATCTCACACTTGTTAGCCTTGCTCATATCTCCATCGGTAGGCATCAGCTGTACCTTTACGTTTGTTGCCTTAGAAATATCCATATAAGGCTCGGTGTTGCAGATAGTAAGCTGGACAACAAAAGCATCTCCCATGTTTCCGTAATAGATCTGATTTCCGCAACGCACCATAGGAAAGCCCTTGAAATAATTCATCTTTGTATCAGCCATTGTTATAACCTCCGTTTTTACCGAAAAACGCATCTACACTATGTGCAGATATCCATTTTCGTCAGTTCCTAAGCTGAATGATCAGCCAGTGTATTCTCATAATTACCAGTTTGTTTCTACCTCGCCGCCGTTAAGCAGTGCATCGATATTGCTGATAAGTCTCTCAGTGTATATCTGACGTACCTTGAAAAGCACATTGCCATTTACACGGACGATATTTTTTCTGTCGTCAGACTGATAGAACTCAATAACATCCTCGGATGTACCATATACCTCGTGATACTCATCACGATAGCTGAATTTAACAGTGATATATGGATCGTACTCAGCATCGGAGAAGAACAACTCTTCGCCGATCGAGCTTATCAGCTGCTGATACAGTGCCTTGAAGCTCATATCTCTCAGCTCCTGCTCACCCCATGTGAACTTATGCACATCAGCATCGCCCGAAACAGTAAATACATACTCTTGCTCAGGGGTGATGATCGTAAGTGTATCAATAGTGTAGATGTAGGGAGAAACAGGTCTGCGAGACATGGTATCCTCAACTGTACAAGTGTACCAGGGTGCAGTTGATGTGCTGAATGTGTATACAGCGTCCTCACCCTCGAACATTCCATAATAGCCAACAACGGTAGTGAGATCGGGTGTATCATCACCCTCAGTCTCAGTAGTGGTAATGATCTCATTGCCTAATAGAAGAACTCTGCGTTTGCCGCCATACTTAAAGGTCACCTTGCAGTAAGGATCATCCAGACCTGTCGCAGCAAGCACTGCCTCTGAAGGCTCTACCCATCCACATGATGAGGCCGTCAGCCCATACAGACCGTAACACACCTTCTGACCCACCGTAGAATCAACCTCTGCTATGATAGGAGATGTAAAGCGATGTGAGTTGAATGTAGTGATAACCGACTCGATATCCTCTGTCGCTGCCTCCATATCGTACATATAGCTGATCTCTATAGGCTCGTCAAGGTCTTTTCTCTCGATGATAAGGTAGTCAAGCTCTTGACGGTTTTCAGCGTCGTAAGCCTCAGTTAGTGTGAGGTCAACAAAATCAGTAACGGCATTGTAAGCACTGCCAACGCTATAATAGCTCACCTGATGAACGGTGCGGCTGTCCGCAGTGCGGAAATATACATAGTTTGTTGCTGCAGGGTTCTGAATACCGAACAGCAGCTCTGCTGAGGTACCATCGTCAAAGCTTGCAACAACTCTTGCTTCAGGCTCTTCAAGCCCGTACTTTGCCATATCTTCGGCATTCTCCTCTACAAGGCTCTTGGTTGACAAACCAGCCATACAGTTCATAAATGCTGCAACTGTAGAACTATTAGGCTCTACTGTTCCCATTTGCGGACTCGTCCAGTAATACTCCGTTTTTGAGGATACATTACCCTCTGCATCTGTAGAAGTCACAACCTTGTCCTGTCGCTCAAAAGTGTAGCTGCCAGTGTCATTCTCAACGGAGAGAGTGAGAATACTCGTACCCTCCTTATCAGTGATAACAACGCTCTCACTTTCAGCAGAGGATGTGCTTGTGGTATCCGAGGAGGTGATATCCTCATCCTTCGGCTCGGTCATCACCAGCGCAAGACACACAATGCCCAGCACAAGCAGCACCGCAGCCGCAATAATAATAGTGCGTGTTGATTTAGAAAGCTTCGCCATTTATCTGTGCCTCCTGCGAATCCAAATAACAATTCCCAAAACTACGACAACTATCGGTATAATTATACAAAGTACGACGCCGAGTATATTCGCCTGCTGCTCATTCATGTCAAATCCAGTATAGGAGAACGACTTAGGAGTAATAGTAACTCCCTCCTCCTTGCCAGAAATGAAGTTGAACATATTTATAAGGAAGTCCTGGTTATTGGAGTTAGAATACTGCATGAAATAGGAGTCTGCAAACAGTTCTGAGCCAAATACTACCATGCGGCTGAGCGCCTGGCTGGTGCTGTGTATCCTGCGTGCAACGACAACATCATTGAACACACCGGACTCAGCAGTGGAATAATCCCAGTTTTCATCAGCATTGAGGGGATAGAGATACGCACCGTCAAAGGTGGTCATCAGCACCTCCTGCTCAATACCGCCACGGGCACCATCATCCCAAAGCTGTATAACAGGGCGTATATCTGCGCCATAAGTATACAGTGTGGATTTATCAAGATCGCCTGAATAGTCGGTAGCTGCAATATTCTGGAAATGAACATAGCTACCAGTAAGACTGCTCATCAGATACTGGGAATCACTTTGGCCAATAACGGAATAACCGACAGAAATTCCCCAGTCATTGAGAAAAGCTTCGATATTGGGAGTTTCGGGCTGCTGCGCTGATGCAAAATACAGCACCGTCTTGCCGTAAGCACCACCATTGTCAAGGAAGCGGTCTACCTTCATCAGCTGGTCGTTGTCGATGTCCATTGCGGGTGCAAAGATCACAACATAGTCGATCTCGCCATCAACCTCAGCAGTATTTGTAAGATTGATGATCTCAACATCATAGCCGTTCTGCTTTAACAAATTTTGCAGCGCAGTGCTGTCCTGCTCACCATATCCCTCGGTGAATGCCACACGGACGGGGTCGTCATTAGTGACGTACATCATCGCAGATATCGCTGCCTGTTCGATATTGCTGCCCTCTACATAGTAGCTTCCGTAGTAGTTGAGGTAATCCTCATTAAAGCTGAAATACTCATAGGGAGTAACGATCCTATGTCTGTTAGTCTGCATGCCCTCTATGACAATGTAGTTCTCTTGGAGGGTCTCACCCTTGAACTGAGCAGAATAATTGGGATTCTGATCAAGAATGAGATAGTTGACAGTAACATGATCGCTGCACATCTCAATCTTCTTCAGCATCTCGTTTACCTGCTTGTATATCTGACCGAGAGCCTCAAAATCGCTCTCAGAGTTCAGCACGGTTATCTTAACATCGCTGTCAAGACCTTTCATAAAACCCTCTGTTTCCTCAGAGATAGTATAGATCCCCTCATCGGAAAGGTCAGCACTGGTGTCGATACGCTCAGAAATGATGCCAACGATAACATTAATCAGCACGATAGCCGCAATAAATACAACTGTCAATACAACTGAAAGTGTGCCATACTTCAGATTTCTCTTGTTGATACTGAGCTTTTTCTTTGCAGGCTTTTCAGCTGTAGCCTTTGCCTCGGCAGGTGCAGCAGCTTCGCTGATATCTTCGGATGCTGTTTCTTCAACTGCCTTGTTCTTATCAAGTTCCATTTGCTGTACCCCCCTTCTTAACTCCAGCGGCGGCGCTCAAGCACACGCATAGTCATGAAGTTAAAGATTACTATTATACTCAGGAAGAACAGTATATTCTTAAGGCTGAAAATGCCGTAGGTGAACTCCTGATACTTGTAGAATACTGAAAGTGAATTGATGATATCCTTGATGATATCAACTGTTACAAAATTTGAGATAACATCAAACAGACACAGCAGGATGTTAACGCCTATGCTGCCGATAGCTGCGATCATCTGATTTTCAGTAAGGCTGGAGATAAAGATGCCTGCTGAGATGAATACTGCACCCATAAGGGAGATACCTACAAGATTACCCAGTGCGGATGCCCAGCCAAATGTACCACCGGACTGCGCCACCATCGCAGAAAGAAACAACGCATATACGAGCATCACCGCTGCACCGATAAGAAAGATAAAGAATGCCGCAAGGAACTTACCGACAACCAGCCCGAAAAGGCTTACAGGTGCGGTAAGGGTAAGCTGATCTGTTTTCTGACGCTTGTCATCTGCCATAGTTCTCATGGTGAGAACAGGAATAAGTATCATCATTATGAAAAACATCCAAAGGAATGTGCTGGACATATTTGCAGAGCCTGCAGAAAGACAGGTCATCCACAAAAAAAGTCCCGAGAAACCGTAAAACACTGCAAGGAACACATAGCCTAAGGGAGATGTAAAATAGGATGCGAATTCACGCTTCATAATTGCTATCACTTGCCCGCACCTCCTGTTTCTACATTTCCATAAAAGTCGCCTGTGGTAAGCTTCAGGAATATCTCCTCCAGCGTCAGCTCAGACGAGCGCATAAGAAGTATTGGATAATTTCTCGCAGCCATGCGCTTAAACACTTCTCTGCGCACATCTGCGCCCTCCTTTGCATTGAGGGAAAACTCGCTTACGCTCTTATCAACAGCCCTGTTGAGATGTACCTCTACCATGTCGGGGATGCTCTCAAGCAGCTGCTTTACCTCCTTTGCAGGACCCTCTATCTGAACTATCAGCTTGTGGTCTGCGGAGAGGTTATGAGAAAGGTTTTCAGTGGTGTCATTAGCCACCAACTTGCCCTTGTCGATAACAACGATGCGGTCACATACCGCCTGCACCTCGGAAAGGATATGGGAGGAAAGGATAACGGTATGGTTCTTGCCAAGCTTTTTGATAAGTGTGCGTATCTCGATTATCTGCTTGGGATCAAGACCTACAGTAGGCTCATCAAGGATTAGCACCTTGGGATTGCCCACAAGCGCCTGCGCTAAACCTACTCTCTGACGATAGCCCTTGGAGAGGTTGCGGATAACTCGCTTGGAAACATCGGTTATCTTTACAAGCTCGCATATCTCCTGCAGATGGCTGCGGCGGGGCAGCTTGCACTTTTTGAGATCGTACACGAAGTTAAGGTACTCAATGACCGTCATATCGAGGTAAAGGGGCGGCAGCTCGGGGAGGTAGCCGATGTCCTTTTTCGCAGTGACGGGGTCTTCAAGAATATCAACTCCGTTGATGAGCGCCTGTCCGCCAGAGGAGGACAGATAGCCCGTAAGAATGTTCATAGTAGTCGATTTTCCTGCGCCGTTGGGGCCAAGAAAGCCAAGTATCTCGCTTTCGTTAGCGGAGAAGCTGATGTTGTCTACAGCCAGCTTGCTGCCGTAACTCTTGCTCAGATTTTTTACTTCAATCATGGAAGCCTCCGGATTTATATTATGGTCGGAATTTGCCATTGTTTATTGTAATTCACAAAAGTGATAAGTCTGTGAACTATATCTGAAATATACTATCATTTGAGAGCCTCTTCCATATCTGCGGCTATCTGCCGCTTCAGCTCATCAAGATCTGCAAATTTTTGCTCAGGACGGAGATATTTCACCAGCGATACTGAGATGTTCTCGCCGTAGAGGTCACCGTCGAAGCCTATTATGTGGGTCTCCATCACGACGCCGCTGCCGTCTTTGCGGTCAGTCACTGTGGGCTTTACGCCGATGTTCGTGACGCCCCTGTATATCCTGCCACCGATATCCACAAAGCTTTTGTACGCACCGAACTTAGGCACAACATTTGTTTCAGGGATGATCTGATTTATCGTGGGGAAGCTTATCGTATGCCCGATATGATTTCCATGGATAACAGGCAGTCTGTACCACAGATCATAGCCCAGCAGAGTGTTCGCCTGCTCGATCTTGCCGTCCCTTATCAGCTCACGGATATGGGTAGAGCTTATCATCTCCCCCTCATGGCATACATCGGGGACTGTTACTGCTTCGATGCCATAGCGTGCACCTATCTCTTTAAGCAGCTCGGGAGTGCCGCTGCCATTTTTTCCAAATCGGAAGTTGCTGCCGCAGCAGGCAAAGCCTGCATTCAGCTTCTTCACAAGTATCTCAGAGATGAATTCCTCTGCTGTGTAGCTACATACCTCCGCAAAATCGGGTGCATAGAGATACTCCACCCCTATGCGGCGCATAAGCTCACACTTGTTCTCGAAGGATATAATATCCTCCTGCCGCTGAAATTTCGGCAGCGTGGAGTCGCAATTGAAAGTGAAAACTGCAGTATGCAGCCCTTTGCTCTTCTGCTCCATCGCAGTGGTGATGACCCCCACATGACCTAGATGCAGCCCATCAAAATAGCCGAGGGCAACAGCGGTCTTATCATCGGCAGTTTTGCCATAAGTAATATCTATCAATTCTTTCACCATTTTCAGAACAGGGCTTCAGCCCCCGTTCAAGTGATCTATTCTTTAGGAAAACGCTTGACTGAAACCAGCTCGTTCTCCTCATTTGCTTTCGCTATCCCAAGGAATTCATCCCCTGCATACACCCTGCAAAGCTGTCCTATTTCGGGTATCTGCGCAAGGCGTGCCGTATCGAGCCTCACTCCGTTGAGATACATGCGCTGCTGAACCTCGCTGAGCTCCAACAGCATGTAGTCGCTGAAAACGCTGTCTATCGGGATCAGCCTGCTGATGCGTTCATTGTCATCAGCCGCTTTCATCTCGTCTATGGTGTAACATTGATCAAGCGTAAACCCACAAGCTCTCGTCCTGCAAAGGCTGGTCATAACAGCACCCGTACCAAGTGCTGCGCCGATATCGTGTATCAGTGTGCGGATATAGGTTCCTGAGGAGCAGTCAACATCAATTATTCCGTCAGTGCCATTGAATTCAATCAGTTCCAGTCGTGATATATTGATCGGTCTCGGCTGACGCTCTACAACTATACCCTTTCGGGCGAGATCGCAAAGCTTCTGACCGTTTATCTTCAGCGCAGAGTACATCGGAGGTATCTGCATGATATCCCCACGAAAGCCATCCAGAGCGCCCAGCAGCGCAGCTTCATCAGCCTTGCCGCAGCCGCTACTTTCAAGCTTGCCCCAAATATCCTGAGTATCCGAAGTCAAACCCAACCTAAAGCCTGCACGATAGCTTTTATCCGTATCAGGAACTATATCTACTGCCTTGGTGGCACCACCGATAAATATCGGCAGCACCCCTGTTGCCATTGGGTCAAGCGTGCCACTGTGTCCCACCTTTTTGGTATGATAGCAGCCTCGCATGACTGCCACCACATCGAAGCTGGTAAACTCCTGTGGCTTGTTTATGCATACTATTCCTGTCATATAACTCCTGTTTCTCTGAGTGCATCACAGCAGGCAGCAACTACCTGCTTTTCTACCTCATCGCAGGGGCAATTGAGGAAGGAGCAGCCCGAAGCCCTCTCGTGGCCTCCGCCGCCGAATTTGTTGGCGATAAGTGCTACATCGGCATTGTCGCTGGAGCGCAGCGATACCTTCAAAAAGCCGGGCTTCTTCTCCTTGATATATATTCCTATATCCACACCCTCGATCTGACGTGGAATAGACGCTATTGCACCTATATCATCACTATCAATATCCGAGAGCTTTTCAATAGTCTCCAACATAATGGATATTACCGCAATATGCCCATCAGCGTAGAAGCGGATGTTGTTGAGCGCCTCTTGCTCCAGCTTTATCCTGCCTGCAGTTTTCATCTCAAACATAACATAGTTGATGTGAGAATAATCAGCACCCAGCGCAATAAGCTCTGCCGCATATATATGCGTCTGAGGAGTAGTATTACTGAACTTAAAACAGCCCGTATCCGTCGCAATACCTGTATACAGACAATCAGCAATAGGCTTGTCAATGGAAGCACCAAGTTCTTTTATCAGTTCATACATCAGCTCTGCTGCAGCAGCGTATTCTTCACGCAGCAACAGACGCTTTGCATACTCAGTGTTGGATTTGTGATGATCTATACAAAGCTCCGCATCATCGCCGATCTCTTTCATATCGCCGAGAAGCTTAGAGTCTGCCACATCAACACAAACGATGGTCTTATGCTCAAACTCATGCACTTCAACAGCAGCTTTCATATAGTCAAATCTATGGGGGATCTCGTCGGGGCAGACAGCCTTTGCTCTCTTACCAAGACGCTGTAAAGCTCCGCACAACGCATAGCCGCAGCCGAGAGTATCTCCATCAGGGCTTGCGTGCATAAGAATAAGGTAATCATCGTGGCTCAGCAGATATTCAGCTGCATCTTTAAGCTCAATCCTCATCCTCATCCTCCTCGTCGAACTCATCATCGAAAAGGTCGTCATCCTCCTCGACAGTGTCATCCTGCACAGGCTTCGGCAGCTTTGCGATTATCTCCTCAATGTGTGCGCTGTATTCCAACGAGTTATCGGGGAGAAATATCAGTTCGGGGATCTTCCTCATGCGGATACGGGATGCTATGCCCTTCTTAAAATATCCCGCAGCTGCGGTCATTCCCTCAACTGCCTTTGCAGTTCTTCCCTCACCGCCGAGACACGCAATATGCACCTTGCAGTAGGAAAGATCGCTGGTAACCTCACAATGGGTAACCGTAACGAAATTTTTGGATACTCTTGGGTCTTTCACACCGCCTACAGCAGCAGATATCTCCCTTTTGATATCCTCGTTAAGTCTTTTTATATTAAAGTTAGCCATATAAGCCTCCTTTACTAGAACAAGACCTTACCAACACCGCAAAACGGCGCAGGACGGTCCATACAATACAATTTACAGATGAGCTAAAAGCGTATGAAAAGTGCGTAGCTGCTAGGAAGCTGATCCGCAGGCGTACTTTGTGTACGTCAAGCGGTCAGCTGACAACGCAGATGCGTGCTTTTCACTAGCTTTATTTAGTCTCTATACTCCTCCATGATATAAGCTTCTAAGATATCGCCTTCCTTGATATCAGTGAACTTTTCAAGGCTTACACCACACTCGAAGCCTGCGGTAACTTCCTTCACAGAATCCTTGAAACGCTGCAGACCGGCAATGTGATCATCGCCGATGATGATACCGTCACGAACGATACGGATCTGACCGTTTCTCGCAACCTTACCCTCAAGCACATAGGAACCTGCAACAATACCAACATTTGTGATCTTGAATACCTGACGAACCTCGATCTTACCAAGCTCAACCTCACGGTACTTGGGAGCCAACATACCCTTCATAGCGGTTGTGATATCCTCAATAGCATCGTAGATAACACGATACAATCTGATATCGATGCCCTCACGCTTTGCGTTCTCCTGTGCAGAGGGGTGAGGCCTTACATTAAAGCCTACGATGATAGCACCCGATGCCATAGCCAGCATTACATCGCTTTCGCTTACAGCACCAACTGCACCGTGGATAACTCTTACACGAACTTCCTCATTGGTGATCTTCTCGAGGGACTGCTTAACTGCTTCAACAGAACCCTGAACATCTGCCTTAACTATGATGGGAAGTTCCTTCATAGTGCCAGCCTCGATAGAGGAGAACAGGTTGTCAAGTGTTACCTTGCTGTAAAGCTTGAACTGCTCTTCCTTAGCATCGTGCTTGCGCTTCTCTACAAGCTCTCTTGCAAGCTTCTCATCTTCAACAGCGGCAAAGGTGTCACCTGCAGATGGAACCTCGTCAAGACCCATGATCTCAACAGGAACAGAGGGGCCTGCCTCCTTAACAGTCCTGCCCTTGTCATCACGCATAGAACGAACACGACCTACAGATGTGCCTGCGATAATGATATCACCGGTGTGAAGAGTACCGTTCTGTACAAGTACAGTAGCAATAGGTCCTCTGCCCTTGTCGAGGCGAGCCTCGATAACTGCACCCTGCGCAAGGCGATTGGGGTTAGCCTTGAGCTCCAGCACATCAGCGGTAAGTGTAACCATTTCAAGCAGTGTATCCATACCCATGCCTGTCTTTGCAGAAACGGGAACACAGATAACATCGCCGCCCCACTCCTCGCATACAAGCTCATACTTTGTGAGCTCTTCCTTGATGCGGTCAGGGTTTGCGGTCTCCTTATCCATCTTGTTGATAGCAACGATGATGGATACACCTGCTGCCTTCGCATGGTTGATAGCCTCAACTGTCTGAGGCATGATGCCATCGTCAGCGGCAACCACGAGGATAGCAATATCGGTAAGGTTTGCACCTCTTGCTCGCATGGATGTGAACGCCTCATGTCCGGGAGTATCAAGGAATGTTATATCACGTTCGCCAACATTCACACGATATGCACCTATGTGCTGTGTGATACCGCCTGCCTCAGTGGAGGTCACGCTGGACTTTTTGATATAGTCGAGCAGCGAGGTCTTACCATGGTCAACGTGTCCCATAACTACAACTACGGGAGAACGATCCTGAAGATCCTCGGGAGCATCAACAGTGTCCTCAAACAGACGTTCTTCAATTGTTACAACTACTTCCTTCTCAACCTTAGCGCCGAGCTCTTCTGCCACGATGCAAGCAGTATCGAAGTCGATCATCTCATTCTGGTTAGCCATAACACCGAGGTTGAAAAGCTTTTTGATGACCTCAGTCGCTGTAACCTTCAAACGTGTAGCAAGCTCGGATACAACGATCTCATCGGGGATCTGTACCTTGAGCTGCTGCTTTCTTGCACGCTCAAGCTCAAGACGCTTGAGCTTCTGTGCCTCAGTTTCACGCTTGTTGTTATAGCCCTTGCCCTTATTCTGAGATTTCTGCTGGATCTTCTGCTTGCGCTGGAAGCTGTCATTGTTGTGACGGGAAGCAGGAGCGATAGTTTCATAACGCTCGTTGTACTTGTCAAGCTCGATATAGCTGCCTCTTGTATCAACGTGCTTTGTGATCTGCTCACCCTGCTGAACAGCCTCGCCCTTCTGCTTGTGCTGAGGGGGAGCATTTACCTTGATCTTGCTGCTGTCGATGGCAGCCTTCTGCATATCCAGCTTTTCGGGCTTGCTCTGTACGGGCTGCTGATTTCTGTTATCACGGTTAAAGCTGCCCTGACGGTTGTCACGATTGTTGTCTCGATTAAAGCCGCCCTGACGGTTGTCACGATTATCACGGTTGAAGCCACCCTGACGATTATCTCTGTTATCACGATTGGTGTCACGGTTGAAATTGCCCTGACGATTATCTCGGTTATCACGATTATTGTCACGGTTAAAGCTGCCCTGACGATTGTCACGATTATCACGGTTGTTGTCACGGTTGAAGCCACCCTGACGAGCCTCGCCCTTATCAGACCTTGCAGGTCTTGCATCCTGAGGCTTGCTCTGTGTCTTTTCAGCCTTATCTGCGCTCATAGCTGAATCCTCCGTCTTAGGTTTTTCGGCAGGTTTTTCCTCTGCCTTGGGCTTTTCGGCAGGCTTCTCTTCTGCCTTAGGCTTTTCTACAGGTTTCTCCTCCGCCTTAGGCTTCTCTTCAGCCTTGACGCTGCTTTCTTCTGCCTTTGCAGGCTTCTCGGCAGGTTTTTCAGCCTTAGGCTTTTCGATAGGCTTTTCTTCTGCCTTGGGCTTATCTTCAAGTTTTGCCTTTTCTTCAGCCTTCGCCTTTTCTTCAACAGGCTTTTCCTCAGTCTTCTTTGCGGGCTTTTTCTTAGCAGGCTTTTCCTCTTCTGCCTTGGGCTTTTCAGCCTTCATGCTTGCAGTTACCTCGAAGTATCTGTCGAAGCTCTTTTCAGCATTCTGCAAGGATATCTTTTCAAGGACATAGTTTACCTCGTCAACAGTGAGCGTTGTCGTAGCCTTGCGTGCAGTACCGCCAAAGGTGCTATCAAGCATTGCAGCAAGTTCTGCACGGTCGATACCCATATCCTTTGCTATATCCTGTACACGGGTCTTTGTTTTCTTTGTATTATTTGTTGGCAAATTAAATTCCTCCAATACAGCGGATCATTATCCGCATCAGTCTGTTATATGCTTTTTTATCGAAATGTAAAGTCCTTCATCGAGTATAAGAAGGATACCAACTCTCTTGCCGAGCGCCGCCTTGACCTCATCCATTGTAAACGGAGCTTTAACAGGCTCAACGCCATGCTTTTCCGCCTCAAAACGGATCTCCTTTTCGGTCTTGGGAGAGATATCCTCAGCAAGGATGATTCCTGCCGCCTTTGATTTAGGCGATGCGATCTCTTCAACTACAGCATCGAAGCCAAGCACGAGCTTTCCTGCACGCCTGCACAAGCACACGGTCGATAATAAATTACTGATCGCTGCTCATCTCCTTTTCAATGGCGATGTATATTTCATCGGGAACGGCGCATTTAAGCGAACGCTCCAGCTTATGGGATCTTATTGCCGCTTCCAGACAGCTTTTGTCACGGCAGAGATATGCGCCCCTTCCAGGCTTTTTTGAGGTAGGATCAACACTGATCTCGCCCTCTTTATTACGGACAACTCTCAGCGAGCCCCTTTTACCTATCATCTCACCGCAGCCAATGCACTTTCTGAGCGGTACACGTCTTTCATGCATACTACCACTCCTTACTCAGCAGTAGTCTCAGCGGGAGCAGCAGCCTCTGCAGTCGGCTCCTGAGCTTTGTTTGCAGGATCCTTCTCAGGATCGTAATCCCATACCAGATCCTCGGGAGTTGCCTTGCTCTCACTCTTGATATCAATGTTGAAATTCGTGAGCTTAGCAGCAAGAAGGGCATTCTGACCCTTATTACCAATAGCAAGTGAAAGCTGATTATCAGGAACCACTGCAACACAAGGACGGATCACACGATACTTAACATTCTTCTGCGGAGCAACATCGTCGTTTCCGGTCTTGACATTAGCCTTGAACTCCTCCTCGATCTTTGTAGCCTTCAGCACTACATCAATGACCTCAGCGGGCTTCAGTGCCTGCTTGATGAACTCAACAGGATCCTCGCTGTAAAGAACGATGTCTACCTTTTCGTTGTTGATCTCCTTGGTTACTGCATTGATACGGCTCTTCATAGGGCCTATGCATGCGCCGACAGCATCAACGTTGGGATCATTGCTGATAACTGCGATCTTGCTGCGTGCGCCGGGCTGACGGCTAATAGCCTTTATCTCAACAGTACCATCATAGATCTCGGGGCAAGCCTTCTCAAACAGACGCTTGATAAGACCCTTATCACGTCTTGTGATCTTGAGGTTCTGCTTCTTGATGCCTTCCTTATATTCCTTAACGACACCTGTAACGTATACCTGAATGATCTGATCCTCTACCAATACCTCTCCGGGGATCTGCTCACTCTTCATCAGGTTTACTATCTTGCCGTTGATCTCGATCTCTGCGTTGTGAGTAGCAGGCTCAACACGTACAACTCTTGCGGCAACCGCTTCATTCTCATACATGCCCCAAGTTTCGCTTATCTGCTTCTGCTCGATAGTGCTCAGACCCTGACGGATAAGCTCCTTTACCTTCTTCGCAACAACACGCTTGAACTGGTGTGTATCCAGTGAAACTCTTACCTTATCGCCGACCTGCAGAGAGGCATCGATCTTTCTTGCCTCCTCAAGCGTAATCTCCTTGTAAGGCTCGTAGAGGTCATCTACCTCCTCAATGATCTCCTTAAGGATGCTGACATCAAACTTCTGCTTTTCAAGATCGATATCAATGATAACGCTGTCAACAACAGACTCTTCTGCAACAGCTTCAGTCTCATCGGAAGTTGCCTCAGCAGCCTCAACGTCTGCTTCAGCCTCCTTCTTGGGCTCCTTCTTGGAAGGATCTGTTTCCTTGTCATTTTTCAGAGTCTTTTTGTACATGGAGTCGATAAAGTTCTTTACAGACTTTTCATCGTTCTCGATAGCTGTTTTAACGCCCTTTATTATTGCGTTCTTGATCTCTGCAATGAACACTTCCTGATCAATGCCCTTTTCCTTTACGAGGGTCTCAAGTGCGCCGTAAAACTCGCCTATCTCGTTCTCCTTGTTTACTACCTTCTTCTTAGCCATTTTTTGTTAATCCTCCAAAACATCAAAGTCGTCAAAATCGTCATAATTTATTGCAGAGATATCACTGAGCTGCAATTTCAGCTCCCCTGTATCTCCTTTTACCGTTAACATCTCGCCGTCAAAGCTGTCGAGCACTGCGCTGAAAGCTTTAGATGGTGCACCATCGCAAAGCTTATAGGTCTTGATCTTAAGCTTTTTGCCAACTGAAAGACCCAGCTGCGCCACACGTCTGACAGGACGCTCAAGCCCTGCAGAGCCTATCTCCAGATAATCGATCCTGTCAACAAAATCCTGCTGATCGATTATCTCATTGATGATACCGTCAATGGACTCGCAATCGTCAATGGAGATGCCCTGCGCCCTGTCGATAAATATCCTGAGATACCATTTTGCGCCCTCCTTTACGAACCACACGTCCCACAGCACAAACCCGTGCTCTTCGACCACCTGCCTGACCACAGCCTCCGCTGCCGCTTCAACCGTGCTGAAGCCCTTTGCCAATGCCATTAAATCAAAGCCCCTTTCAAACCCACAAATCTTGTGGAGATCATCGTGCCATACCACTGCATCAACACCGCAGAACAGCACATATATAGTTGAGGACCGGAGCGTTTGCCCCAGTCCTCAGCCTAATCTATCGTTATTTATTATACCACTAAAATCTAATAAAATCAATACCCTGTGCGGTTTTTTCTGCAATTTTACTAATTTTTCAGCGATATACCTCCACAATATTGACATCGCAACTCTAAAATCGCATCAAAACTCAGCAAAACAAAAGACCTCTGCTGAAAACAGAGCCTTCAGCGGAGGTCTTCCTTTTAGGGGATCACATCAATAAAACACGTCTCTACCCGGTACCCGATATACCGTTAAGCTAAAAGCTTCCGTAAAGACGATTTGTCATCGCCGAAACAGCCCTTGCCCCCAGCGGAACATCTCCAAGATTGGGAGTGTCTGTGGGCAGCGGCATCTCCAGCAGACCCAGCTGTCTGTCAAACTCCTCGGGGAGCCTGTCAAGCTTGATCTCTTTGTCCATATTTTATAAACCCATAATCGGGCTGAACTCCCATTTCAATAGCAGTATCAGCCCTATCCCTCTGTTTCCTACCGCACATTAGCAGCAGGATTTCTCCTTAAAAGAAAGGCAATCAGTGCACTGTGTCTGAGTGGGGTTGCCCTCGTGTGTGCCTACCTCAATTCTATCGAGAGAGCAGTAGTTGTCACAGCTGCAGTGATACTCACAGTTCTTTACTGTACATCCGATGTGCTTGTTTGCAAATTCAGTTCCCATTTTTATCGTCCTTTCAGAAAAAATCAGGCGGTCACGGCGTTGACCATGACCGCCGCAGTTGTATTATCTGCAATCGGTTTCGATTTATTCTAAAAAAATCAGACAATTTTTAAAACATCTGTCAAAGTATCGATTATGTAATCAGCACCATATTCGTTAAACTCCTCGTCAGTGCCGAAACCTACTCTCACCGCTGCGCACTTCATACCTACCTCGTGAGCACCAATGATATCGTGCATCCTGTCACCGATAAGCACGCACTCCTCACAAGCAGAGCCTGTTTTTAACATCACCTGACGCAGCACCTGAGCCTTTGTGCTCACGCTGCCATCAAGCGCAGCCGCCCCAATAATATCAAAGTATCCATCAATGCCAAAATGTCGCAAAATCTCACGGGCATAGGGCTCGGGCTTGCAGGTAGCAAGGCAAATCTTCCTCTGGCGCATCTTCAGTGCAGCCAGCAACTGCTCAGTACCGTCGATAAGTTCGTTCTCATACAATCCCTTTTCAGGATAATATACTCTGTAGAGCCGCACCGCTTCTGTTGCTTCCTCGTGGCTCATATCAAACTTCCGCCTAAACTCATCATAAAGCGGTGGGCCAATAAAGCTTTTCAGCTCCTCCCTCGGTGGAATATCCCTGCCCATCTCCCCCAATGCATACATTATCGAATTTGTAATGCCCATGTAAGGATTTGTGAGTGTTCCGTCAAGGTCGAATAAAACTGTAGTAAACATAATATCTCCACTCTATTTCAATGCGGATGACCTCCGCAAAAATACTATTGACTTTTTTATATTTCCATGCTATAATTGCAACGGAATAAAATACTGCCACCGGGTAGTGTAATGCTGTAGCATTCGTTCGTACACCATTAGGTCTTAGAAGGTGTATTGTAACGGATGCTTTTTTTGTTGGAGGTCACTATGAATATAAACAACCCATTCCATGATCTGACTACCTTTGAGCGTGCGCTGTGGCTCACCTCAGTCACTGTCGTGATAATATCCTTTGCAGTGTCCGGCGGAGGTGATATCCTCACGATAATAGCATCTCTCATAGGTGTCACCGCACTGATATTTGTGGCAAAGGGCTATGTGCTGGGGCAGATACTGACCGTAGTATTCGCCGTATTTTACGGCATCATATCTTTCTTCTTCAGCTACTATGGCGAAATGATAACCTACCTCTGCATGACTGCCCCCATCGCAGTGCTTTCAATTATCTCCTGGGCTAAAAATCCATATAAGGAAACTAAAGAGGTCAAGGTAGTCAGCCGCCTCTCGGCTAAGCAGATAACGGTAATGATAGTAGCTACTGCTGCAGTTACCGCAGCATTCTGGTTTATCCTAAAAGCACTCGGAAATGCAAATCTGCTGTTCAGCACTATCTCTGTCACCACCAGCTTTATAGCATCCTACCTAACTATGCTGAGAAGCCCGTTTTATGCCATAGGATATGCAGCCAACGACATAGTGCTTATCATACTGTGGGTGCTCGCTTCACTGGAAAGCATCTCATATCTTCCGATGGTGATATGCTTTGTGATGTTTTTTGCCAATGACCTCTACGGATACTTCAACTGGAAGCGTATGCAGAAACGTCAGACTGCCGATTAAGCATTATCCTGCTTTATCAACTTTCTTATCGCATTTATGGCACACTGAATAGCTCTTTCACTGCTCTCGCAGTTTTTGTCGGGAAGCCCTGCATTAGTGCGCTCAACATTCCAAAGGGCGGTCAACACTGCGCCTGCACGCACACCTCTGCAGAGGGCTACCGAGTAGATAGCCGCAGCCTCCATCTCAGATGTAAGGCAACCGCACTTTACATACCCCTCCCATGCTGCGTTAAGCTTTGCAGATACGGCAGTGTTGTTAGGGTCTATCTCACCATAGAAATTATCCTTGCTGTGAACTACGCCAACGTGGCAACGGTTTCCATCCTCGTCGGTGGAGAGCTCGTCGCCTGCTTCTTTCAGAGCCTTGATAACATCGAAATCTGCAACTGCAGGATAGTTTTCGGGAATATATTCGTGGCTCGTGCCCTCGCTGCGGATAGCCGCAGAGGCAACAAGCAGGTCACCGCCTACCACCTTCAGATTTATACCACCACTTGTTCCTACACGAATAAAAGTATCTGCGCCGCACATTATCAGTTCCTCAACTGCGATTGCAGCCGAAGGACCGCCGATACCCGTAGAGCAAACACTCACCTTTACACCGTCAAGATAGCCTGTATATGTGACATACTCACGATTGCTTGCGATAAGCTTTGCATCATCCAGCTTTGCTGCGATCTTCGGAACTCTGCCGGGGTCGCCTGGAAGAATAACATATCTGCCGATATCCTCGTTTCTCGTTTTGAGATGGAAACGGATGTCCTCACTAATGATCGAAGCCATAGGTCAATCCTCCTTATCATCTGCAAGGATAGAGGGCGCTTGCTCTCTGTCCTTTTCTGCTTTTTTCTCCAGCCATTTCGGAATATATATCAGCATCACCACGATGACCGATATTATCGTTATAAATATACAGGGCATATAAAGTACGGTAGGACCTGAATTATATTCGGCACCATACTGATTATTAAGCATCAGGAACATATAATACATGACAAGCGAACCTGCCATCGCAACAGTATGCACTATTGCAGCTATCCTCGGCTTTCCTAATATCAAGATAAATGTACCGATGACATACACGATTGAAGCAATGAACCACACTACAAAAACAGGATGATCCTCTATCTCCAGCTCCATCTGCCCCAGCCAGTTGGTAAGCGGCACCAGCAGACCTGCACAAAGCGCAAATATAGATGTCAGTATAAGACTGAGCACCTCAAGTATCGTGATAACGATACCTGTCATTTTAGGACACTGATAGCGATAAAACATTCCGCCCCAGGGCTCTTCTTTATATGTGGTATTCTTTTTATCCTTTATAGAAAGCTTGACCTTTGCCATATTATGTTCCTTCCGTATATTCTACATTATTATAGCTTTTTAGCGACAAAAGATCGGGTGATCTTCGGGATTGTAAAATCATCAGTTTGCCGCTGCGATTGCTGTTTCCAGCACGAATTCCGAAAAACGCACATTTTCGGGACATATCTCTGCTTTTTTGAACTCCTCCGCATATTTCGCAAGGCTCTGCGGTATTATCGCAAGATCTGCCATCCTCAGCATAGGCAGGTCTATCGAGCTATCACCTGCTGCTATCAGATAGTCAGCACCTAGTTTTGTCGTCATGCGCTTTGCAGCGACCCCCTTGTTTGCAACCTCGGGGAAAAAATATATCTTCTTGCCGCTGTATTCCACCTTGAGAGTGGTCTGCATCGCAAGCATCGTTGCCATCACTGCAGGGTCAACCTTGTCAGAGCAATATACAAAAAGATACATCTCATCAACTATACGCACTCGAATAAAGCTGTCCGTCATGGGGGTGAGGAGAGCATAAAGCCTATCCAGCTCCTTCTTCAGAGGAGCGACAACAGCAAGAGATTCCATCCACCACGGTTCGTCAACTCGCATCGTAATGCCGTTTATCAGCAAAGTCCCGTTCGTAACGAGTGCCTGCTTTGGCGCACCTTCTCCGAATTTTATGCGCTCATACTGCTCAATGGAGCGTGTAGTAAGCGGAACGATGTTCAGCTTTTCGATCTCTGTGGCAATCTTCAGGAGCTCAAGAGTTTTCTGAGTGGTAAACCCCTGCTCCTTATCTTTGAGTATCTCAACACACACATCACCCTCCTGCTTATGCTTATAGGAGCAGATAAGTGTATTGTCAATGTCACAGGTAAATAATATCTTATTCATATCAATTATCGGCAAGCTCCTTGATAAGTCCGCAGGCTTTATAGTTCTTAAGCGGATACTCTTCAACAGCTACGCCTTTCTCCTTTGCTAGCTGGTAAATGTGTCCCAGATGCTCATGGTCGTCAAGGCTATGTACAAGCAGCTTCCACGGCACACGGCGCAGCAGCACTCTCGTCGCCTCACCAATGCTCGGCTTGATAAGATTGATGTCGGATATGCCGAATTTTTCAGCTATCTCTTTCACTTCATCCATTCCCGTGCGCTCGTGTCTTGTCGCATCAACAACAGAAGCATTGAAGTCGAACTCTCGTTCCACTGCTTCTATAAAGTGATAGGTGAGATCTTTATCCTCAAGCTCACCATAGTACATTGCTCCATGAAAATCATCCCTGCCTATGATGTCACTGCGCAGAAATGTCCTGCTCATAAGTCCCGAAACAGTGGAATTCAGACAACTGCTTGCAATAAGAAAATCATCATAGGTACCGCATTTTTCAGCAAGATTTGCAGGATCGCTCAGCACCGCAAGCCCTGAACTAACCCCATCATAGGCTTTCATAGCCTCGTCAAGCTGACGCTGAATAGCCCCTTTGCCCGTCCAGCCGTCAACGAACTGGATATCTGAGGGCTTATGACGCTCAAGGATATATTTCATCGCATTTTCATCAATACCCCTGCCACGAATGATAGATATCGTGTAATGAGCAATATCAGTTCCATACTTCCTGTCAAGATAATGCTTTATCAGTATGCCCACAGGAGTGCCTGCTCTTGCAAGGCTCACCAGTGCAGCAGCACCACCCTTTTCAGCATATATTTTTTCTGCCACAGCACCCACCGCTCTTGCGGTAATCCCTGCATACCTCTCCAATGCATCATGGAACGCAGCGAGGTACTTTTCACTGGGCTCATATTCTAACGGCAGCATCTCACAATAGTGCACACCGCTTTGTATAAAACGTTCCCTCTCCTTTGTCGGCAGAGGTGTCACCTGCCCCGTGATATCCTTCAATAGTATCACAACATCCTCAGGTCTGAACGAGCTTCTCAACTCTCCACCTCCACAAGACAAATGATAGGGTATGCCTTCTTTCTGAACACTGCTGCAATATCATCCGCCGCAGCCCTGTCAGTGCCATCAGTAACGATAATCACCACATCGTATTCTCCAGGAGCATATACATAAGTAGCTCGTTCGCTGTCATAAAAGCTGCGTATCTTATATCCCTTTTTGATCGGATAAGCATCATCATCGCAGATGCCGATAGGGCTGCGTGTGGTGGCATGACAGAGCACCTCAGCATAATCACCGCTTTGTTCAATAAGCTGTCCAAGCATCAAAGCAGGATACATGCATTCCTCAGTACCAAGCACAAGAACTTTTCCGCCCTTTGGTAAGGT